>JACQII010000015.1 GCA_016198585.1 Candidatus Aenigmatarchaeota archaeon | reverse complement strand
GTCCCCAGCGGGAGACCAGGCCGTAGGTGGGGGTCAGCCCGACAACCCCGCAGAAACTTGCAGGAGCGGAGATGCTGCCGCCGGTCGACTCGGCGATCGCGACATGGGGCAGGTCCAGCGCGCGGGTCAGCCCGGCCGCGCCGCCTGAACTCCCGCCGCACGACCGGGCGGGATCGAGCGGGTGCTTGGGAACGCCGAAGCCTGAGTTGACCGAGAAGGTCCCGAAGCCGAACTCGTCCTGTTGGGTCTTCCCGATCACGATGCCGCCCTCGTGTTTCGCCCGCGCCACTGAGGTGGCGTCGAACGGCGGCCGGTAGCCTTCGAGGATCCGCGACCCGGCGGTCGACTGGATGCCCTCGGTGCAGATGTTGTCCTTCACCGAGACCGGCAGGCCGGACAGCCGGCCCGGCCGCACTTCAGGGAAGGCGGCGAACGCCTCCTGCTCGGCGAGGGTCACGAAGTAGTTCCCGCTCTGCTGGAGCTCGCGCAGCCGCGCGAACAGCTTGGGGTAGAAGTCCGCGAGGTCGACGTCCCCGTTCTGTACGCCCTTCAGGAACCCGGACACCGAGAGACCGGCATAGTCTTTCCTGGTCATGCGTGCTCCCGTGCAGGGCCGCGGCACCGCTCTGACCGGTCCATGCGCTATTTTAACCGTGAAGGTAAATAAAGGGGATGAAGCCGGCCCTGAAGGAGAAGAAGCGCTACATCGTCTTCCGCGTCCATGCCGAGGAGCCGGTCCCGTTCGACGCGCTCCACGAAGCGGTCGAACAATCGCTTCTCGAGTTCCTGGGCGAGGAGCGCTTCGCCCGCGCAAAGCCCAAACTCATCCGGAACCTGACCTCCCAGGGGACGGGCTTCCTCCAGACGTCACCCGCCCATGTGGATGCGGTCAAGGTCGGGCTGGCCCTCATCCACCAGATCGGCGACACCCGCGTGATCTTCCAGACCCTGAAGGTCTCGGGCACGATCGCCTCGGGCAAGAAGGCCCTCCCCCCGGCAAGGAAGGCCGCGCGCTGAGGTTATCTGCACTCTCGTCCAAGATAGCGTATGCTCTGGCTGCTGCTCTCGCTGCTCGCTGCCCTGGCCTGGAGCGTGACGAACATCATCGACAAGCATACCATCTCCGATGAGATGCGCGACCCGATCGTGGCCACAACCGTCGCCGGATTCACCTTCTTCCTGGTCTTCGCAGCCTTCTCCTTCTCCTTCGACCTCTTCGCGCTGCCCGCCTCTGCCATCACGCTGTCGTTCGGAGCCGGCGTCGCCTACAACCTGGCGATCTTCTTCGTCTACCTGGCCGCCAGGGACGCGGAGATCTCTCGCGTGATTCCCATCGTGAAGCTCGACCCCCTGCTGATCCTGCTGGGCTCGCTGCTACTCGGCGAGGTGCTGCTCCCCTCGGCCGTCCTCGGGGCCGTCCTGCTCGCCACCGGAGCAATCCTCATCGCCCTGAAGCGGCCGGGCCGCACCGGCAGGCGGCCGTTCGTCTACGCCTTCCTGGCGGCTGCGTTCTACGCGCTCCGCAGCCTGCTCCTGGACACCGCGGTCGCCGGCCATGGCCTCTTCCCTGTCCTGGCATGGGTCGGCCTCGGCGGCATGGCGGTCGGCGCCGTCTTTCTGGTCGTCCACCATCCCCACCTCCGGAAGAAGGCCAGGAAGGGAATCGAACATGAGCTCATCGCCGCGAACGGCCTCGCTGCCCTCGCATTCTTCCTCTTCGCCGTCGCGCTCACCCTGGCACCAGTCAGCCTCGTCGCGGCCGTCGTCTCCCTCAACATCTTCTTCGTCTTCGTGATCGCGACGGCCCTCAGCAAGACCCACGCGCACCTGATCCGGGAGGAGATGCGGCGGTCGAGTCTGGTCGCGAAGCTCGTCGCTATCGCCCTGATCTTCCTCGGCCTCATCCTCGTCGTCTAAGTCTGGCCCGGCGGGTGGCGGAAACGATATATGGATCCAGCCCATCTATAATGAGTGAACCCCCGAGAGTTGATCCTTCCGCTGGCGTTGTTCCTTGTTGTCCTGGCCAGCGGATGCACCCAGCAGGACTTCCAGGCGGCCAACGAAGCCGGAGATTCCTCCCCCATTGATGCAGGCACATGCACCAAGCCCGTCTTCGAGTACCCGCCAGTGGACCTGGATGAGACCAGCATACTGGTCCCGCTCGGCCTGATGTTCGGCAACCACGTCACTCCCGTCGACCACCAGTACTTCCAGAACTATGCAGAACCAGAGAAGAACATAGCGGTGTATTCACCTGGCGACGGGCGCATACGGACCATCCAGCACATGTCCGGTACCTACTATGATGCTGGCAAAGGCCAGGAGGTGGAATGGGACGATTACCGGCTGGAGATAGAGCATGCCTGCGGGGTCTCGAGCACGTTCATACATATCGACACCTTGTCGGACAAGATCGCGCAGCATGCCCCGGAAAAGGGAAAAAACGTAGTCGTCGACATCCCTGTAGCGGCAGGCGAAGGCATAGGCCACTACACGGGCAACGTCGACTACAATCTCGTCGACGTTGCTGTCATCCTGCCTGGGTTGTTGGTGCCTGAACATTACGAAAGGGAGCCGTGGAAGATACACGTGCCTGACACGCTCCAGTACTTCACCGACCCCATACGCACCAGCATGATCGCCAAGAGCATCAGGACAGCTGAACCCGTAGCCGGCAAGTTCGACCACGATATCGACGGTCGCCTCATCGGAAACTGGTTTGAAGAAGGGACAAACGGGTATGCCGGCGCCAATCTTGAAAAGTACTGGGTGGGCCACCTCTCGATATCGCCTGATTACATCGACCCGAACCATGTCATTGTCTCCATGGGCGACTTCGCTGACACAGAAAAGCAGTTCGGCGTCGCAGGGAATGCGCCTGACCCGGCTGATGTGTCGGTCGTGACCGGGCTGGTGGAATATGCGCTCGTGGACTACGATTACTTTGTGCCTGACGGGTCCTTGTGGGACAAGATCTCTGTCGCGAAGGGCATCACCGCCAAGAACGGCGACGACGTCCAGGGCGTCATCCTTCTGCAACTTGTCGAAGACCGGAAGCTCAGGGTGGAGATATTCCCGGGAAAGAAAGCCATGGAAGTGAGCGGCTTTACGGCAAGTGCAAAGATGTACGAAAGATAGGGCGCTTCAGCAGGGGACATGCTGGTGCCGCTGCCGTCATTTTGTCAGCGTGATCTCGATGGTCGAGACGCGCATCGGCCGGTCGTCCTTGTCCTTGAGCTCCTCGGTCCCTATCTGGACCGAGTGCTTGAGGTCCTTGATGAACCGGTGGCTCAGGACCTGGGCGACGTCGACAGCCTGGGAGATGTTCCTGCCCCGGGCGCGTATGGTGACCTGGGTCGCGTCCCCGGAGAACTGGGTGATCGCGGCGAGCACGTAGCTCATGGTGGGCTTCTTCCCGATGTAAATGGTGTTGTCGCTTGTCATACTGGTCGTCCTGCCCGCGGATCGGGCGTATGGCTGGTGATGCTGTCGTGACTGGTACTGATAATGGATGGGACGGAAAGCTTTTAAGCTTTCGCGTCCGCTCTTCGGCGCGGTTCCCGATCAGCCGAAGAGGATGGCAAGGGACTGCCAGGCGACCTTGACCGTCGCTGCCGCAGCCTGGAGCAAGGCGGTGTCCTCGGGCGTCCACGCGTCCGGGTTGGTGCCGCCGATCCGGTCCCGGGCCGCGGCAGATTCTGCCTCTGCCGCGCCGCTCAGGTTGGCCGCCTCCTGGTTGCCGAGCACGTCTGCCTTCTCCCGGAGGCTGGTCGCTTTCTTCTCCGATGCTTCGAGGATGGCATCGATCTTCTCGAGGGCCTCGCACCGGCCCTGATTGGAGCAGCCGGCGCAGTTTCCAAGCCCGCACCCGTACTGGACGTCCTGGCAGTAGCCGAACTCCCGGATGAACGACCCGAAGATCTTGTAGTTGCCTTCCGCGAAGGCCGGGGAGGAGGCGATGTACGCAGTCCCTGCCTCGTTCGTCAGGAAGCCTCCCATGATGTCCACCTCCCGGGTCTCTGGCTTGCCGTCGAGGTCGCGGCCGCAACACGGACCTGTCGCGCACTCAGGAACCCCGACTGCATTGCAAGCGTGCGCGGGACCGAGGATAGCCTCTGTCGGGGGGAACTGGTTCGGGCACGGACCATTGACTGTCGGGACCTTTGCACCCTGTATCCCGTCCTCCCAACTCCAGAACGCGAGTCCATACTCATCGCAGAGCCCGCCGAGGCTGTGGCCCAGTTCATGGGTCGGGCAGGTGATCATACCCTGGTTGAGCTGCTCATCGAGCGGGATGCCGCCCTTTCCCGCATATGCGTTGACCGGACTTGGGACGTAGCCGACAGAACAGGTCACGATGGGATAATCGTAGGACGTCCCGCTGCTGCCGCGGTCCGTAAAGACCACCACCCTTCCCGCACCCTCTGGCGGGAACGTCCGGCCGGTAGCGGCCGTAGCACACGCGGTCACGCACGCCTGGAAAGGCTCCTCGTTCAACACGTTCCACGCGTCAGTGCACGGACAGTTCTCCGTCACGATGCGTATGCCGGCGTCGGCCTTACACTCCCGGAACGGCGACGTTTCCATGAAGAACCGCACGGCCTGCGGCGCGACCCACCGATACCACTCCATCGCCTGTTCCTCGGCTGGGAAGAAGGGACTCCCCCCGATGTACGGGGCTTGCGTGCTGGAGAAGCTGGGAACGAAGACGATGTCGTTGGCAGCCGCGGCGGTCCCGGCGATGGCAAACAAGGTGACTAGGACGATCCCGACGAGAGCGTTCATCCTCCCTCCTCCAGCAGCGGGCCGATCTGGTCGAGCTGTCCTGGGTCGAAGAGGTCGCCGGCGGTGATGGCCGTGTCGAAGGTGTCGCGGACCGCGAACCGCAGCGCGACCGGGGAAAGCACGACATCGTTCCCGGCCTGCACCAGGAACGCCTGGTCGCCGGTGACGATGACCGTCGCGGCGATCGTCGCCGCATAGGTGAAGGTGCAGTTCGCCTGGATCGGTCCCGAGGCAGCCGTCAGCAGGGCGTCGCAGGACGGTGTCACGGCCACCTCGATCGTGTGCCCCCCCAATTCAGCAGCGAACCCGTCGGCAGCGGCCAGGGGAAGGCTGGTCACCGCCTCCTCAAGCGCAAGCCGGATAGCTTCCTGGGCGCCAGCGAGGTCGGTCTCCTTCTTTTCCTGCATGGCCGCATTGCCCATCGCCGTGCTGTCCAGGCTGGAAAGGTCAGTTCCCTGGATCTCCGCTTCTCCCTGGGGAGGCCAGTGGTCAAGCTCTGCGATGATCGCGGCATGGAAAGCCTCCCCAAGGAAGGTCCCCAGCTCCCGGTGGAGGGTGAAGATCTCGATGCAGGCCTCGTCCTCGCGCTCCATTGACGGATTTTCCTGGATGGCTAGCTTCTCGGTCTCCGTCTCACGCACGCCGGCGATCAGCTCGCCTGAGCTGGCCTGCAGCCGCATGCGGTCCGCGAGGGGGGTGAGCGTCACCGTATATGGGGGAAAGGCGACTTCGTACGTCTTCAGGAACGTGTACGGCGCGATCGTGTAGAGGTTCAGGTTCGTCGCCGTCGCCGCCTCAAGGTTGGCGAGAGCAGCGGACGGGCTCGGACCCACGCCCCCGCTGTCGTACCAGAGCGCGACGGTTCCGGTGTCTGTCGCGTACTGCTGGTTACCAGGAATCGCCGCGTACCCGCCCTGCCGCATGACGTCGTAGCATCCCTGCTCGTAGGAGTAGACCAGCGCAGCTTCAGCATAGATCTTCGCGCCGTCCACGGCGTTGCGCAGGACATACCCGTCCCGCGTGAATTCCAGGATCCTGTTCCGCTCGTTGAGTGCGGGAAGGAAGGACATCACCGCGACTCCGATCACGAGCATGATCACCAGGACCATTGCGGTGTACATGTGACTCGAAGCGCCCTTCATTCTGCATCAACCCCCAACACGCCTTTCCGCAGGCCGGGAAGGGCGATGTCCACGAATCGGCCTTCCTTCTCCCGGACCTCACCGCGGGAAAAGATCGTGTGCTCCCCATCCCGGACGACCAGCGCGAGTCCGAGCTCATCGAGGAGGTCGTCCAGGGCAGGATCGGCCTGGCCCTGCGCGAGAAGCTCGCCATACCTGCCCTGGCCGACATCGGTGATCGTGAGCGTGTTCACCTTGGTTCCCTCGCTGTTCAGGGCGACGGCCAGCTGGACGTTGGTCCGGATGCCGATGACCGCGTCGATGATCGTGATCCGTTCGAGGACGAACAGGCTGCCCATGACAATCGCTGCAATGATCACGAAGGTTGCCAGGTCGATGCTCCCCCGCCGGCGCGGCTCAGGTGTCGATCGAGACATAGAGATCCCCCATGATCACCTCTTGCCCGTCGCTCAACGGGACAAAAAGGGTGTATGACACGTCCTGCTGTTCCCCGAACTCCCAGGCGCGGTCGCCCGCGACCTCGCGTATCCGCACGTGGACATCCCGCTTGCAGGCCTCGGGCAGGCCCTCGAGAGCGGAGAACTCCTTCCCCTTCTGGGACTCGAGGAATTGCACGTCTGGGGCGTCGCCCAGACACCAGCGGACCAGGTGGGCCATGTCGATCGCGCCGATGCGCTCGTCCGCATCCTTCAGCTCTGACGTCACCTGATAGAGGTGCGCAGCGCTGAAGATCGTGACCGTACCGATGAAGAAGACCAGGACGACGCCGGCAGCCGCTGACGAGGGGATGTCTCCTACGCGCATGGGACCACCTTTGCCACCGGATCGGTGAGCGACTTGGAGACGCAGGCGCGCGTCACGTCCGTGAACGTCACCAGGAGGCCGTCGTCGCGCTCCTGGGGGTACAGCAGGATGAACGTGGTTTTCGGTACTGCTCCGTCACGGTTCGCGGTGACCATCACGTAGTGCCCGCTTTCGCCATCGACGTTCGCGTCCACGTCCTCAGGGCCATTGCTGGTTTCCATGACGACTCCGCCGCCGATGAGGCTGTCGTCATAGTAGACGACGCTGACATCGAACGGGTCGCCGAACTCCACCGTCCCCTGGCCGCTGTCCGACAGGCTCAGGGTCTGGATGAACGACGCAACCACGACAGCGTGCTGGAGCGCCTTGGCGTCCGGGTGGCTGAACGCGTCGGCGGTCTGGATGACCACCACCAAGGCAAGCAGGGCCAGGACCATCGAAAGCACGAGCAATGGCGCCTCTTCGAGCCCTTTCAGGCGCATGTGACTTCCTCCTCGCACGCTCCGGGAGAGGAATCGATGGCGTAGTACTTCTCCGCCTTCTCGAGCGTGAAGGTGAGGCAGGCCAGGCCCTTCTCGGCCGATTCAGGCGTGAAGACCTCATGGTCGAGGGTGTAGTCGCCGGTCGTCAGGACCGAGACGGGGCTCATCTTCTTCTGGAACGTCTCCCAGAGCTTCCAGTCATCGAACCACGAAGGGACTTGCGGCACGACGACGATGCAGCCCTTCTCATACTCGCATTCCGCGCACGCATCGAGGCATCCCTCCCGGAGGTCGGCTTGTTGCCCGGTGAGGCTGGCGCAGATCCTCCTGCAGCCGCCATAATCCGTGAATTCGACCTTCTCCACGCAGCTGCTCGCAAGGGGAAGTTCGAGCGTGAACGACTCGTCCCCGAGGCAACGGTCGAGACCAAGGGTGAGCGTTCCCGGGATGGCGTCCAGGCTGTTGATCGTGTTGCGGTAGCAGGAAGGGTAGAAGATCGTCGGGTAGACCTTGATGAAGACGAAGATGAGCATCGCGGCCAGGACGAGCGACAGGATGGTAATAATGACAAGTGGAGGAATGTTCATGGCCATATAACATACTTATGCGGAGGCGGGAACATAAACGTTTGCGGGCGCGCCTGTGCCTGGAAAGTGTCGTGCCGCCCCTGGTTCGGGAAGCCGAGGGGTGCCAAAGTCCAGGTCGGCGGTCGTCAGCCGAGGAAATCGAACAGGCTCGTGGTCCAACCGACGCCAGCCACGAGGAAGTAGGCGAAGAGAACGGCAAGGATGACCCCCACGGCGAGCATGATGAACTCGGGCGTCATCCCTTTCATATGCCCCACTTCGATGCCGCGAAGGCGAGAATGATCGCGCCCGTCACGATGGCAACGATGATCATCATCAGGTAGCTCATGTCGAGGAATCCGCGGGCCACGAACATCTATTGGCGCCCGCCGCATAAAAGCCTTCGCTGGCGTGCGGCTCGGATGCTAGCCGACGCCCCCGTTCGGCCAGTCCTGCTGGTGGCCCGCATACGCTTCACCCGAGAGTCCGGTGAGGCCGAGCAGGACTCCCGGCCAGCCGCCTACGAAGATGCTCCCCACAAAACCGGCCCATCCCGCGACCTCGCCGATCTTCGCCAGCGTGCTCGTCTCCCGGACGCAATAGTTGGGATCGTAGTCTTCCGCGGGCACAAAGTCCTTCACGACCACACCGCCGCTCAGGCAGGCAGGCGTCGATCCCGTCAGGCTGAAGGTTGCGAATCCCCGGACGTCAATGGTGCCGTCAAGATCTTTGTCCTCGTATGTGGCAACAGTCCCGGGAATGTCAGGGAACTTCTGGATGGTGATCCGGTCGGATGCCTGGAACGACGAGACGATCCCCTCGGCCCCGCCGTCATCGCGCAGGATGACGCCGATGTCCACATCCCCTGGGCTCGCGTAGCCCAGGTTCAGGCCCCGCGTCACGAGATCGTCGGTTTCCTGCGTTTGCCAAACGAAGTGGACACCCGTCGCCGTCGAGAGCGACCCGTCCTGCGGAAGGGTGGCAACAACGCCCCACTCGTCATCGTCAACAGCAGAGAAAAAACGGAGCGCATAGGTCCCGTCATCTGACGTGTAGGTGATCTCTTGATCGGAGGAGAAAACGGTCGGGCCCTGGATAAAAATGGTCTGATCGGTCTGGGAGAAGCCTACCTGGACCGCTTCGGTCGTCGGCTGTCCCTGTGCATTGGTGTAGGTCTCCTGGCTGAGGACATAGTCGCGGGGCTTCGCCGAGGAGGTGAGGCGGTTCTCCGAGCCCTTGGCCACCGAGATCTCAGCATCCGCATAGAGCAGGTCAAGGCGGGAGCACGACGTCCCTTTGCTGCAGGGCGCGACGTTGATGGGAACCACGAAGAACCCGTCAGCAAAGAAGCGCTTCTGTGGCGGGAAGTTGGGCAGATCTCCACCGTTGATAGCGTTGAAAGCGGGTTCCAGAAGCGGTCTGAAGGGGGATTCAGATATGAGATCGCCATCAAAACGGGGAGGGCGCGGGCCGAGGTGGTTCTTGATGGACGGGAGATCGATCGGGCCGCCGATCTCCTGGCAGGTCGGGACATCTTCCGGTGGCTCGGCATAGGCTCCTTCCGTATCCGTGCTGCAGTGCACCGTTCCTAAGGTGGTGTCAGCGATGAACTCCTGGCAGCCGAACGTCGTGGATTCGACGACCATCCGGTCGATCTTGCAGGGCGACACGAAATGGAGCGCCCGCTCGTCATCGGTCCACTCCGGGCTCCATTGGAGGATCACGGGCTTATCCGCGAGCTCATCCACGACGGACATGGTCTGATCCTTCCCCTGCAACGCCTTGAGCAGGACGATCTGGTCAGGGTGGGCAGCGAGGAAGTCCTCCACCGCCTGGGCCCGGAGCGTCTCCCACGCCTCGTAGGTGAAGGTTGCGGCTCCGCCAGCAGCCGCGCGCAACGCGGTGAACGTCAGGCCCCTCTTCGTGAGCGTGTTCGCCAAGGTAGCAGAGATGCCCTCCTTGATGATGGTGGTCGTCTTCGCGGCCGCGATAGCGGCGCTGCTGACACCTTCGACCTTCTTGACGGCGGCCAGTTTTTGCAGGATCTTGATCCCTTTCGTGGGCCCAATCAGCACGAACGCGCTGACCACCGTGTAGAAAGAGAAATCGTGTTCTTCGGACCAGGTGTCCTCGTCCAGCGGGAACTGCTGCCAGTAGACCAGGGATTGGGGCATGCCGAACCAGGGGATCCAGGTGTCGATCTTGCTGACGTCCTGGGGAAGCTCGAAGTCCTCCACGGTGAAGCCGCCGGTGCAGGTGACGCAGCTCGCGCCGTAGCATCGCCGCTCCGGCTCCGCGGCCGCCACGAAGCTCGCCGTGACGGTCGGCTTCGACGCTCCCGGGCAGGCCTCGTCGGTGCATGCTCCCTGTGCCGCTGCATTGACTGCGCAGGCCAGCGCCTTCATCGAGTCCGCCGCTATCCGGTCGTAGGAAGCTGATCCACCCCGGCACCAGAACATATACACAGGAATAGGCTCCCCCTCCGGCGGGCAATCCTTGAGGGCAGCGAAGGTCCCGAACTGGCCGCTCACAAACAGGAAGAGGAAGAGCGCTCCCACAATCGCCACCACGGCAAATATCATCTCGAAGGTCAATGCGTCGGCCATGTGCCCTCACTTGAGATTCAACAGGTCCCTGAACTTGTCCACGGTTTGCGTGAAGAGGTTCTGGGAGTCCCCGGTAATCGCGCTGATCATCATGATCACGATGAAGGCCCCGACGAGGGCGACGACGATGAAAATGAGCAACGTGATCGACTTCTCCATGGCTCCTATTTGTTCCCGCAGGGATATAAACGGTCCGGAGCTGGCAAGGCGTCTATTTATCACCTCGCGCCCAACCAGGTGCATGGACGCTGGTCCACGCTACCAGGGGTGGTCCTGGCGCCGGCTCGCGCAGTCCGCCGGCCTGGCCGCGGCGCTCGCGCTCCCCGCGGCCGCCCAGGACGTGACTGGCCAGGTGACCGACGCCGACGGTGATCCTATCGCGGGGGCATTCGCCTACACGGTCCCCTTCAACGACCTGACTGCAGTCGGGGAGATCGCCGAGACCGACGCCCATGGCCGCTTCTCCTTCGCCGCTCCGCGCGACTCCTCGCGACTGGTGATCGCCTACCGGGGTGAGGTCCTGGAGAGCCGCTACCTTCCCGGCGCGGAAGACAGCTGTCTTGCCTTCGCGCTCCATGACGACCTGCCTGACGAGCGCGTGCTGCTCGGGAAGCAGGTAGTCGCAGGCGGCTACGTGACGCTCGAAGCCGAGCAGGTCAGTGACCGGCTCTCGTTCTACCTCTACACCCGGCCAGAAGCCCTCCGCGATCACCTGCACCTTCGTGGGAATGGTATGTTCACGCTCTCCACGCCGCAGCCGCCCGGGCACGTCGCGCTCTCCATCGGCGGTCAGCCCTATGAACCACCGAGCGGGAGCGAGGAGGCGCTCCAGGCGGTGGTCGACCTGGTCGGATCAGAGATTCTCACGTGGCCGGCTTCTACAGCCGCGCCGCTGGCCGGGACGGCGCTCGGCTTCGTCGTGGACGCCGCAGGCTGGGTGCACCGGCCGCCCCAGCGGTCGGTCGATCTCGGCGAGCCCGCCCGGCCGGAAGGGACGGCGTACGTCTTCCCTTGGCGGACGCTGCCCATCCTCTTCGAGGCCAAGCAGCCCATCAGGCTCGAGATGGACGCCCAAGCCCAGGTCGCCTCCCATGCGCTCTTCGACTACCGTCTCCGGGACCTGGCGCCGGACCAGCTCGGGGGGATCGCGCTCTCCTTCCGCCCGCAGACTGCTGAAGAATTTCTCGCCGCCTGGCTTGCGAGCGATTCCTTCCTCCCGCCGCTCAAGAGCTGGAACATTGACCGGCTCATTCCCCTCCCGGATGGCCGGGTCTATGGGCTGGCGACGAAACAGCATCAGGGACACTCTCCAGCCCAGCAGACGTACGAGCTGCAACCCCAAGATGGCGGTTGGAAGATCCGCAACCTATATGCAGGACAGGCCGACGCCATGATCAGCCATCGGCAGGCAGTGAGCGGACCGCCCGCGGGAGGCCAGACGTTCTCGTGGGGAGGGAGGGAATGTCGGGTCTATCGCGAGTTCGAAGCAAGCGTCGATCCGGATCCTGACCTCGAACGGGTGGTCGCCGCCGATTCCACGGGCCCGGAGGGTGACCTCCCCTTCATCCTCGTGGTGGAGCCGTCCGGCGCGTTCGACCTCGCGTACCCCGTGGTCCGGGGGAATTTTCGGTCGGTCCAGATGCAGGACTTCGAAGGCGACGGGGTGCAGGAGCTCTACGTCGAGTGCGAAGCGGTGGATAGCGACCGGGTCGTGTTCTCTACTGCCGTGGTGCGATGGGACCGCGGGCTCGACCTCACCTCGGCCTCGTCAGCGACCTATCTTCGCTTTCCAGGGAAGAAGACGTACCAGCCACCGGCCGTGCACTTCAGCGATCTCGACGGCGACGGCATCCTCGAGCTCGTGAAAGAGAGGGACGGAAAACAGTGGGCTTTCCGGTGGGGTGAGCAGTACATCTTCGAGAGAGATGCACGCCTGGACCGTCCCCGGCCTCCCTGACGCAAGAACCGTCACCCAGAACGCGCATCAGGACCATGCTTTATAAGGCATCGCTCCATAGCAGGGACATGAAGCCCCTGAACCACTACCTGGCGGCGGGGGTCCTCGGGGCGCTTACCCTCCTGCCCGCGTGTTCAAGCCCAGGGAGCCGTTACCGGACCACAACCGATACGGTCCGCTCGCCGGTGTACCTGACGTATAGCGACGCTGATCCGCTCATGGTTCCCTTGCCCATTGCAGCCCGGGAGGGAACCCATATTCTCGTGGAAGGGGAAGGCCGCCGGTGGCACGACGGTCTCGTCCCTGCCGGTTTGCAGGTGCCCATGGAGCGCCGGCACGTGTACGGGTCTGAGACCGTCCTGGAACGGCGCGACGAATGGGATCCACACTTTGTTCACCGTGACGGGAGGAATGATGGCGACCATGAAGCCCGGCTGGAATGGAACGAACCCCGCGGTCCCCCGGTCCTCTGGGACCTCGCAAACAACACCACTTTCCCCTTGCGTGCTGTTGGCGACGGCGGCGGGGTGGAGCGCGACATCATGCCCAACGATAGATTGTTCATCCGCGACGCCCTCTTCTATACGGTGAAGAGGGTTGAGCATCACGAGTACGGCGTCGAGAATCTTCCCACCCCCTACCTCCTCAGCGCCAGCCGACCAGGCTACCAGACCGAGACCAGGGAGGTCATGGTCCCCACCCAGAAGCCCGTGGTCTTCAATCTCGCGTGGATCCCCAAGCCGATGCCGGGAACGCTCTCCGTAGACGTGACACCAGAGCAGGTCAACGTGGAGATGCAAAGCCCGCGCCTACAGGGCGTGTTTCTCGGCGATACCGATGTCCCCTTCGGCGCCTATGCCGATGAAGACGGTCATCTCTACTGGGACAAGGCGTTCACCGCTCCTGTGCGGGGCACGACCCTCCCGTTCACGGCGACCGCTGACGGCTACTACCCTGAGCGAGGGTCCATCACGCTTTCCGCCGGCCAGCAGACGGTCGGCATCGAGCTTGAGAAAGCGCGGCCGCTCCGGATGGGTACCATGCCCTTCACCGGGCAGAAAGGCGAGTATGTGGCCGGCCTAGTGACCGGCTATCTCACGAACAACGGCTGGTTCGACGTCGTCGAACGTCCGCAGGTGGGCAAGCTCCTCACCGAGCGGGAGCTGAATGAGGATGCGGTCTTCGATCCTGCGGCAGTGACTGATTTCGCTGCGCAGGGGCTCGACTTCTTCGTGCTCGGGGAAGTGAATGCCGACCGCGGCTACACGCTCTCGGCCCGGTTGGTGGAAGCCCGGCGCGGGGTCGCCGTGCTTTCGTTGCTGGAGAGGGGAACCACGCCCGAGGAAGCAGCCGAGCGGCTGTCCACTGAGCTGATCTACAAGGCAGCAGACTACTTCCGGCAGCTTGACCAAGTGCCTGCGACGGCGCTCACCAGCAGCCAGTAATCAGCTTCCTCACATTCCAGTTACTCGAGGTGGATCGCTTTCGCGAACTGCCGGACCTGCAGGGCGTCGCCCGACTCGACCTTGGTGCCGATGTGGATGCAGTTGGCGCCGGCCTCGACCAGGGCCCGTGCTTGTTCGGGGGTCTTGACGCCGCCGGCGACGACGATCGTTAGGCCTGTCGTCGCGCGGATGGCGCGGACAATGTCCAGGGAGACCGGCTCGGGCGCACCTGATCCGGACTCCAGGATCACGAAGCGGAAGCCCATGTACTCCGCTGCCAGGGAGTAGGCAACGGCGAGGTCGGGCTTGTCCCGGGGCAGCAGGTTGGCCTCGCCCACCCTCCCGACCGTTTCGCCCGGCTCGAAGACCAGGTAGGCCGTCGGGATCGGCTCGATCCGCGACTGCCGGATCACCGGCGCGCCCAACGTCTGGGCTCCCGTGATCCAGTACGGGTTCTTGCTGTTCAGCAGCGACATGAAGTAGATGGAATCGGCGTAGTAGGTCACGTTGCCCACGTTGCCGGGGAAGACATGGAGGGGGATCTTGATGTTCTCCTTGATCATCTTGGCCGTCGCTTCCAGGACTGGGCCCTGCACGCCGATCGAGCCGCCAAGCATGACCAGGTCCGCTCCGCCGTCTTCGAGGGTCTTAGCCAGTTCAAGGCCACGCTCTGGTGACTGCTTGTCCGGGTCGATCAGGCCCATGAACACCCCTTTCCCCTGGGCGATTTTTCCGGCAATATACGCCTCTACCTTGCCGATTTTCATACCCCTAATTGAAGGCGCGGTTTATAAATCCGCCCTCGAACCAGGAAGCATGATCCTCCTCACCGGCGCCAGCGGCTTCGTCGGCCGCCAACTCCTGGTTGACCTGCTTGCCGCAGGCCATCCCGTGCGCGCGCTGGTGCGCGACCCTGCCGGCCTCTCCGTAAAAGGCGTCGAGGCGGTGAAGGGTGACGTCACCGACCCGGCCTCGCTGAAGCCCGCGTTCCGGGACGTGGACACGGTCATCCACCTCGCGGGCGCGATTTCCTACCGGCTGCCCGCGGCAGAGCTGATGCGCGTCAACCTCGACGGCACGAGGAACGTGCTCGCCGCCGCGGAGCGCTGCAAGAAGATACTCTTCGCCTCCTCGGTCTCGGTCTACGGTGAAACCAGGGGGGAGGCCAGCGAAGCGACGCCACCCGCCCCGAAGACGGCGTACGGCCGGTCGAAGCTCGCTGCCGAGCAGGCCGTGCTGGCTGCTGGCATCCCCGCACTCGCCTACCGGATCTCGGTGGTCTACGGCCCGGGCAGTCCGATCTGGACGCGGATCCTCAAGCTGTTCGGGAAGGGGTTCCCGATCCCCCGCGCGCAGGTCAACACCAACCTCATCCACGTGCGCGACGTCTCCCGCGCGTTCCTGGTCGGCCTCAGGAAAGGCGCGGGCGTCTACAACATCGCCGGCGACCGCTCCCTGCCGTTCGAGGAGCTCGCGACGAAACTCGCCGCCTGCTTCCACATGGCTCCGCGCTTCGCCCCGGTCTGGCTGGTGAGCATGCTCGCCGCCGCCAAGCCCGGCCTCCGGCAGGAGCTGCAGGCTTTCCTCACCAACCGCGAGTATGCGGTCGCGAAGGCGCGCGCCGACCTGGGCTTCTCTCCCAGGATGGACCTCGACACCGGCTTGCAGGAGATGGTCTCCTGGTTCCAGTCCCAGGCGAAGGAGGATGCATGAGACGGACACGCATCCTGGGAGTCGCTGTGGTCGTGGTCCTTGCAGCTGCCGCCCTTCTCGCGTGGCCGCAGGCTGCCGACCAGTACGCGGTCTCCGCGACCGGGATGGTCACCTACTCTCTCCAGAATCCCGCGTTCACCGTCACGCCGCTCCCCGACGGTAGCCAGGAGATTGTCTTCACCTCCCGCGACTGGCCCGTCCATGGCATCTACGCCGCGCCGGCAACTCCTGGTGTGCATCCGGCGTTCGTCGTCCTGCCCGGCGGCAACGTCCGCAAGGAGGACGAACATCGCGGCCTCGCGCGCGACCTCCGCGACCTGGGGTTCGCGACCCTGACCCTCGACCAGCGGGGCATCGGCGCGACCGGCGGACCGTTCCCCCCGCTGGAAGACCAGTTCACAGCCTTCGCCAACCGGAACGAGCCGGAGTACCACAAGATGGTCGCCGACGCGATCGCCGCCGCCCGGGTCCTGGCCGCGCTGCCGGACGTCGACCCGGATGCGGTCTTCATCGCCGGTGTCAGCATGGGCGGCCGCGTCGCCATCATCGCCGCCGCCCAGGACAAGGGAATCGGCGGCGTGCTCGCCGTCTCGACGGGCGGTTTCCCCGCCGTCGCCGGCCTGCCTGCTGAACAGGAGCGCTTCCTCGCCTCGATCAACCCCGACGCCTATGTCGCGAGCCTGGCCCCGCGGCCGCTGGTGATGATCCACGCCGAGCAGGACCCGGTCATCCCCCTCACCGCAGCTGAACAGACCTACGCCCTGGCTCGGCAACCGAAAGAATTTTTCAGTGTCCTCGACGCCGGCCACGGCTACTACACCGACCGCGACCGCTTCTTCCTCGAGCAGTCAGTCGCGACGTGGACAGCGCCAGGAGCGGGCCTATAAATCCCCCCGCGACAAGGAATCCTCATGTTTGACGGCCTGAAGAAGAAGCTCAAGGAATCCGTAGCGAAGCTCACACAGCGCGTGGCCGAGAAGGACGAAGCCACGTTCGAGCAGGAGGAGCAGTTCACCCACGAGAAGACGCTCGAGCCGGAGCAGCTCCTGAAGACAGAGTCGGAGCAGATCGACCGCGACCAGGAGACCGAGGAGCATGCCGAGGCCGAGTCGCCCGCTGAAGAACCTGAGCCCGCCGAACAGGCCAAGGAATCTGACCAGGAGGTTGCGCGGCGGGCGGAGAAACCCTACCACAAGGAGACCCTCGAAGAGCGCGAGTCCCCTGAACCGAAGGAAACCCTGGAAGACAAGGTCCTGGAGAAGGAGGAGCGGCTCGAGAAGCGCGGCGTCCTCAAGCGCCTCAGGGGGTTTCCCGCAAAGATTGCGGAGAAATCCCTCTCAGCCAATGACATTGATGAGTTCATCGGCGACGTGGAAGCGGACCTGCTCGCGAGCAATGTCGCCCTCGAAGTCGTGGACTTCTTCCGCGCGCAGCTGAAGAAGGAGCTGGTCGACGCGGCCATCCGCCGCGGCCAGACCGCGGACCACATCCAGGCCGCGTTCCGCACGGCCCTGCTGCGCACCGTGGACCACGGCCAGGTCGACCTCGAGAGCCTGAAACGGCCGGCCACGATCCTGTTCCTGGGATTCAACGGGTCGGGCAAGACCACCTCGATCGCCAAGGTTGCCCGGTACCTGCAGTCCCGCGGGAAGACCGTCGTGATCGCCGCCGCGGACACGTTCCGTGCAGCGTCAATCGAGCAGCTCGAAGTCCACGCCGACAAGCTCAAGGTCAAGGTCGTCAAGCACCAATATGGCGGCGACCCCGCGGCCGTGGTGTTCGACGCCCGGAAGCACGCCGAGGCCAACCGCATCGACTACGTCCTCGCCGATACGGCAGGCCGCACGCACGTGGACAAGAACCTCATCGACGAGTTGAAGAAGATCGTCCGCGTCAACCGACCAGAACTCAAGGTCCTGGTCATCGACTCGCTGACCGGGAACGACGCGGTCGAGCAGGCGAAGCTCTTCGACCAGGCCGTCGGCGTCGACGCCGTGATCCTGACGAAGCTCGACGTTAACAAGAAAGGTGGCAGCCTCCTCTCGGTCTGCTACGCGATTAAGAAACCGATCCTCTTCCTCGGGACCGGACAGGATCAGCGTGATCTGCAGCCGTTCGAGCCGCAGGCGTTCGTGGACGAGCTGCTCTCCGGCTGACGACGGGTCAGACGACGTCGCTCTTCATCACTTCCCGGAGCACGGCCGTCGCGAAGCAGCCCTTGGGTAGGGTGAAGTGCAGCACGAGATCGCTCCCCTCGCTCTCGTGGGAGGTGTCCCACATCGGGAAGAGCAGCGGCCGGCGCTTGCCGTCGGACGGGACCGCCTCCTGGTCGAGCTGGTGTGCGTCCAACACGTCCCGCTCGATCTCCCCTTGGATCCCGCCGGCGAGCGGGGTCTTCCTCCCGGGGTAGAGGCCGCTCGGCGTCGCCAGCCCGTAGTAGGTCTTCATGAGGTCTCCCTCCTGCACTCCCAGGCCGACTGCCATCCGGCGGTCAAGGATCTCATTGAACAGCCAGGACTGGAAAGCCGCGATGTAGAGCCAGCGCGTGCCCTTGTCGATCCTGCGGAGCGCCTGTGCGGGGGCAGTCCCGGCGTTGAGCGCGAGCAGGGCCGTCCGCTGTGCCAGCGCCCAGGACGGCAGCAGCTGCAGCGCGCCGGCCGTGTCGCCGCTCTGGTAGCAGGCCGCCGCGTCCGGGCAGGGCGCGAGCAGCAGGCTCACGGCGTCCTGGAGCGACCCCTTGATGATGGCCTCCCCGAGCAGGTGCGTCGTCCCTTCCCGCCCGCCGAAGCGCTGCCAGCCGATCACGTTCGGCACGCCCGAGGCCTGCAATTCCATGAATGCCGCCTCGCCCGCGGCGGCGTCGCACTTCCGGATCCGGATGGTGAACCGGTTGGCGAACAGCTTGCCGATCTTGACCTTGCGGTGGTGGGTGAACGCGTCCTTGACCGCGATCCCCGGAGCGCGGAGCGCCAGGGCCTGTTCGCGGGTGACCTGGTGGAGGGAGAAATACTGGGTCGTGATCGCCCGGGTGTCCTTCAGACCAGCATAGCTGACCCGCTGCGGGTGAATACCCAGGGCGCGCGCGATGCGGCTCCGCGCCTCGAGGGTCGAGAGCCCGCGCTTCTCGATCTTCACCACCGTGTATTCCCCGTGGCCGGAGAACTCATACGGCAGGATTTCCTCGACCTGGAAATCCTCCAGTTCCTGCCGGATGCTGCCGCCGCAGCCCGTGGTGCTCGTGAGAAAGTGGCGGAGCCCAAGCATGATCAGGGTTTCTCTCTGAAGCTTAAATGTGCGCTATCTGTCCTGCTCTTCGGCGCATGTCCCGAAGACCGCAGCATTGCAAGAGGTGTACAGGTCGTACGAGTTCGTGATGCACCATCCAACCCACGCAGCCCCGGTTTCGGTGAACACGGGGCATATCGTCGGGCAGGCAGTCAGGGTCTTGGCCCTGGCATTCACCAAGGCAGCAGGGCAATGAACCTTCTCGACATCGCAGATATTGTTGTCGTGAACGTCCGCATCGAGTCCGTTGGCGACAAACATGTCGCCGCAATGGTAAGGAATTTCGTTCCCCTCCGCGTCGTAACAGTTCAGCCCATCCCATTCCAGGTAACATCTGGGGGCCCCATCAGGAAAACCGGGATCGCCGGACGACCCCGTGTGGGGATTTTCCGACCTGGCGGGCTGGAGGGACAGGTCACCCGCGGGCGCCTGGAGCGATCCGAGGGCGAAGACGACGAGGCCGAGGACAACGACACTCAGAAACACAGGAAGCGAAGGTCTGGCTTTCCGCTGTACCATGATCCTATTAGGTTTGCCAATCTTAAAAAACCATCGGGTTTTGGGCGACAATTCCCATTAAGCATAAATAGGTTGTCGCCATGAAAGGGTATGGACCGCCGGTTCCTCTTCACCTCCGAGTCCGTGACCGAAGGGCACCCCGACAAAATTTGTGACCAGATATCCGACGCTATCCTCGACGTCCTAGTCATGCAGGATCCCAATTCCCGCGTCGCCGTAGAGACGCTGACCACGACCGGCCTCATCCTGATCGCGGGCGAGGTCACCACCCGCGGCTACGTCGACGTCCAGGGCGTCGCGCGCAAAGTCCTCAAGCGCATCGGCTACGACCGGCCAGAATATGGCTTCAACTACGATGACTGCTCGGTGATGGTCTCGCTCCACGAGCAGTCGCCTGATATTTCACAGGGCGTCAGCGAAGGCCAGGGAGACGACAAGGAGCAGGGAGCCGGCGACCAGGGCCTCATGTTCGGCTACGCCACGAGTGAGACGCCGGAGCTGATGCCGCTCCCGATCACACTCGCCCACAAGCTCGTGATGCGGCTCTCGGACGTCCGCCGGACCAAGGAACTGCCCTGGCTGCGGCCGGACGGAAAGTCCCAGGTCACGGTCGAGTACGTGAACGGCAAGCCTGCCCGGTTGCACACCGTTGTCGTGTCTGCCCACCACGCCGACATTCCCATGGAACAGATCCGGAAAGAGATCAAGGAGAAGGTCATCGTCCCGGTCTGCAAGGAATGGATGGACGACAAGACCGTCATCCACATCAATCCAACAGGCCGGTTCGTACGCGGCGGACCGCCGGCAGACACGGGCCTCACCGGCCGCAAGATCATCGTCGACACCTACGGCGGCCAGGGCCGCCATGGAGGAGGCGCATTCTCCGGAAAAGATGCGTCCAAGGTCGACCGATCAGCCGCCTATGCAGCCCGTTACGTCGCCAAGAACGTCGTCGCGGCCGGCCTCGCCGACCGCTGCGAGGTCCAGATCGCCTATGCGATCGGCATCTCGAAGCCGGTCTCGCTCCTGGTCCAGACGTTCGGAACCGGTAAAGTCCCGGACGAGAAGATTGAGGCTCTGATCGCGCAGCACTTCGACCTGCGGCCCAAGGCCATCATCGACCACCTCCAGCTGCGGCGGCCGATCTACGAGAAGACCGCAGCCTACGGCCACTTCGGCCGCAACGATCCCGACTTCACCTGGGAACGGACCGACAAGGCCGAGGCCCTCCGCAAGGCCGCTGGGTTCTGATTTTGCACTCGTGTGTTTTTAAATCTTTAGAAGGAATACACTCTTCTATGAGAGCTCCCTGGTTCGAATGGGCAGATGCAATGAAAGAGAGATATGGCGAAGGGCCTGACTACCTTTCCGAATATCATGGCTTGTGCAGGCGGTCTGACGCCATATTGGCCGAGAAAGGCTTTCCGGTCGGCGAGCATTCTCTCGTTGCCTTGGGGTACCTGCCTTCTATCTCCGTGGAAGCCAGAGGATGTGGGCTAGATCTTGCGGATATGCTCTACCGCCATGTCCGGCCAAGGCAAGACAATCCAGACCTGCTGAGGACTGCTGCCGAATTCATGGGTGTACAGCCAGACGAGCTCGTATCGGCGTTCAAGAGGCTTGAAGAAGCCCTTGGAGACGAGTATAAGGCGATAGACGTACGACTTGCGACGGAATCGGCGGTATCGCCCTTGAAAGCGTGAGTGAAGGAAAGGGCTCAGATCTTTTCCGGTTTCTGTCGGTCCAGGCGACGCTTGAGCATGTGGACGCCCGCGGGGATGAACGACGTGAGCACGATGATCCCGATGATCGGGAGGAGATAGGCTTCGACGTCCGGGATCACGCTGCCGAGCAAGAAGCCCGCGAGCGTGATGCCGACCGCCCAGATCAGGGCGCCGACGACGTTGTAGGCCAGGAATGATCGGTAGCGCATGAGCGCGACTCCGGCAGCGATCGGCGCGAACGTCCGGACCACGGGGATGAACCGCGCCAGGATGATGGTCTTCCCGCCATGTTTCTGGTAGAAGGCTTCTGCCCGGGCGAGCCGTTCCTTTTTGAAGAGCCGGGAATTCGGCCGCTCAAATAATTTCCTGCCAAAGCGCTTGCCAGTCCAGTAGCCCACGCTGTCCCCGGTAATCGCCGCCGCAGCAAGCAGCGGCAGGAGGATCCAGATGTCCAGCAGCCCTCGGGAAGCGAGGAGACCGGCAGTGAAGAGCAGGCTGTCCCCCGGCAGGAAGAAACCCACGAAGATGCCAGATTCAGCGAAGATGATGCCGAACAGTCCCACGTAGCCCGCCCATTGGATCAGCTCGATGATGCCGACCTCGAAGAAGGCCATATCACCCCTTGGGCGAGGAAGCTATAAAACTATTCTTCCTGCACTTCGGTGCAGGTGCCGAACACTTCCGCGTCACAATAGGTGAACGAATCGCCATTGAGAGTCATGAGGCACGCGGCGGTCCACTTCGCCCCGGTTTCTGTGTAGACCGGGCAGATCTCCGGGCAGGCGGCCGCTCCTGCGGTTCGGGCATCACCCAGAGCGGCAGGGCAGTGGACTTCGTCGACGTCGCAGACCCCGTTCTCGTGCGTGTCCTGGCTCGATCCGTACGAACTGATCACGTTGCCGCAGTGGTAGGGAATGACGTTCCCATCCTTATCGTAGCAGGTGATACCCTCCGGGTGGACGTAGCAATGGGGCGCCCCTTCCGGCCAGCCCGGGTCGCCGGATGAGCCGCTGTGACTCTGGACCGGTCGCGGGGGCTGGAGGGACAGGTCGCCCGCAGGCGCCCGGAGCGACCCGGCGACAACGACCAGGAGGGCGATGAGCACGACAATCAGGAACGCGGGAACCGCAGCTTTCGCCTTTCCCTGCAGCATACACTCTATTGGCGTGGCGGTTATAAATATCCGACCGTGCTCAGTAGCCGGACGGTTCCGGGGGAACGACCACGTTCGGCTCAGCGGCTGGCTGGTCCTTCTCGCCCTCAGGGAAGCTGGGGTCGGTCGCCGTGGGCGTGGTGTCCGTCTGGGTCCACACCAGGCCGGGATCATAGACGATCTCCGGCACGACGGGCAGCTCGACCGTGCTGATCTCTTCCAAGGTGGCGAGGTCGTTGGCCTTGAGGAACTGGTCCGAGACCGTGTAGAGGACGTCGCCGATGTACAGCGAGCGCTTCACCCACGACTGCCAGTCGGTCACGTTGCCGTGGGCGATCGTGCCGCGCAGCACGATCCCGTCGTCCGGGGAGACGGCGAAGACGTACGCGCCTTGTGAAACCTGCTCACCCCAGGCCCACGGGCCAGGTACCTTGACCTCGGCTAGCGCGATCGGGATGACCAGGAGGTTCTTCTCCTTGCTGAAGAGGAAGGCCTTGTGGTCGCGGAGGACCTCGGAGTCGGTCCCGCGGTCGCCGATCGTCACTGTCGCGAGCTCCTTGGGGTTCGCCACGTCGGCCACGTCGAAGAGCGAGATCTTCACGCCCTCGAAGAGCGCGAACTGCTGCCCGGCCTCGTCGACGTCGGTCGCGTCACGCCCGATGCCGATCAGATGGGTCTCATCATATGGATGCAGGTAGTCCGAGACCCCGGGGATCTTGAGCTCGCCGAGGACCGCGGGGTTCGCGGGGTCGCTGAGGTCGATCACGAACAGGGGGTCCACGCGCTTGAACGTAACCAGGTACGCCCGGTCGCCGAGGAAGCGCGCGGCGTAGATCTGCTCGCCTTCCGCCAGGCCTTCGACCGAACCGATGATCTGCAGGTCAAGG
Organism: Candidatus Aenigmatarchaeota archaeon; assembly: GCA_016198585.1. GTDB lineage: Archaea > Aenigmatarchaeota > Aenigmatarchaeia > QMZP01 > QMZP01 > JACQOD01. The sequence continues at coordinate 21,470 of JACQII010000015.1, read as the reverse complement.
CCGAGGACGTAGAGGTTGTTTACCGACGGGTCAGTTCCCCAAAGGCCGCCGCTCGTGGTGGCGATCCGGAACGTCGCGCCCGACTGGTCCATCGAGAACTGGTTGAGCGGGTGGCCGGGGACCTCGCCGGTGGCTGCAGGCGTTACTCGCCCGTCGGCCAGGGCAAGCCGCTGGATCACGATCTTGTCCGTCTCCTCGGCGAGCCGCTCCCAGACCACTTGCGTGGCCTCGGCGACCTGCTGCTGCAAGGCCTGCTGCTCCCCGGGCGCCAGAGATTGCAGGTGTTCGTTCAGGACGTCGCTCATCTGTATCGACTGCTCCCAGAACGGTGCGTCGCTGGCCTGGATCTCGTCCAGGCGGGCGGCCACGTCAGCAGGGTAGAGCGGTTCGACTGCCGCGAGGGTCTCCTCGACGAAGCGGCCTGGAGGCAGGGTCTTCTGGCTGGCGAGATAGATGCTGTCGGTCGAGACGTACAAGTACTGGGTGTAGCCGGTCAGGAACGTGCTGGCTACCGGGTCCGACGCCTCCTGGATGTCCAGGGAGAGGACGACAGTATACTGGTAGCCGTAGTCGTAGAGGTCGAAGTAGTAGACGGGGAACGCCAGTTCAATAGGACGTCCGTCCACCTGCATCGCGGGCAGCGTGATCTCCTGGTCGGGAAGGCCAGACGCGGCCTCCGGCCCGGCGAGGATGCTGACCGGGCGCTCGACCGGGGCGTGCAGGATCACGTAGAGGTCGTCGCCCACGAGGCGGGAATCGAAGACGCTCCCCTCGACGGTCGCGTTCTTCAGCAGAACTGGGGCCGTGCGGTCGGTGATGTCATAGACCAGGATTGTGGCCTGCTGCGGGAGGAAATACGGGAAGAATGCCTTCTCGGCGGCGATGAGCGGGATCGGATACGAGGACCAGCCGCTGCCGATGGCGACCAGGCGGTTGCCGCTCACGTAGAGGCTGCTGACCGGACCGGTCGCAATCTCGGCGACGATCCGGGTTTCAGCCGCGGGAACGGCGTCGGTGATCACGACCTTTTCCGCGGACGAGACCGTGTACACATAGTCGCCGTCAGTCTTCACCAGGTCAGCCTCGTCCACGCCGGCGACCTGGATGTTGGTGGTCGAGAAGTCTGCGGCCTTCGGAGCGGCGGCCTGGCCGTCCGTCTCGAGGGCCATGAGGGTCGGCGCCCCGAGTTGGCCGCCGAAGAAGCCGCCGCCCAGCGCCTGCGAATCGTTCAGGTACGCCGCCAGTTCAGCCGCGGAAGAGAATGATTTCACACCAGTTGCCGGCAGTGCAGGAGAGGGCCCGAGCAGGCTCGCGACCGCCACGGCTGCGATGAGCAGCACCACCAGTCCGGGAAGGAGCGCGTTCATACCCCTCCTTGGCAGGCGGTCTTATATGCTTTGTGATTTGTTTCGGTGAAAAGTGAACTATCGCCTGCAACCGCGCGCCGGGATGTTTATTTCCCCTTGCGGATGCCCTTGTACCACACGCCGAAGAGAATGATCCAGGTCACGACATAGCCGACGAACGCATGGAAGGATGTCCACCCGTTCGTGTAGATCATCATGCCGTTGAGGATCAGGAGGTACTCCCCCAGCGCGCCGAACGCGCCAAAGATGAGGCTCTCGATGGCGAGGTAGGAGGTGTCGAGCTTTAGCGGCAGGTGGAGGGCCCAGGCCGTCCCCCCGACGAGCGTGAGGACCATGATCTCGATGGGGACCGAGATGACCGAGACCAGGCTCTGCGGACTCGTCCACAGGCCGGCGAAGAAGCCGAGGTTCTCGACGACGAAGTCGAAGACCATCAGGAACAGCCCGAGGAGGAACGCATCCCGCACGAGCGGCCGCTTCTTTGGCTGGGCAAGCTCGTAGAGGAGCCACACAGCCGCGAGCACGACCAGCGTTCCGTAGGTGAGCAGGCCGGCCGTGGGGGTGAGCATCCAGAAGAGCGCGCCGACCAAGGAGAAGACGACGACCTTGATGACCAGCGCTTTGATCTCCGGCCCCTTCATGGTCTCTCTTTGTCCGCGGAAGTATTTAACCTCTCATCGGGCCGGCAAGGATGGGACTGCTGGGATTCGAACCCAGGTCTTGAGCTCTTCCTATGCTTTCTGGACGCTGGTTCTTTGCCAGCTTTCTTCCCAAGAAAGCTGCCCGAAGCTCAGATGCTAGACCAAGCTACACCACAGTCCCGTCCCTAATTGGCGGGGGAGGATTTAAAGGTGGGGTCGCGGCAAGCTTCTTCCCGTTAGCCGACGCTCTGGCCGCAGTCCATGAAGGTGCAGATCGCCCCGGTGTGGCGGAAGCCCTTCTTCGCCGTCGCTGCCACGGCCGCCCGGATGATCCCGAGGCCGGTGTCGATGTCCTCCTGACTGGCGACGTACGGGGGCAGGACGCGCACGCTGCGCGCGCCGCACCCGAGCAGGATGAGCCCGCGCTTCAGGCATTCGATGATAAGGTTGTCCCGCGCCTCACCCGAAGGCAGGTCGAAGGCCGTGAGCAGGCCGATCCCGCGCTGACCGGTGATCCCGGGGATCTCGCCCAGGCCGCGGACCAAGTAATCGCCGAGCTTGACGTTGCTTCCCAGGAGCTTCTTCACGATGCGAATGGTCTCGATCCCGACGGCAAGGTCGATGGCGTGGCCGCCGCCCCAGGTGCTGGAGATCGCTCCCGGTTCCTGAGGGAAGAACGCCTTCCGGGAGACGACCGCGCCGACTTGCAGGGCCTTCGCCGAGGTGAACACCTCGGGCACGATGCCATAGTGCTGGAACGTCCACCACCGGCCCGACCGTCCCATCCCCGCCTGGACTTCGTCGCAGATCAGCGGGATGCCATGGGCCTTCGTGACAGCACGCAGGCCGGTCACCATCCGCGACGGCGCGATCCGGTAGCCGCCCTCTCCCTGGACGCACTCGAGGATGACGAATCCGACCTCGTCGGCTGCGAGCTCGCGCGTGAGCAGGCTTTCAAGGCGGTCGGCGGCATCTTCCCCGAACGGGAGCCGCACCGTGGGCAGGCGCAGGTAGCCCTGCTTGTGGACGCGCCTGGAGTTCGTCATCGACAGCGCTCCTAAGGTTCGCCCGTGGAACGCGCCCTCGATGGAGACGCCGGCTTTGGTCGCGGGCCGCTGCCGCATGCAGATCTTGATCGCGTTCTCGACCGCCTCGGCCCCGGAGTTGATCAGGAAGGCCGCGTCCATCTCCTTGGGGGAGACCGAAAGCAGCTCCTCGATCATCTCCAGGTGCGCGGGAATGGCGAAGTCCTGGCCCGCGACCTTGACGGGGAACCGTTTCGCCGCTTCCCGAGCGACGGCCAGCAGCTGCGGGTGGTTGTACCCGAGCGGGTTCGAGGCGATCTGGCTCCCGAAGTCCAAGAACACGTTCCCGTCCAGGTCCTCACAGTACGCTCCCTGGCCTTTGCCGGAGAGCACGAAGGGATACGCGACGCTCCACCCGCCGTTCCGCCTCTGGAGGCCGGCCAGGATCCTGGCCGATTTGGGTCCGGGGATCGCGGTCTTGCGGCGGATCATTGATTTATATTTATCAGGCCCGGAATAAAAGCATACCCACGCCCCGTGCCGGTGATGTTATGACCCGCCCGCCCGTGTCCGGAGTCCAGCAGCTGCAGGCCGCCATCGCGGCCCTCCAGGCCGGCGCCGCCCACGAGCGGATCTACGCCCTCAAGCTGCTCGGCAGCGAGGGAGGATCTGACCGCGTCCGGCAGGCGATCATCGCCGCGCTCCACCATGACCCGGACCCGATCGTCCGCCACGAAGCTGCGTTCTGGCTTGGGGAGCTCGGCGACCCCGAGGCGACCGACGCCCTCGCGCACGCCCTCCGCAACGACCCCGCGTCCATCGTCCGCCACGAGGCTGCTGAAGCGCTGGGCTGGATCCCGACCACGGCCAGCAGGCGCGCGCTCGAGGCCGCCCTCCAGGACCCGGACCAGGTGGTGCGCAAGACCGCGCAGATCTCCCTGAGCATCCACGAGCATCCACGCGAACGCTGGGAGCGCCGCCTGAGAGTTGCACCATCGCGCAAGGCGCTGTCCCAGGAAGGCTCGTTTTTAAGGAACCGCGGGAAAGAAGGCACATGACCGACCAGATCCGCGAGGTGGAGAAGAAGATCTTCTCCACGTTCTCCGACGTCGCCTCGTCGATCGGCTATTCCCCGCTGCACGGTCACATCATCGGCGTCCTCCTGGTAAAGGGCAAGCCGCTCTCGCTCCAGGACCTGGCGAAGGAGACCGGCTATTCATCCTCGATGATCTCCCTCTCGCTGGACCTGCTCCAGATCCTCGGCGTAGTCAAGAAGATCAAGAGAGCAGCCGACCGCAAGCTCTACGTTGAGCTGACCGGCGACCTTCTGGAGGCCCTGAAGCACGCCGTCCTGACGAAACTGTCCAAGAGCATCGCCACCTCCATCCGGGATTTCGAGGAGGGCAGGAAGGCCCTGCAGCCGCTGCAAGGTCCGGAACGTGATCGTGTCCTCAAGACGATCCAGACTCTCGAGACCCAGATCAAGCGCCTGAAGACCTACGTCGACCTGCTCTCGAAGGCCGGACTGCCCTGATCGGTCCGCACAGGAGACCACTTCCAGACGAGCTGTAAAACAGACTAAAGGGGATTATCGGTTCCTGAAGCGTTAAGAAATCGATTTATTTCTTCTTTCTGATGTAGAGCAAGATGATGATTCCCGCCAGGATTGCTGCACCTACAGGAATGACCATCCACCATAGGTTGTTCTGGGGCAGGTTCTCTGCATCTGATTGGGCTTGCGGCGCGTCTGCAATCTCCGTATTCCCTTCTATTGTGCTTGTTCCCGTCTCTAAAGGTGGCGAAACACTCGAGATCTCGCCAGCAAAGAAGTACACATCGCCCGTTTTTGCAGCCCCGACAATGGCCGTAGCATCGTCCGAAATGTAGGAGAACCGCATATCCATCCCCGGCTCCAATAATGGTGTTCTGTGTTCCCACAGGATCGTTCCGCCTGTGTCCCTCAACTCAAGCTCACCCTTCTGGTTCCCGCTGATGATGTACCGCTTGTCCTTTGTCATCCATCCGCTCACCGAGTCATACCCTTTCCAGAGGACATCGCCTTGGGCGTCAAGGAAGGCGAGCTCGCTCCTGGTGCCTCCCACAACGAATGAGGCCTCTGGGCCTATCTCGGCCCATCTGAAACCGCCTTCCGCTTCATAGGCCCACATGTCCTTGCCGTTCTTGTCGAGGAGGTGCAGGTATCCCACATGGCCTCCGGCTGCCGAGAATGCGTTCCCCGGGGTTGCCGCAATGAAGCCATACGACCAGGAGTGGACGTATGTCTTCCACTCATTGTTCCCTTCCCTGTCAAAGAGGTAGACATGGTCATCCCCGCTCCCGACAAGGAGATGCGAGTCGTCATCATAGAACCTTATCGCTCGCACTTGGCCGCGCGTGAATCTCTTCCAGATCTCACTCCCGTCGGTCGCATCAAGCAAATACACATAGCCTTCCGTATCTCCCGCGGCGATGAATTTGCCGTCGTGTGAAAACCTTACTTCTTGGAAGGCGCTATTCTTCGCATACTTCTTCCAGACAAGCTCCCCATCCTTTCTGAACACCATAACCTTCTCGACCTGTTCAATGTCAGAACCTCCGAATTGGCTATAACCAAGACTAACCGCAATGAGCGAGCCGTCGTACGAGAGGTCTATTCCCCTGATCTCATCAACCGCCTTCATCTTGAGAAGCTGTTTGCCGGAAGCGTCAAAAAGATAAAAATAGCTTTCATAGCTGTCTGTCTTCACCCGCTGTCCACCAACGCCAAAGGCAAAGTACTGGCCATTGCCGGAAACTGCGGCCCTCCAGACTCCTTCCCAAGCACCAGAGTCAAGATGCAACTCCTTGACAAGGGTATAGCTGCCTTCTTCCTTTGCCCTGTTCAAACGGATATCCATCTTGAGTTCCTCGCCACTCTTGGGCGCTATCTCCCCGGAAAAAAGTTCGTATCCTTTCGCCTGGACCATCATAAGATAGGGGAGTGCGGGCAGGTCCGCACCATACGCACCGCCCTGGCTGAATGTCTTCCTTTCAAACTTCTTGTACCTGAAAATGAGATCAGCGTCCTCAATAACCTGCCCGGTCTGCGCATCAAGGATCTTGCCGGAGACCCTGGTCTCATCGTTCACTGGCAGGTCCTTTACTATTGTCGTGATGGTCGCTTGCCTGGCTTCAACCGGGTTCTCGAATCCCTCCGCCGGCCGGACAGTGATCGTTCTTTCGAAGCTTATTTCGTTCTGTCCTGCAGGAACCTGCGGCGGCACTTCGAATCCCACAATCGGTTGCTTTTCTCCTGCCTCGAGAAAGATGTTGGAGGGCTGCGGATGGAAACCGATTGCGAGGCCCGGATTGATCGGGTTCTGTTCTGGTTGGACCTCGTAATACAGCTGTAAGAAAGAATCTCCGGTATTCTCAACGATGCAATCATATTTTATTTCCCCATCGAATTGTTGGATGACCGTCACCGGAGTCTCACAGCTGAAATCAAAGCTTTCGGCTGCATACGCGGTATCTGCCGCAGAGGCCGCTAGAATAACAACAAGAAAGATCTGGATGCCTATTCGTTGTGTATGCCGTCTCACAGAAACTCTAGACCTGGCAACGTGGCCCATTATCGTATTCTTTACGTCACTTTCTATTTATAGTCGTGTATCGGCTTGTGCGCGGTAGAAACCATGGGGTGGGCGAGAGGAGCCGCCTGTTGGCAACGTATTTAAACCCCATGCGCGAACTATGACCATGCTCGTGCCCATCCGCTGCTTCACGTGCGGGAAACCCATCGGCCACCTCTGGGAGGAATACCAGCGCGACGTGAAGGCAGGCAAGAACAAGAAGAACAGCCTCGACCGGCTCGGACTGGAGCGCTACTGCTGCCGCAGCATCTTCCTTACCCACGTGGACATGACCCAGCGCCTCGGCGTCTTCAGGCGCTAATCTGCCGGTCCCTTCTTCCCGCAAAAAAGCGCAATCACTTACGACGTCCGAAGTGGATCGCATGGTCGACGACCAAGGTCTCCTCAGTGGAGGTCCCTTGGAGGTACGAAGCCACCCCGCTCACGTCGCCGACCCAGAAGTCGCCCGGCATCCCCAGGTCGGTGAGGGTGACCAACCTGCCCTCGTGGTGCAGCCGCCCGCGGAACACGACCGGTGAGCCTCGTTCTCCGGCGAGTTTGTGGGCCATCCGGTAGGCCGCCTCGCGGTCCATGCCGACGACGGCGATGGGTTGGTTCGTGGGATAGTTGCCGGGAGCGCCCGCGTGGTAGCCTTCCGGAGTCCGGAAAAGGGCGACAACCGGCTCGTTGGAACCGCCTTCTCGCTGCGCCAGCGCTTCATAAATCGTTGCGTGTCTCATACCCTCACTCATGTGCTCACTCCACACCCTTGGGCGTGCAACCATTTTAAAGCTTTCCCTCCCCCTACGACAATCCGCAACAAGTAAGGCAATCGACGGTCCAGTCCCTGCGAGAGCGCTCACGCCGTGCCTGGAGACGGTGTCACTGGAGGTCGGCCCGGGTCACGATCGCGATGGGCGAGGAGAACTCCTCCTTCTCCATGCCCACCAGGAACTTCACCCCGCGCTTCCGCGCGAGGGCGTTCAGGCGGAAATCGACCCGGCCGTCGAAGATGATGGTGTGCGGGTTCTCGACGGTCTTGAGGGTGCTGTGGAGTTCGGAGACCGGGACTTTCCCCAGGAGCTCGTTGTGCTCGCCGAACACGCACGCCGCCCTCGTTCCCACGAGGTCTTCCAGGGTCGTGCGGAAGAACTCCCGCTCCTCGGGCGAGAGCTGCAGCGGGCGGTGCTTGGGTCGCTCCATTCGGTCCCCCCGGTCAGGCCGGTCGAAGCCCCGCTGGTGCTCGCGCCGCTGCTCGCGCGGCGGCGACTTGTACTGCTTCGCTTCCACGCGGTTCCGCAGGGCGGTGAACACCTCCTTCTTCGAGAGCTCTTCCACCTCCTTGCCGGGCGGCGCGGTCGCGATGAAGTCGACCTGCGCGGTCTGGAGCAGCTCCTTGATGATGAGCTGCCCGCCGCGGTCGCCATCGACGAAGACCGTGGTGGTCTTCTCCTTCGTCAGGTCTGCCACCGCGGGAGGGACCGAGGTCCCTTCAACAGCAACGGTGTTCCGGATGCCGTAGCGGAGGAGGTTGAGGATGTCTGCGCGGCCCTCGACCACGATGATCTCCTCGGACTCTTCCATCTCCGGCCCGGCAGGCGAGCCCTTGTACGACGTGATCTCCGAGGTCCGGACTGATTCCTTGATCTCCTCGGTCACGTCCGAGACCGATGACTCGCCTTCGGTCATCATGGTCTGGAGGATCTCCTTGGCCTTGTCGATCACGTACTTCCGCTTCTCGGACCGGACATCCTCGACCTTCTCGAGCATGATCTTGGCCGCGCACGGCCCGACACGCTCGATGGTCTCCAGCGTGGCGGCGATGAGGGCGGTCTCAGAAGCGTCCAGGGCCGACGGGATGATGACTTCTCCTTCGGTGTTGCCGTCGGTCGAGGAGATCTTGACCTCGATCCGTCCGATCTTTCCGGATTCCTGCAGCTCCCGCAGGTTCAGGTCAGTCCCGAGCAGGCCTTCCGTCTGCCCGAACACTGCCCCAATAACGTCGGGTTTTTCGATAACCCCTTTTGCGCTGATTCTCGCCTTGATGACGTATTTGATTGACGTGGGCGCGAGTTTCGCCATGACTATCACCTCTTTTGTATATTGTGGGGGCGTCAAAGCCCTCGATGGCCGCGAGCCTATTGAAATCCTCGATGCGCGTCCGTCCGTACTCCTTGACCATGTGTCGTAACCTCCGATTCGTCCGTATGCGGTGCTTCTGGAGCAGGGACATCAGCCGCGCGTGCAGCTTGCGTCCCTGCTTGTCGAAGTCCGTCAGGATGACGACTTCCTTCCCGTCCGCGATCCCCTGCACAACAGTAACGAGGGGCCTGCTGTTGATCGGGATGATGTGGTCAACGCCAAAGGACCGCAGCGCCTGTTCGTCGTGCTTGCCCTCGACGATGATGACCTTGTCTTTCAGTTCGTCAAAGGTCTGCAGCAGGTCGGGCATAGCGGGCTTGATAGGGCCTCCACAAGCGATGTATAGCCTTTGGGTATATAAATCTTATCACGAGCGAAAAGTGGCAACACGCGCCGCCATCGGAGGTCAGGCGATCATGGCCTGGACGACGTCGCTCCCGGTGATGATGCCCAGAAGCTCGTGGTCCTCTGTCACCGGCAACCCGCCGACCCGGTAGCGGAGCATGGCGTTCACCGCCTCAACAACGTCAACCCCCGGACGGATGGTCCGGACCTCGCGCACCATCACCTTCGCGATCGGTGCTGTTTCCAGGTGGAGCGGGAAGCGCTCGCCTGCGACGAGGTGGGACAGCAGGTCCGACGGCACGACGATGCCGGTGACGATGCCGCCCTTGGTCACCGGCAGGCGGCGGTAGCCCGCCCGGACCATGACGTTCGCCACATCCGCGATCGGCATCGATTCCTTCACGTGGGCCGGCCGCGGGGTCATGATCTCCTCGACCCGGACGCCCACCGTGCCGCGCAGGCCCCGGAGGAAGTCCCGATCCGCCACCATCCCAACCACCCGGCCGCGCGCGACCACCGGATGCGAACCCCGGCGGTGGGTCTTGAAGACGGAAAAGGCCTGCCGCAGGCTCGCCGCGGCGTCGATCGCAGTCGCAGGCTCCATGACGGCCCGGACCGGCGCCTCCAGCGGCCGGTCCGCCACGAACGCCCGGTGCTTCTCCCCGGCGCCGAGGTAGCTCAGCACATCCGTCGCCGAGACCATCCCGGCCAGCCGGCCCTTCTCCACCACGGGCAGCGCGCGGTAGCCGGTGAGCAGGTGCGGGATCGCCGTCGCCAGGGGCGAGCCGGCCGCGCAGATCGGGACCGTGCGCGAGGCGATGGCCGTCACTCTGCCGCCCGGGAAGAACCTGCTGAAGTAGAGGCCGCGCCGCCCGATCATACCCTTACTTGGCGGGGCGGCATTAAATCCTTGCCCCAGCCACCCGAGGTCAGAGGAACGGCACGATGACTTCGACCAGCGCGCCCACCAGGATGAGGCCTCCCGAGGCGGCGACGAGGATGGCCACGTCCCGCTCGATCGGCCGGCTGTTCCGCCGCGTCAGTGGCTTCGAGAGGATGATGCCCGCCACCGAGGCCAGGAGGTAGCCAAGGATCTCCAGGATGGTGTGGGGGAGGAAGAGCATGATGTTGGTGCTCGCGAACGGCGCGAGCGGCCCGGCCGGCCAGAGCAGCGCGCTGATCCACGAGCCGTAGACGATCCCGGCGATGGACGCGTTGTAGTTCAGCACGAAGATCGCGCCCGCGCCGTAGAAGTACGAGAGGATCACGGCGATGGCGACGATCAGGATGTTGTTCGAGAAGATGCTCATGAAGAAACCGGTGTCGATGAAGCTGCCTGCTGTCGCGGCCGCACGCCCGGCGATGACGTCCAGCTGGTTGTCGAAGGCGAGGTCGCGTATCCCCGGGCTGAGGATGCCGAAGAGGATGGTGTAGGCCAGGGCCATGCCCAGGAAGAGGAAGGCGAAAAACTCCAGGGAAGGGTTCTTCCGGGAGAAGACGGGTGCGTACTGGGAAGATTCAGGCTTCATGATCTTGATGATGTACGGCAGCATCAGCAGCGAGGAGAAGCCGATCATGGCGATGCTCATGCCGGAGACGAAGATCAGGTAGCTGGTGGCAAAGCCGATCAGGGTGAAGACAAACCCCAGGAACAGCCCCACGTCGGGCTTGGTCGTGAGCAGGTCCTGGCCGATGATCCGGTCGAGCACCATACCTCTTCTTTAGCTGCGGGTGGCTTAAAGGCCCGGGAAGCGCAGGATGCGGGTGGAAGCTTTTTAAGCCAGTATGTCACCAGTTTACGGTGACACTATGTTGAAGCCAGCAATCCTCGCCCTCGCCGCCCTCGGATGCGGCCCTGCCCTGGAAACCTACGGGACGCGCGACCTCGGAGACGGGCACGTCTACCTCGGTCCGTCGCCCGAGGCGGTCCAGACCTACGAAGACGCGCTCGCGCGCGTCCGGCAGGACACGGGCAGCGGTATGCTCTTGGTCGGGTTTTCGCCCGAGGACGTACGTGTCGTGGAGGACGTCGTCGCGCGCTACCGCGCGATCCAGCCCGCGGCCTTCGAGAGGCTGGAGCCCGTTCTCGTGAAGGTTGAGTCATACCACCCCACCCCGGAGGAACTTGCAGAATACGACGCCATCCTTGCCCACCTCGAGGGAATAGGAACGTCGTCCCTCGAGTCTCTCGAAGCCTCTGCGCTCGCCGCCGACAGGGCTATGCGTCTCTTTGACCTGCGATCCCGCGTCAACCCTTTTTTCGGCATGACTGAGTCAAATGTCCCCGATCTGGGGCGGGCGCTCCAGAACTACGGGAAACTGACGTGCGACGTTGTAGATGCCACCCAGCCGGCCGAGGTAGCCGAAGGGGATTACTGGCGCGCAGCAGCCTACCACGCACGCTGGACGGCAGGCGAGATAACGGTTCAGGGCATCCTCGAGTATCTCAGGAGAGCGACCCCGGCTCCTCCGGACGGGTGGGATGTGATCTATTGGACCGGCGCGCGTGAAAAGGACCCCCTTGGCGTGGTTGCTCATGAGTTCGGCCACATCCTCAACGGGGAGGATCCCGATCGTATGTCCGGCATCGTCGAACGTTTCGCCGCATTGAATGCTGATCCTGCTCATTACCTCACCAGGTACGCGAAAGGTCGGGCGGAGTTCGCACGGGGCCTCTCCCCCTTTGAAACCTGGCTCACGGAATGCTACCCATCCATACTCGAGGATGCCGAGCATCGGGTGCAGGATGCGCGGGAGAATGTCGCGTCTGCCCAGGACTGGCGGGGGAAGTACCTCGACTTGCTGGAGGTGACGGATGATCCGCTCTCTGATCCGGACAAGGAAGGCCGTCGGATCGCGACACGAGCGACGATACAGGATGACATCTCCCGGCTCGATGAGGAGATCCGGCTGGGGGTCGAGACCCTTGGAAGTCTGGAGCTCCGGTATGTCAATCTGAGCGAGCTTCCCGGACACCCGCTTGTCCAGAACGCCCTTCAGGAGGCACGTCAGGCACAGAACGCCATCTCCGAGGGAGAGGATCTTGCGGAAGCCTTCCGCTTCGCGGTCCTCGGCGGCGAGCCGGACACGGACGCGGCGCGGGAGAAGGTCTCCCTGGTCCGCCGCTACCTGCAGGACGGTCTTGACGCTCGCAACCCGTGATCTCGTGACGGCCTTCCGGCTGCGCTGGGCTATTTGAGCGGGCTCCCTGTAATAATAACCATGTCCGCCCTGGATGCGCTGCTCCCGTCAGTCCTCAAGAAGGTCACCCCCACCCCGCGCGAGGAGCGGGAGATCCGGGAGACCCTGGCCGAGGTCGTACAGGCCGTCGAGGCCGTGACTGGTGGCCTGGACTACACCGTCGCCGGGTCGTACACTCGCGGCACCTGGATGACTGACAAGAAGGAGTTTGACATCTTCCTCCTCTTCCCCGAGTCAACGTCCCGGGAGACCCTCGAGAAGAAGGGCCTGGCGTTCGGCGCAGGCGTCGCCCGCCGGCTCGGCGGTTCCTGGACTATCGCCTACGCCGAGCATCCGTACACGCGGGCGTCCTACCGGGGTTTCCTCATCGACATCGTCCCGGCCTACAAGATCGCCGACCCCGCCCACCTGAAGTCGGCTGTCGACCGCACGCCGTTCCACAACCGCTATCTCGCCGAGCACTTCCCACCGACTCTCGCGCCCCAGGTCCGGCTCCTGAAGCAGTTCCTGAAAGCCAACGGCCTCTACGGCTCCGATACGGCCACGCTCGGCTTCTCTGGTTACCTCTGCGAGCTGCTCATGGTGAACTATCGCAGCTTCACCGCCCTGCTCCGCGCAGCAGCAGCGTGGGAGCCCGGGACGGTCGTCGACCTTGCCAACCACGCCAAAGCAGCGTTCCCCGGCCAGCCGCTGGTGGTGATCGATCCGGTCGACCCGAAGCGGAACGTGGCTGCCGTCCTCTCCCTGGTGAACTTCGTCCGGTTCAGCGACCTCTGCCGCCAGTTCCTGAAAGCCCCGCGGCGGTCGTTCTTCTTCCCGCCGCCGTTCCGGGCAGACCACGCAGGGCTGGGCCGCCGCCTGGCAACCCGGGGAACGGCGATGCTCGGTGTCCGGTTCGCGCGGCCGAAGGAGATCGACGACGTCCTCTACCCGCAGCTGCGCCGGACGGCCGCAAGGCTCGCGAACATCCTGCGGGAGAAGGAGTTCCTGGTGATGGGCCAGGAAGTGTTCGCCAGTCCCCGGGACTGCCTGCTCCTGTTCGAGATGGAGACCTGGAGCCTGCCCGCGGTCCGCAAGGTGGTCGGGCCGCCCGTGGCAGTCAAGAAGCACGCCGGCCAGTTCCTCCAGAAGTACCGCACGGCCCGCCTGTGGGTCGAGGGCGACCGCTGGACTGCCGAAATCCCGAGGCAGTTCCCGCTCGCTGCTGACGCGCTCCGGCACGTCCTGCGCCGGCCGCACCTCCTGGAACTCGGCGTCGCGCCCGTGGTGGCGCAGGCCCTCCCCAAGGGGTTCTCGCTGCTTACCGGGCCTGCGCTCGTGCAGAAGGCGGCCGACCCGGCACTTGCGCGGTTCCTGCACGACTACCTCGAGCGCCGCATCCGCCTGCCGCTGCCTGCAGGATCGCGTCCCCGATGACGCTGCCCATCCGCGATCGGCTCTTTATTAATTCCCCCGCCAACATCTCCCCATGCAGGCCAGGAAAGGATTCATCCACGTCGTGGAGATCATCCTGATCTCCCTGGTGGCGTTCCTCATCATCTACCAGTTCTCCACCATCCCTCCCATCACGTCGGCTTTCGAGCAGGCGCGGCTCAGCCTCCTGGGGACCGACATCCTCTTCACCCTCTCCGCGAAGGACGTCAACTGGCTCGACGGCAGCCAGGTCCGGTCAGAGATTGACGCCCTCCTCGCGAACACGAGCATCCTGTACAGCGTCGACGTCCGGAACGCGATCCCCTCGCCGATCATCGTCGGCTGCCTCTGCGACTCGTCGCCCGCGAACGACCAGCTCAGCCTCGTCCGGGACATGCTGCAGTCGTTCCGCTTCAACGGCGAGCAGGTCAATTTCTCGGTCCTGCAGCTGCAGCCACCGTCCACGGCATCCAGCCCGGTCAACCCGCTCTTCGACAGCCCGACGCTCCCGCTAACCTACGACGTGGTCGTGGTATTCGACGACGACCTGGCGTCCGCGGGCCCCGGGCCGGCCTACGATTACACCCCTGAACTGGTCGCCTACCTGAAGGCTGGCAAGGGCATCATCCAGGTCCGCGACCTCGACGCGACCGACCTGGACCTCCTGACTCCGCAGGGCAAGATCGAGCGCGACTTCTTCGGCATGGTCGCCTCGCTCGCCACGCCCGCTGCCGGGGGGATCGACGTCGCCGATCCGGCAACGCCCGACGCGCAGCGCATCACCGACTTCCTCTTCCGCCTGCCTGTCTACTACGAGGACTTCGAGGACGGCCAGGCCCAGGGATGGACCGCGACCGCCGGGTTCTGGGCTGTCAGTGGCGGGGCCTACGTGCAGTCCGCTCCCGGCCAGGGGAGGGCGCACTACACCGGGCTCGCCCTCGACGACCTGATCCTCAGCGCGCTGATCACCTCCCCGGACGGCGAGGGCAACCAGTCCCTGGTCTGGCGCGCAGACGGCGGCTCGACGTACGCCGCGTTCGGCTCGCGCGACATCGACCACCCAGGCTTCCCCGAGGAGGTCGCCTGGACCGCGGTCAGCGGCGGGACGGTTAACGAGGTCGTCGCCAGCCCCGCGACCGCCTTCGGCATCGACCTGCAGGAAGCGGCCGCGAACCGGTACCGCGTCGTCGTCTCTGGTGACCAGCACCAGCTCTTCGCCGACGGCAGGCTGGTCGCCAACACGACCAACGCCACGGTCTCCAGCCCGGGGTTCGTCGGTCTCGACCTCAGCGGGTCGTCCAGGGCTGAGGAGGTCGCGGTCGCACTCGGCGGTCCGGTGGCGTTCGCGAACTTCCTTGACCCGGTAGAGAAGGTCAACACGACCTCGACGCCGCTCCTCGTCCAACAAGGGACCGGGGTCCCTGCGGCTGCCTTCCAGCACACGCTCCTCTACGGGACCCAGTACCTGCCCGGCCGGACCGCCTGGGTCTCTGGCGGAGCTGAGGCGACGCTCGAGGGCCAGGCCCTCATCCGGGCCCTGGTAGTGTGGGCCGCGGGCGACCGCTATGCTGCCGTCCCGGCGACCGTGCCCGACCCGACGACCAGCAGCCTCTTCATCGCCGTCAACGACGACCTCTACCAGCCGCTCGAGATCCTGCTCAGCCTGGACTCGATCTTCTAGCCGTGCCCAGAGACCGGCAAGGCCGCGGCCGCTGTTCCGCATCCGGCGCGCTTATAAGCGCACGCGACAAGGAAGAGCCATGGACACGCGCACCGAACCGGGAGCCGAGGAGTTCATCCGCGTGCGGCTGCCGCGCGGCAAGGAGATCCTGGGCGAGATCGAAATCATGCAGGGCGCCAGCCGGTTCATGGTCATCTGCAAGGACGGCAAGAAGCGCCTCTGCCGCATCCCCGGGAAGTTCAGGAAGCGGATCACGATCCGGGTGGGCGACATCGTCCTCATCGAGCCCTGGGAGATCGAGGGCGACGAGAAAGGGGACGTCATCTGGATCTACACTCGGACCCAGGCCAACTGGCTCCGGAAGAAAGGGTACGTCTAGTCCACTATGATCCAGGAATTGCGGGTCCCGCGCGCGAGGGTCGCTGTCCTGCTCCGCCACCAGCAGGCCCTCGAGAAGGCCACCGGCACCACCCTGCGCGTCCAGAAGGACGGCGGCGTCGACGTCCAGGGCGACGTCGAGCACCTCCTCGTCGCGGTCAACCTGGTCAAGGCCATCGGCCGCGGCTTCTCCTACCCGAGCGCGCTCACCCTCCTCGAGGAGGACGCGCAGCTCGCGGTCATCGCCGTCGACGGGACCGAGAAGACCGTCCGCCGGCTGATGAGCCGGGTCATCGGCCGCCGCGGCCTCGCGAAGAAGAACATCGAGCGCTTCAGCGGCGCGAAGCTCTGCGTCTACGGCAAGACGGTCGCCATCCTTGGTCCGCCCGGGAGCGTGCACATGGCCGCGACCGCCGTGGACGACCTGCTCGGCGGGCGCAAGCACACCTTCGTCTGGGCCAAGCTCGAGAAGATGAAGCGGCTTGCGGACGAAGAAGCCGACCAGGACGACATCTGAGTCCTGGTTCGCCCGCGCGACGCTGCGCAACTTTTTGCAGACCTGGCGAACGCGCAACGCGGAAAAAATTGCGCACGCTTATAAGGCCGCTCGCCCAAATACTGTCAAGAGGTGTGCATATGGCAGCGAAAAAGAAGCGAACAGCGCGACGCAAGAGATAACCCAGATAACTCAGATAACCTACGGGGCGCTGAGTTGCTGTTTTTTTCACGCCCCTTCCTTCTCACATCCGTTCCGTTTCCCGAATTTCGGGAGCAGCTTTTTCATGTTCCATTGGTGCGCAGGCCTTTTTATTTCTGGAATCCGGAGTTCACCCATGAAGGTGATGGTCAATGAGTTGCGCGGCAGCAGCAGTCCCGTGGACTCGCTGTTCAGCGTCAAGTACAAGCGCGCGCCCACATCCTACGCAAAGGGATGGCGCTTCGCGTTCGGGGCCGCGGACCGCACGGGCGAGATTGAAGTGAGCTTCTGGGGCGGGCTGGATGAGCAGGGAGTCCGCCGGGTCCACGACTCCTTCAAGGAGGGGGACATTGTCCGCGTCAGGGGGACGGTCGGGATATGGAAGGAGCGGCCCAAGATCGACGTGAACGAGGAATCAGGATCTATCCAAAAGGTGGCGGTCACCGACCCCAGCGACTTCATCCCCACGACAGCGAAGGATGTGGAAGCCCTCTATCAGGAACTGCTCGCGATCGTGGATGGCGTGAAGACCCCGGGCCTGCGGCAGCTGCTGGACGCGTTCTTCCGCGACCACGGGTTTGCCACGGCCTTCAAGCGCGCGCCGGGGGCCATGACCATCCATCACGCCTGGCTGGGAGGCCTGCTCGAGCACTCGCTCGGCGTCGCCCGGATCGCGCGCGAAGCGGTCAGGAATTATCCAGACCTGGACCTGGACCTGGTGACTGCCGGGTCGCTGCTCCACGACGTGGGCAAGATGCGCGAGCTGGAGGTCACCACGAACATCAAGATCGGGGAGGAGGGCATGCTGCGCGGCCACACGGTGTTGGGCGAGGAGATGGTACGGGAGAAGGCGCGGGGCATCCTCGACGAGGTGACCCTTCGTAAACTCTCGCACATCATCCTCTCCCACCTCGGCAAGCACGAGCATGGCGCGCCGAAGGTGCCGATGTTCGCGGAGGCCGCCATCGTCTACTATGCGGACGAGCTGGACTCCAAGGCCAACCAGTTCCAGCGGATCAAGACCGAGACGACCACCGAGGATTTCCGCGTGTACGACAAGCGGCTGGGCGAGATCTACCTGCGGTAGCGAGACCTGGTCCCAACCTCTTTGGCCCAGAGTGCGTTCCAGGACCGCCCAACGATTAATAGCCGCTCGGACAAAGAGAACATATGAAGCAGCAGCTTTACCAGCAGTGCATGCGCGGGTCCACGCGGAAGCTGGTGAAGGGCGGGCTGCTCTACAAGTACTTCATCAACCCCTTCACAGTCTGGTGCGACAGCCATGCTCCGGCCGAGGAACGGGATCCGGAAAGCCCCTACATGAACCTCATCTTCGAGAACGGCCGCGTCCACGAGGAAGAGGTCGATCGCGACCTCTATCCGGGCGGCGTCTCCATAGACCCGACCCGCCACGAAGCCGCGTTCCAGGAGACGATCGACGCCCTGCTGGCTGGGGAGCCGTTCATCAAGAACGGCATCCTCTACTACCTGCCGGACCGGTTCGTGGCCGTCCCGGACATCCTCGTGCGCGTTCCCGGGGCGTCCCGGCTGGGAGACTACCATTACGAAGTCGTCGAGGTCAAGTCATCCCGCCAGATCCGGGAGGAGCACATCATGCAGGCTGCCTACTACAATCATGTCATCGGCATCATCCAAGGCGTCACTCCCCAGGTGTTTACCATGGTCGACGGCCAGCGGAACCTCATCTCCTGCACGTACCAGGAGTACGAGCAGGGTATGAAAGCCGCGATCCAGGACATCCGCGATATCATCGCGGGCAAGAAGGTCCCGCCCGCCAAGCTGGGCTGGCCCTGGGCCAGTTACTCACTGAAGCGACTCCGGGAGCAGAAGCACCTCTCCCTGATCCCCAACCTCCATAGCAGCCACCGCGAGACCCTGGAACAGGCCGGGATCGAGACCCTGGACGACCTCTTCTCCCTGCAGATCCTCCGGGTCAACGGCGCGATTGCGCCCGAGACCCTGGAGCGCTACCGACTCGCGGCCAAGGCCCTCATCCAGGGCCGCCACCTCCGCCTCGGCAAGCCCTTCCTCCCCGAAGCGGCGGTCGAGGTCTTCCTGGACTTCGAGGGCGTCGACGGCATGCGCATCAACGGCGAGAAGCTGAGCTGCGACTACCTGGTGGGCGCGCTCGTCCGGGAAGGCGGCCAGGAGCGCTACCATGCCTTCACCTCTCCTGATCCTGCCAAGGAACATGAGATGCTGCTCGCCTTCCTGCGCTTCCTGCGCTCCCGGGAAGGCTACGTCATCTACCACTTCGGCTCCTACGAGAAGTCCCACCTTGCGACGCTGGCCCACCGCCACGGCATCGACGACCGGGTCGCGGCCCAGGTACTGGGGTCGATGGTCGACCTGCTGCCGGTCGCGCGGAAACATGTGGTCTTCCCGACGCACTCCTACTCGCTCAAGGAGATCGGCAAGTACCTGGGCTTCCAGTGGCGCGACGTCGGCGACGCCAAAGATTCCATCGTGCTCTACCTCGACTATGTCAAGAACGGCAACCAACAGTCCATGGACAAGATCGTCACCTACAACCAGGACGACTGCACCGCGCTGAAGCTCCTCAAGGACTTCCTCGTCTGGGGAACGTAGCCAGCGAGAACGAACGAGATAACGAAAAACAATCCTCATTTCCACTTGAAGAAGAAGAAAAAAGAAAAGGGGGAGGGCTCCTACTGCTCCAGCAGTAAGAGCTCCTCTAGTTCTGCCAAGTCGCCTGGGGATTCCAGGTTCTCCACCTCCTCTTCGAGGGTAACCAGTGCACTCTGGTCACCGGCGGCTGTTGTGGAAACAGCCGCAGGTGGGAGGATCCAGATCCCCAATCCGATGACTACGGCAAGGGCCAGGATGACGATGAGCATGTTCATCGTCACACGCCGACCGCTATGCCGCTGTCAACGTCGGCTACAGCCTCCAGTTCAAAGGCCTCCTGCTGCTCAACACGCAGCACATCGATGCGGGTGCGGTGGTAGGCGTCCATGTAGGTGCGGGCCCGGACGACGAGGTCGTCACGGATCCGGAGTCGCTCCAGGTCACTGTCCGAGAGGATTTCCAGTCGGGCGGCGAGCTGAGGGTCGTCCAGACGCTCGAGTTCGGCCTTGCAGAGGTCTCGCAGACCGTCTTCACGGCAGCGAACTCGCAGGAAATCCCTGCTCCGCTCATCGTCTACTGCTGCACGGACATGGTGGCGGACCTCCAGCTCGACGTCCGTTCCCTGCTCGCCCGTCGCCCGCAGATCAGCGATCACGCGGGTGCGCTCAGTCGCGGTGTGGAGACGGGGAATGGACTTCCCGATGAAGGTCGTGGTAGTGCCGTCGATGGTTACCGGACCCTTCCAGAACGTGGCATCGCCACGGTGGATGGCACGGAACTCGAACGACCCGACCATGGTGTTATCGACGTAGATGTCACCAGTTACGGCGCCATCCTCTGTCATCTCCACGCCACGGAGCTTGTAGCGGAGGACCTCTTCTCCGGTATCACGGACGAAGATGCCCACGCGGTGCTCCTGGCCATTGGCGACGACAGTGCCGACGACGATCCGGTCACGCGAGACCGGGATCAGGTCGCCATCAACTTCCATACCCACGGCGACGACGTGCAACGAGTGGATGCGCGCAGCCGTCGTGGTCTGGATGCCCAATTCTTGTGCACTCACTGCGCCCAGGGGGAGCAGCAGCGCCAGCAAGGCAGCCGTCACGGCAAATGTCTTATTCATATTTTACCTCCCATAGTTCACGGGCTTCTCTGGGTTGCGGGGTGTACCCGGCAATTCTCCCTTTAGCGTTTCGCTCCTAAATGCAGCGGATGCAACAGTCTGCAACAGTCGAGCGGTTTAAGGGAGCGACCCAGGCATAAACCAGCACGCGAACCATACTCGGTGAGCCACCTGGCCATCTCTGATGAGCAGCTGCGTCGCTTCCCAGGAAGGCCAGCCGCATCCTCGCCATCCCCCTCTTACCTCCCCAGCCCAGTTAGACTCGTAGCGAGCCACGGAACGCCCTCACGCCATAGAAAGAGGGCGCACTGTTATGATACACGAAGACAGTGCCGTAGCGGCGATCAGCAAAGAGGGCGCCGCCGAGTGTTCTAATGGCAGGGGGTGTCTTCACCCAGCTCGACGTCTTCGTATCGAAATCTCCAAGTCTCTGCAACTCTCGATATTGTTCTTCCGTTAAAAGCTCAAGGCCCATGGAAGCTGCCATATCAATAGCGTTACCTTCTGGATGGACGCGTTGCTTCTTCCTCGCCTCTTGCCCCTCACGGTCGTAACAAACATTTCTGCGGCCTTCAGGACTTTCCGCTGAACAATCATAAAAGATGTATTCACCCGTCTTTTTATCATGGATAACAACATCCGGTTCACCGCCCGTTCTTTCCATCTCATGGAGCGACCACAGTTTTCCAGGAGTGGCCTCCAGCTTTGCTTGTGCTTTGGCCCAGTCAAGACCTTTATGGCGGTTCATGTTCTTCTCAAAACGGGCTTTCAATGTCTTGAGCAGGTCTTCGCGTTGTTCTGGTAACAACCCTTTTTTGAATGCAACAATCGATGGCTTGCGCATAATCATAGTATTCATCCCGCGCTTATAAGATCATTGATGCAGGGTGACGTTACGTCTCAGACACCCCCTCGCGCCGAGAGGGGTCTCGGACTCTTTATGCCTTTTTAATCCCGTTCCGTAATCAGTAACAGCTATGTCATTCTCCTGCGCGCTGGGCCATCACTGGGTCAAGCAGGGCGAGCCCGTGACTAAGGGACAGGGGACGTTCGAGCAGCTCTCGGTCTGCGTCCGGTGCAAGAAAGAGCGGCGCGAGCTCTGGTGACCGGGAGCAGGTATATATGCCCGCCGGACAATCCACCCCATGATCGCGACCCCCACCACCACGAAGCGGCACCTCTTCGTCTGCATCAACGAGCGGACCGCGGACCGGCAATCGTGCGGCCCGGACG
>JACQII010000014.1 GCA_016198585.1 Candidatus Aenigmatarchaeota archaeon | reverse complement strand
GGCCACCGCTGCGGCATAGGCCCAGCAGATGGCCGTTTCTTCGCCCATGCTCAGGAGCGCGCGGATTAGTGGGTCCTCAAATGCCCGTGCTCGCCGCCATCCCTCCTCGGTGAACAGAAAGGCATGCGTGGCCCTGCCAAGTGGTCCGTCTACCTCATCGACCGGGCCAGGAAGGATGACAGAGCGGAACTTCGACGGCACGACGGCCAGGTGCCCCGCCTCGTGCAGAACATCCCCTGGATGCGCGGCCCACGGGCAGACGCACAGCACGCCCCGATCGATCCAGACGCCAGGCAAAAAGGCGTGTGGGTGGGCGTCCTGGTACTGCTCCACGGGCATGCCTAGTTGGCCAAGCTGGGCCATCACGCGGGTGACGGTGCGGCGCCCGTCGCGGCTCAGCATGTCGGTCCCCTTTGGTGAGCGCGAGTGGTCAACTCACTGGCCAGAAGCGCTAAGAGTGCGCGAGAGAGCGCCTCAATAAAGGTCGCCGCCTTCCGCTTGGAGACCTTGCCATATCGCGTCTCAAAGAGATCTGCCATGTCAACCGCTACGCGCCTTGCGACTTCCTCATCCGAGAGATCGCGGCAGTCATGGGTCCTGCGCAAACAATGAAAGGCGACCCGTGCGTGCATGATCGCCATGTCCGAAAACATCTGACTCATCGTGGGATTTCCCCTTTCGTCTCCAATGCGCCGTTCGTTTCCTCCACTCGTGCGCCCGGAACCATAGAGAGCATCGTTGCCCCCTGATCGAGCGCGAGCCGCCGAATACCTGCGCACATAGAGAAACTTCTGCTTGAGCGCCTGCACCTCGGACGTCCGGGCCTCCATGGGCTTGCCCAAGAGCCATAGGTTGTTCAGGGTCTCCACGATGAAGGGCAGCCCCTGGGTAACGGTCTTTGACGGGCGGCGTCCAGGCGTGCAGTCATAGAAGTGGCAGTCGTATCCCAGGGCCAGCGACATGAGGAAATGGACATCGAGATCCCGAAGGAGGCGCAGCCAGTCCTTGTGCTCGATGGCTGTGCTCTCAACGCGGACGAAGGTAAAGTGGGGCAACTCCGCGGCCCATTCGAGGCCGTTTGTGAGGTTGATGAAGTGCCGCCGCTCTGCGGTCATGGTGTGCCCTCTTTGGCATCCCCGACGGCGCATCCATTCACAGTGGCCTTGCCTTCGGAAAGCATCTCGGGCGGCGCGTGCCAGATAGCCTCGTCCACAAGAGCATCGATGGCATCCATGAGCAGCGCAAAGCTGGGCGGTCGGGCGGCGACCACCGCAGCCACGTCTCCCGATGAAAGGCGCACATCGAGCCGAAGGCCCATCGTTTTTATCACCGGGGTGTCAAAGTCAAAGGCCAATGCCCCGATTAGCAGTCGGAAGGCGGGGTTCTTGATCGCCTCCATTTTGCTCAGAATCCCGAGCCACCGATCCGAATCCTTGTGGAAGGGTGTCTGCGAGCGCATTTCAGCGAGAGCTTTGCCGGCGGGTACAAAGGCCAGGATGGTTCCATCGTACAGCGATCCTACGCCTGCGTCAGGATAGGTGCGCCACGAGACGCGCTGGCCGTTGAGAATCCGTTTGCTCATCGCCATACCCTCGCATCCAACTTCATCCGCCGGGCCGCAGCCAGGAAGCGGGCCACGTCTCGGCAGAAGCGCAGTTTGCGATTGGCATAGAACCATTTCACGCCCCAAGAAATCAGCACCCGCTGTCCATCGACGGATGCATGGGTGGATCTTGCCCAATTCGAGCACAACAGCAGCAGGGCGATAGGGGTGGAGAGTTCACCCTCTGCGAATCCGTGAGATCCATGCAGCCACTTGTCGATCCACTGCATCCGGCGGGCGTAGGCCAAGATCATTTCTTCTGGCAACGGCTTGCGCGCTGCCACCTTCTCGCCGTCCATCGTCAGTTCTTGGCCTTCGTACCACTCCCAGGAATTCCCCCAGTGACTGAGGTGAAGACCCACCACGTTCGCGCGGTCTTCCTCGGGCTTCGTTCCGCAGGAGATCTGGCCGATGTACCACTTCTTGCTGTCGTCCTCGTTGCGCCAGTGTCCTTCCAGGAAATCCGGCAGGCCGGGCGGCACAAAGGGCGGCAGGGACTCTGGATACAGCGAGAGGGGGACGGAGATCGTCAGATAGGCCCTGCGTCCCCAGAAGACATTGCGCCTGTGGCGCATGAGGCGCTTGCGGATCGTGCGGGCATTCATATCAGCCCCTCAGGATTCCGAACAGCGCCAAGACTACGACGGTCGTCAGGCAGAAGGGTCCTGCTACTTCGATCGCATGGCCGAGCGTTGCCAGTAGAGCATGATCGCCTCGCAGTGCGGCGATGGTTGCGATGATGCCGATGAAAATCACGGCGACCAGAAAGCAGGTCCAGACGGTTATTTGTTTCAGCATGGATTCTCCTATTTGTTTTCTTTCAGCAAAGCACTCCGCAGCACGTCTTCGGATACCATCGCCAGCGCCCGTGATTGCACTTCGATGCGCACGGCTTGCGGCAGGAGCGACAGCGCCTTCGTGGTCAGCCGGTCTTGCTCTGCGTGCAGGATGGCTAGCGACTCCTCCCGCGAGCGCAGCACCAAGCGCCCGTTGCGCTGGCTGGCCTCTGGATCGGGCAGGCGTCCGGCGATCGAGCCATCTGGTGTGAGGACGTTCGTGTAAATCCGATGGCAGCGTCCATGGCCCTTGCATAGCCCAACGGATAGGGCATCCCGTACCTTCTGGCGCACGCCGCGCCTGGGCTGGCCAGGGACGGGCTCGTGATGTGAATCGCTCCGCGGCGGATGCCCACAGTTGCAGCATGCCTCTCACCGGGCGAATTCCTTGTGGGCTTCCGATTCCTCAGGGGGCGTAGGTCGCTCGATTGATGGCGCTCCCTCTCGATCGATGGGCGCTCGCGACAGGAAGGAGGGCACCTCGGGCGGCAGACCTATCCACTGCTTTACGACGCGAACCAGGCCCTGTCCATTGCTAGCTTTCTTCAGCGGCGGGGTCCGCTCGGGCCGTGTCCATCCTCGGCGCAACTCCAACTCGCGGCCGTCGTGCGTCTTCACTCCGACCTTCTTGCCGCCATGGTCCCATGCCACGGAGCCACGAGGATGCCAGCCTCCCAGTCCCTTGCGCTCCTTGTAGTCGATGGGAGTGCCCGGCGTGTAGGGGATCGTGCTCATGAGGTGCCTTTCGCCTTGGGCCGCAGGAGTTCCAGGCATTCCTCTGCGGTGAACCGGATGCCCGTGGCCGCTTCGATCTCGTCAAGGGCGCGTTGACCGTAGGGCACGATTTCGTAAGACAGGTCTGAGGCGGCGACGCAGTGTGTGCACCAAACCCCTGTCTCTCCCTCGTTGGTCGCATTCATCAGCGTCATCTGCTCCTGACCAGACGGGCTGATCCAGACCTCTGCCTTGCAGCGAGCGCACGGAACACGAACCACCCCAGGCACCGTACTGATCGGCATGTCCTGCACGCGCATGCATGCGATGATGTTCATACTGCATACCCCAGATCTTCGGCCATGCAGGAGATGCAGCCGTCCGCCAGCAGATAACCACCATGCCTTTGGCAGTCTCCATTCGGCGGAGCGCAGACCTCGCAGGTTGCTGCATCGTGCGTCGGCACCTCGGAGTCAATGCCCGCGCACGTCCCGCCCCGATAGCACGTCCTGTCTCCGAATGATCCGCACTGCCGCACTCCCAGATCTCGGGGCGTCCGTCGATGCGGGCGTGGAAGTCGTGTGTCCTTCGGGTGATGAGGATCTTTCTCATGGTGCTCCACCTCGGTCAATTCCCGCGATCCGTTCGTGATATGCTGCAAGGAGTCCACGCCAGCGCCGCTGGGCTATCTCACGAACGGCCTCAACGGCCTCTTTGGACCCGTAAGAAAACGGATTGACGACGCTGGAAGGTAACTCATCTGGGATACGGCTCGCCTTGCAATAGAAATCAAATGCTTGCTCTGCAATCGCCACTCCGTGATGCCGCAGAACGGCATATGCCTCCGATGCTTCGTGTTCAGTTGGCCTCATGGTGTTCCGTCCTCCGGGAACGGGGTCAGATTGATGGGCGGATTTCTGTCGACGAAGCGGCGGGCGTAGAAATCGGAGGGGCGCACCCAGAGGAATGTCGATTCCTCCTCACTGTCGCCGCGCAGATCCAGGTCAACCACGTCCGGGCAGAGGGCGCGGACGACCCGCACCACCGCCTCCCACGGTGTCCCCTCCAATGCCTCCCGCCGCGCCTCCACGCAGGCGACGCGCACTTGGCCGACTTGGGGCACCTCCCCAATACGGATCCACCCGTCGCGTCGGGCGCGCTCGTAGACAGCATCCAAGGGTTCCCTACGCCAGTGACGGACGAGGGCGTCCGCATCCTCCCCATAGAGGGAGCAGACAAAGACGTGGTGCTCATACTCTGCCCCGGTCTTGAGGTCGTGCACCACGCCCTGCGGTGAGATGAAGCCTCGCATCAAGTCCCTTCCTTGGGTACGTCTCTCGCTGCGCACGTTTCGCAGTATCCATCCAGCCGCCGTGCCACCTGTTCTGCTCGCTCGCGGACCTGCTTCGGCATGCCTGAGGGTAGGATCTCCCGTAGCAGTTGCGCTAGCAGACCGCGGGGTGGCTTCTTGCCCGAGACTCCGCACTTCCGGCACTTGACCACGACCGGCTTGCCATTCCGCCGCTGCGGACGGGATGGCGCTTTCGTCGGATTATCTGGCAGTGCCCAGGCCATCACCGCAAGGGCGGCGGGATGCGAGAGGTGGATCTGCATGAGGGCCCGGCACCACCTCGTGCGTTTGCCAGGGGGCACCTCCTCCCAGCAGGTCGGGCAGAGCATGTTGGTTTCCCGCTCGCGGTCCTTGCCGCAGCGAGGGCAGGGATGGACGATGGGGATGGGTGTACCATCGGCTGCGATGGCATCGAACACGTACCGCTCTCCGTCCCAGCGCATCCCGAGCGCCAGAAGGAGATCCTTGCTGGCCCCACTCCACACAGCAAAGTCCTGCACGGGCAAGGGCAGGTCCTGTGCGCGCTCCCAGAGCGCGAGCAGGCGACGCCCGAAGACGACTCCCTTGATATTGTCAGTTCTATCCTGGCTGTCTGCTGCTTCATCGACAGCAGAAACGACGGTGGTCTCATCCATGGCGGCTCTCCTTGGTGGCTTGTGATTCCCCGCGTAGCGAATGATGTTGCGCGGGCCACGTTGTCCCCGTTTCGCATCCTCTCTCCGCAGCGCACCATCGGCAGAGGAGCACATCCCCGATCTTCTGCGCCTCCGCCTCTAGGTCTCGGCAGACGGAGCAAAGATCGATACCAAGCAGTCCCTCAAAACGGTTGACGACCTGCTTGAGGACGGTACGGGGCTCGCCGTCATTCCGTGCCCACGCCAGCAGCACGCCAGATAGGGTTGTGTCCTTGTGGACTTTGACGGAGGCAAACGACGGAGCCTTGCCGCCTTCCCAGCAGGAAGGCACGAGTTTGAATGCCACGTACCACGTAGCGAGATCCTCCTCGGCGGCGAAGAGCATGATCTCATCGAATCGCGGAGGCCGCTCACCTGGGCAGAGCGAGGCCACCCAGGCCCCGTCCAGGTAGACAAAGACCATCAGTTGTCCCTCTTGCATCCGGAAAATCACCTTGCGAGCGTGCTCCAAGGTGTAGTCATCAAATGGGGGCACGCCGTGGACGGTCTTGAACGGATAGGTGACACTCATCATGGACGCGCTCTCCTTCCAGCTTGCAGGTCCCGGATCAACGCACGGGCAGCCTGCTCCTTCGCCTGGGCCTTGCTATTTGCCTCGGCGACTCCCGTTCGTCTGAGCGCACGGGCGGTGCACCGGAACAGGGGGACGTTCTCTGTCCCGATGAACTCGAAGCCGTACTCGGGTAGCGGCTTGCCAAGCCCTTGGAGATATTCCTGCGCGATGCCTACGGGGTTGGGAGCATCGGGGTCCAGGGGTTTGGGTTTGCGCACAGCAGACGGGCCTGCGGGGGTCTCCGCCTCAGCCCCTTCGAGGAGATCGAGCAGGGCGTAGTGGTCGAGCACCAGCACGCCGCCTGGATGGGCCTGGCAGGCGATCTCCCGATCCAGGAGGGCGCCGATGAGAGGCGGTTCCATCTCAGAGGAAACGGCTTTGGATTTGGTCTTGGGGGCCATCGGATATCCCTTTCGTCGTCTAGTCCCGTTTGCTGCTGGCCGCTCGCAGGAAGCCCCCCGCAAACCCCATCAGCGCCCCCAGTTCCGCCATGGTGAACCCATCGATCCGTCCGCACCGGAGCACATGGAGGATCCAGTCTCCGAACGGAGTCCATCCGACGATCCAGCCCGCCAGCCCGCCGAGGGTGGCACCAGCCAGGGAACCGACGATCAGCATCAGCGCGAAGAATGCGAGATTAAAGAGAATGAGAAGTAACTTGTCCACTTTTGTCCTTTCAGCGCTTCCCGCGCTATCTCGTCGAGGAGACGGCAGAACCGACGCCACCATCGATCTCTCGCTATCATGTTGGCCATCGTCGCGTCTCCATGGGTACGGCTCGCCCGGCGCCTACTTTCCCGCCAGCCCCCTCACTCGCTCAACCGGCAGAGCATGTCCTGCCAGCGCCTCTTGCTTAGTGGCGTACCGCTCCTGCTCTTGATCCAACTCCCCTCCGAATACCATCGACTCGAACAGGATCGGCGGTCCTCCGCCTCGGCGACCAGGACCTCGCACTGGTTGCCAATCCGCCCCCGACGGTGAGGTCGGGGGGAACAAGAACCTCCTCGGGAGGGATACCGAGGCTCTGGGTGAGCTGGATCGCTCGCAGGCTGGCCATGGAGTCGCGCGGCTTCACGCAGCCTCGCCTGCCTTGTGGCGCTGGGCCAGCTCGGCGAGGATGTCCTCGAAGGTATATG
This sequence comes from Candidatus Aenigmatarchaeota archaeon, assembly GCA_016198585.1. GTDB lineage: Archaea > Aenigmatarchaeota > Aenigmatarchaeia > QMZP01 > QMZP01 > JACQOD01. The sequence goes on along the minus strand of JACQII010000014.1, from coordinate 1,084 downwards.
GGTTCGCCAGCGTCCGCGGATCGCTGTCGCCGTCCTCGCCGAACCGGCTCCACTCCCCACCCTGCCACTCGCTGAAGCCACCATGGGACGGGGACAGCAGCGTGATCGCGTGGGTGTTACCCTCGTCGTCCGTCTCGTCGAGATGGCGGATCATCTCCGCGATGAAGCCGCGGTCACCCACGGCGCGATCGTCGCCGAAGTGGAAGACCACCTCGCAGCCTGCCTGGTCGTGGATGCTGCCGTCGAGTGCAGCGGCTTCGCGCAGTGTGTTGGTGCTCACGTCCTCAAGGTCGGTGTAGAAGTTCGTGCTCATCATGTCTCCTCTCACGCCCTCAAGCCCCGTCCTGTTCGGTACGGGGCCGGGGGGCTGGATGGGGGTGGGGCTACTCGTTCAGCTCCCACGCCTGGGGCCGGGGCGCGCAGCGCTGCCGGGTAGCCTCTCGTGAGCGCTCTGCGGCTGCTATCGCCTCGGGGTGGTTGTCCAGCCTTGCTGCGTTGCGGTCTTCCCTCTCCTGTAGAAGCTCGGCCATCAGGCGGGCGTTGGCCTCCGGGCGGCAGCGCGGGCAGGTCTCGGTGGTCTGCGCGGGTGCGAGGCCCAGCCGGCAGTCGGCGCAGTAACGGGGCTTGATGACGGTGGTGTTCTTGCGCATTTTCGTGATCTCCTTGTTTGCCATACCCCGAAGAGAAGCAACCCCCGTGCCAATCTGCAAACATCAATGAAATAAGCCACTTCGGTGGTTTTCCCTAGGTTGGCCTGAGAAACCAATTACGCAGCCACCGTGGCATGAAATGGCCGTAAATCCTTGCAAATCAAGCACTTCCGCATGTGCGTACGAAAATTCGCACCAGGGAAAACGATTTCCCATGGGTGGCTATCCATCGCTCTCCAACCTCCTGAGTGCCAGCCCCGCTGCCTTGTGCCACTTCCCGCACTCTTTTGCTGAGAGCAATTGCCGCAGGGCACCGGCCCGGTCCTCTCCGTTCGCTGCGGATACCAGTCCATCCTCCTCGACGAGTTCCACCTCTCCCCTCTTCTTGCCGATGGGGATCAGGTAGACGCAGGCATGGATCCCATCCAGGCTCC
>JACQII010000013.1 GCA_016198585.1 Candidatus Aenigmatarchaeota archaeon | reverse complement strand
TGTTCAAATAATACAATGGCAGAAGGAAGTTCAAATCTTCCTACAGTTCTAACTTTCGAATAAAATATATAAGAATAAACTCTTTATAGAGTATTCTTTTAAACATATCTTTTTGGGTATCACATTTTTCCGCTTTCCTGTGGGGAGGTGAGGTGTGATATTCAGCGCCCGGAGGGGGGCGGGCGCCGGCGCCGCGCAGGCGTCGCCCGGCGATCGGGACCGGGAAGCTGGCGGCAGGTGGGGAGAGGTCGGGGACGGGTGAGAGTCCAGAACGAGCGGACGGGGGCGGCCAGGGATGGGGCGATCGGTCCGGCGCAGAAGCGCGGGGGTGGTAGCCTCCCAAGCGGGTGAGGGTAGTGAGAAAGGGACAGGAGGTCGAGGGAAAGGGATCGGGGATGGCCGCCAAGTGAGGCGCAACCGCGGGAACTGCACGCAGGCTGCATGGCCTCGTGGAGGTGGGGGGAGTGAGACTTGCTTCCCTGACCGGCTGCAGAAAGGCCCGGAGCCTCGGGAACGAGCAGCGGCTCTTGTGGCCGGTTTCACACAAACCTTTTTATACCTGGGAAGTGATAATAGAGGTATGGCATCCACCCCTCTCGTCGCGCTGGTCGTCATCGTCGGGGCTGGCCTGGTCGCCCTGGGGCTGGGCGGAAACCTGCTCCCGGCCTTCACCGCCGCGGACCCCTGCGCGAAGGCTCAGGTCCTGATTCATGCCGCCTCCTATACGGATGGGTCGATCACCGTCGACGTCGAGAACCGCGGCGGCACCGACCTTGCGCTGGTGAGCTACGTCACCCGGGGGAACGACGTCCAGAAACTGGACCACACCGTCTTCCTCTCAAGCGGCGCGCGCGACACCTTCACGATCGACAACGTGGGCTCCAAGCCCGACCAGTTCACCATGCGGGATGAGACATGCGGGACCGCCGATCTCTCCTACTTGTGATCGCGGTTGTCGCAGCCGTCGCCCTGGCCTTCTGGCCAGCGAGCCCCGGGAGTGCACGCGTCACCTTCCTGACCAACCAGGGGACGGTCCAGGTTCCAGTCGAGGTTGCCGACAGCCCGGAAGAACGGCAAGTCGGGCTGATGTTTAGGAGCGGTCTCGAGGGCGGGATGCTGTTCATCTTCGAACGTGACCAGCCGCTCTCATTCTGGATGAAGAACACCCGGATTCCGCTGGACATCATCTTCATCAACAGCTCCCTCCAGGTGGTCTCGATCCAGGAAGCGGTTCCCTGCGACGCCGATCCGTGCCCGCCCTACCCTTCCGCGGCGCCGGCGAGGTATGTGGTCGAGGTCAATGCCGGTTTCGCCGGCGCCCAAGGCGTCCAGGCAGGAGATCACATCAGGATTGAGGGTGTAGCTCTCCCCTAACCCCGGGGTCCTTGCGGGCGACGAGGTCCTTGGCATCGTAGTAGTAGACCGTGTCGAAGTTGCCGGAGGGTCCTGAACGCGGCTGAAGTTCTTGCTGATGCAGTAGATTGTCTGTTATTGAGGGGTCCAGATGCGATTGCGCGCTGACTGCCGCGGTTCCATGAATCCCTCAAAGTTTCCGCTGTCGTACTGAAGAGGGGCTGATGATGAGGAATGCCCAGGACCCGTTTCTCTTTCTCTGCGAAGGACATAACCTCTTCATCGGTCGCGCCAGCCGCAACATCGCCAACATACAGAACATCGTGCCTTTGCAGCTGTAATAGCGATGCTAACCGCCGGCCAACGCTCTCGTCAACCAGAAGCCGCATGCTTCACCCACTTAAGAACGAGAGGAGATATCTCCTCCCCGCGCACAACCTCTGCGCTGTAGGTGAGTGCGGCTCGAACGTCAGCCTTGGTGATATGAGGAAATTCCCGCAAGACGCCTTCCTCGTCCATACCGTCAGCCAAACGAGAGATAATCGCATCTACGGGTATCCTCGTTCCCCTAATAACAGGCTTGCCTCGCATGACCGCGGGGTTGAGGACAATCCTCTGGAGGAGCTTCTTGTTCATGGGAATGACAAGTATACTTCCGTACCTGGACATAAATACCTTATTTTTCCTTATGAGGTACAAGCATTTTAGGCAGCAAGGAAACTATGGAGATGGACGCATGGATCGTCAGCCACGAACCCACCGGCCAGGTGCGCCGCGCGCTGCGCGAGGCTGGCCTGCGGCTCTCGCGAGCCCGGCCAGACGTGGTTTTTTCGCTCGGCGGGGACGGCACGCTGCTCGAGGCCGAAGCGGCATTTCCCGGGGTTCCCAAGGTCCCGCTGCGCGATCGCGGCGTCTTCTCGCCAGCGCCATGTTACCATCCCCGACAGGCCGCGCGCATTGCGCAACTGATCGCCGCCGGCCGGTACCGGGTCAGGGAATGGGGGAAGGTGGAAGCGGCCGCCGCAGGCCGGCGGCTCCTCGCGCTGAACGAGATCCAGGTGCGCTCGCAGAATCCGTCGCGAGCATTGCGCTTCACGTTGACCGTTGACGGGAAGGCCAGCACGGTCATCGGCGACGGCATCGTCGCCGCGACGGCGTTCGGGTCCACGGGCTACTACCGGTCGATCGGCAACCGCCCGTTCTCCCGGGGCGTCCGCGTGGGCTTCAACAACGTCTATCCCCGGCGACCTCCCCAGGCATTCGCGCGCTGCCGGCTGCGGATCGAGCGGGAGCTGGCCTGGGTGTTCGCTGACACCGCGACCCGGGTCGCGCTCCGCCCCGGCCAGCAAGTCACCATCCGGCCCAGCAAGGAGAAGGCACGGTTCGTGATCTTTCAGGGCGTACGGCGATAGGCCTAACAAACCAGGAGTCCGTGTCTGTTGATTTCGAGAATTGACTACACACGCCAGCTAATTCATTCTAGAAGGCTTACTTAGTAAGCCCGAGGCTCTGGTGGTTGTTTTTCAGTACCCGGGCTAGCTGCTCCACGCCCATCTTCTTCAGCATGTCTTCGTGTGTCTTGAGCGCATGGTGCCATGTTTCCGCCTCGACCTTGTGGGGATCGCTGCCCTTCGCCACGTATCCGCAATCGCATTTTATCTCCATCCTCTCCATCTCCTAATTTTATAAAATATCTGTAGTCTTACGTCGTAGGCTACTGCACGATGATCTTGCCGAACTGGGCGGGGTTGTTGTGGTTGTGGTAGTTCCACTCGCCGACCTCGGTGAACGTGAAGGACCATTCCTCGTTGAGGTTGATGGTCTTGCAGGCGTCGAAGATAGTCGCTTCTTCAGTGGTGCCGCACTTCGCGATGTCCGAGCCGGGGTAGACGGTGTGCGTCGGGTGGAATGCAGAAGCAGGCCACTGCGTGCTGCCGTCGATGTTGACGAAGGTCACGGTGTCGCCCGCGGTGATGGTGAGCGGGCTCGGGCTGTAGCCCGCGGCGGACATCTCGACGGTGAAGGTCTGCTGAGCCGGGACCGTGTCGTTGGTGTCATTGGCTACCAAGAGCGTGGCCTGGAAGCCCGGGGAAACGGCAGCGCCGTCGAGGATCACCGGCGCGTCAGGCCCGGGGAACTCGTAGGTTCCCAGGACGCCGGCGTCGGTGTGGAGCATGGCGTAGAGGGTGGGGGTGAACTGGGCAGTATCAACCGTGACGATGACATTGGAGTTCTCTCCGTCCGCGACCAGGGTCTGGCCGATGACTGCGCCCGGCCCGCCGTTCACGTCATTGTGGATCGTCATCCAGCCCGGACCGTCCGAGACAACTTCTGCCACGACCACCGAACCGGCCTGGACGGTCTGGTCGCTGACCGTGACGCTAGGCGTGACGGTTGGCTGGCCGTTGGTGGGCTCGTCGGCTGGCGGTCCGATGACCGGCGGCTCGTCGGCGGGGCTGGCCGGTTGGGTGCAGCCGCTGACGGCCACGACACCGACCAGGAGAAGGATGGGCAGGATGCTGGTGAACTGCATACGCATTATAAGAAGCGCGACCTTTTAAAGGTTGCCGGTCCGGATTACTCCTTGTTCCGCACGATGTCGTGCTCGCCGCTCTTGGTGAGCTGCTCGACCCGGTCCTTGATGAGGTTCTCGATCTCGCTGGAGATCGTCTTCTGGTTGAGGACGCAGAGCGCCTTGAATTTGAGGAACAGATCTTTCTCTATCTCGATGGTCGTCGTCATCGTCTCTGGCGGGTCAGCCATGTGAAGCGATTAGCTCGGTGCTATATAAACTTTTCTATGAGCGTAGAAAAGAATTTAAGTATGTTTCTGTATTAATATTCCACGCATGGACAACATTGAAACCCTCGAATCGCACGAAGCGAAGATCATGGTGTTTGGTTGCGGCGGCGGGGGCAGCAATACGGTTTCTCGGCTCACTGACATGGACATCCAAGGCGCGACGACGGTCGCGGTCAACACGGACGCGAAGCACCTCGCAGTCAGCAAGGCGCACAAGAAGATCCTGATCGGCCGCGACCTGACAAAAGGCTTGGGCGCGGGCGGCTACCCGGAGGTCGGGCAGAAGTCCGCGGAAGAATCGCGCGAGGAGATCAAGCGGACGCTCAAGGGATGCGACCTGCTGTTCCTCACCTGCGGGCTCGGCGGCGGGACAGGGACCGGCAGCGCGCCGGTGATCGCGAAGATCGCCAAGGAGATGGGCGCGATCGTGATCGCGCCGGTCACCATGCCGTTCCGCATGGAAGGGGCGCGGATGCGGAAGGCTGAGGATGGCCTGGAGCACCTGCGGGAGAATGCGGACACCACTATTATAATCGAGAACCAGAAGCTCCTCCAGTTGGCGGGGGACAAGCCGATCAAGGAAGCCTTCGGCGTGGCGGACGAGCTGATCGCGACAATGATCAAGGGCATCACCGAGACCATCTCCCAGCCGTCGCTGGTGAATCTGGATTACGCCGACGTCCGGGCGATCATGCACTCGGGCGGGACCGCGACGATCGGCGTGGGCCGGTCGAACACCAAGGACCGGGCGCGCGAAGCCATCGACCTCGCCCTGAGCCACCCGCTGCTGGACGTGAAGTACGAGGGCGCGACCGGCGCGCTGATCCAGATCATCGGCGGCGAGGACCTGCGGCTGGATGAGATCAACTTCATTGGGGAGCGCGTGGCGGGCAAGATGGGACCGGACTCCACGGTGATGTGGGGAGCCCGGGTCCTGCCGGACCACAAGGGCAAGATCCAGGTGATCACGATCATCACGGGCGTCACGTCGCCCTCGATCAAGGGCAACACCCGGGCTGAGGCGAAGCGCGTGGAGACCAAGTTCTCGAACGAGCTCGGCATCAAGATCATCTGACGCCGGGACGCGGATTTTTTTAGTCTTGTTCAGGGGAACTGCCACAGACAATGTTTTCTGCAGGGGCAGCTTCAGCGGGACGCGGCAACCTCGTACGTCCCGGCGGCCTTGCGGTGCTCGATGAACTTCTCCGCCTCCAGGGAAGCCTGGCAGCCTGTTCCTGCGGAGGTGACGGCCTGGCGGTAGCGGGGATCCATGACGTCGCCGGCGGCGAAGACGCCGGGCAGGTTGGTCACGACGCCGGGGATGTAGCCATGGGCGTCCAGGGCGAGGCCGCTGCCTGCCAGCCAGGCCGTGGTCGGGGTGTGGCCGATGGCGAGGAACATCCCGTCGCAGGCGAGGAGGGCGGCCTGCCCGGTCTGCAGGTTCCTGATCTTGACGCCGGTGACGAACGCTCTGCCGATGACCTCGGTGACCGCCGTGTTCCAGAGGACTTCGATCGCCTCCATGCCGAGGACGCGCTGCTGCATGATCTTACTGGCACGGAACTCCTCCCGGCGGTGGACGATGATGACCTTGCCAGCGAACTTCGTGAGCATCAGGGCCTCTTCCATCGCCGAATCTCCCCCTCCGACCACGACCACGGTCTTGTTCCTGAACAAGGGGGCGTCGCAGGGGGCGCAGGTCGAGACGCCTTTCGCCCAGAACTCCTTCTCCCCCGGAACGCCGAGCGTCCTGGCCGAGGCGCCGGTGGCGATGATCACGGTCCGGGCGCGGTAGGACGATCCTGCGACGACTTCGTAGCCTCCCTGGACCGGCTTCAGGCCCGTGGCATCGCCGGGGAGGTAGCGGGCGCCGAAGCGCTTTGCCTGGGACTTGCAGGCATCGACCAGATCAGGCCCCTGGACGCCTTCCGGGAAGCCGGGGTAGTTCTCGACTAGGGAGGTGGTCGAGAGCTGGTCCAACCCGGTCCCGGTGAGGACCAGGGGTTTCAGTTCAGCTCGGGCCGCATAGAGCGCAGCGGTATGGGCGGCGATCCCGCCGCCGACAATCAGGACATCGTCCATGGTCTCTCCTTTGCCGCTAGACATAAATATCCTGCGCCTCCACATCGTTCCTCGGGGGCGACAGGGACACGGCACGGCATCACTCTCTCCTCCTGGCTACAGGACATGACGCTGCGGAACGGCGCGACCGCTACCAGGCCAGGGAGAACAGGAGGGCGCCGATGAGGATGCCCGCCGCGGAGACGAGGAAGCCGGCGAGGAGCAGCTCGCGGAGCTTCAGGTAGCCGGTCCCGTAGGCCATGGTGGTCGGTGGGGTCCCGGCGGGCATGACAAAGTCCAGGGAGACGCCGACGCCGGCGAGGAACGCCAGGACCCGGGGGTCGAGGCCGGTGACGGCCGCCACCGGGATCATGAACGGGATCATCACGGCCGCAGCGGCGGTGTTGCTCGCGAAACCGGTGAGGAGGACGCCGAACCCGATCACGAGCAGGGAGATCAGGATCGCGGGCTGTCCGAGGATCGACGATCCCAGGACCTGGGCCATGGTGACGTCCAGCCCGGAAGCGTGCATCCCGAAGCCGAGGGCGATGCCGCCGCCGATCAGGATGAGGGACGGCCAGTCCAGGCGGTGGAAGTCCTGGGTGTCGAGGAGCCCGAGGCCGGAGAGGAGGAAGAGTGGGACCAGGGAAACGATGCCGATGTCGATGCGGTGGAGGTCGGTCGTCAGCCACAGCAGGACGGTCAGGAGGAAGACGGCCAGGACGAGCTTCTGGCTCCGGTTCATCTTCCTGCGGGACTTCTGCACGCTGACGCGGGGAATCTCTGCGCGGAAGACCAGGGAGAGGACGGCCCAGGCGCCGAGGAGGAGGGCGATCATGAGCGGCAGCCCCATGGACAGCCAGTCCACGAACCCGAAACTGATGCCCTGTTGGTTCAGGTACTTGGCGACCAGGATGTTGGGCGTGCTGCCCACCAGGGTCCCCAGCCCGCCAATGGTGGCCGCATAGCCGATGCCGAGGACGACGCTCTTCCCGTACGGTGAGCGGATGCTGAGCCGGTTCTCCCGGAGGATCACCAGGCCGATGGGGAGCATGATCGCGGCGGCTGCGGAGTTGGCCATCCACATGGAGAGGAGGGCAGTTGCGCCCATGAGGCCGAGGAGGACGTAGCGGGGGGTCGAGCCGTCGTGGATCAGCCGCTCGCCGATGAAAGCGTCCAGGCCGACCTTCTGCATGGCGAGCGCGATGGCCAGCCCGCCGAGGACGAGGGCGATGATCGGATCGAAAAATGATCCCAGGACCGCGGCCGGGGAGAAGCCGCCGAACAGGACGAGGAGGAAGGGAATGAAGAGGGCCGTGACATGGAGGGGCAGGAACTCGGAGAGCCAGAGGAACAGGACGCCGACGGTGATGGCCAGGACCGCGTGCTGAGGCGTGCCCCAGGGGAACAGGGCGGTCGCGAGGAGGATCGCGACAGCCGCTCCCGCGAGGGCGAAGAGGCCGCGCTCAGTCCGGCCGAAGGGCAACCCGAGGAGGTGGTGCCAACGGGGGACGTGCCGGGAACGCTCCATGTCCTTCTCTTGGGCGAGCCTCCTGATGAAGGACCGGGTTCCCCTCTGGAAAGCGGCTAACGCCGCATTCCCGCAAGGCATTTATGCCCCGGTTCCCAGGGTTGGTATGTTCTTCTCCTCTGCGCCTGAACTCCGCGACCTGGAGGGCTGGATCAACAGCGCGCCGCTCACCATGAAAGGCCTGCAGGGGAAGGTCGTGCTGCTGGACTTCTGGACCTATTCCTGCGTCAACTGCCTGCGGACCCTGCCGCACCTGAAACGGCTGCACGGGACGTACGCGAAGCACGGGCTCGTGCTCATCGGTGTCCACACGCCTGAATTCGCCTTCGAACGCGAGGCCGGAAACGTCGCGGCTGCGGTGAAGCGGCTGGGCATCCCCTACCCGGTCGCGCTGGATTCGCGCAACACGACCTGGAAGCTCTACGGTAACCGCTACTGGCCCCGCCAGACGCTGGTCGACCACCGTGGCCGGGTCGCCTGGGAGCACACCGGGGAGGGCGGCTACGAGGACCTGGAGACCTGGGTCCAGAAGCTGCTCCGGATGGCAGGCGTGGACGTCAAGGAAGAAGCCAGCAAAGAGGCCTGGCGGTCGGCCTTCCAGGACTTCGACGTGACCCGTGAGATCTATGCCGGGTCTGAGAGGAACCCGGGACTCGGCAGTTCCGGGGTCTGCGGGGCAGACGGCGTCTGCCGCTACCTGGACCAGGCCAAACAGCATGAACGGGACGTGCTCTACCCCTCGGGGGAGTGGGTCCAGCGGGCCGAGTTCTTGGTGGCGACGGGAAAAGAAGCGCAGCTCGCTCTGCGCTACCGCGCGAAAGAGGTCAATGCGGTTCTCAACGGGCCGGGAATGGTCGACGTCCGCGTGGATGGCAAGAAGCGGCCGCCGATCAAAGTCGATCGGCCGGCGATGTACACGCTCGCGACCCACAAGGAGGCGGGCGAGCATGAAGTCGTCCTCCATCCCCAGGGCAAGATCAGCGTCTACGCGTTCACGTTCGGGTGAGCGGGCGATCCACGATGCGAGACGCCTTCACGGAGGGCCTCTACTTGCGCCCGGAGAGATCTCGGACCTGATTCATCCTACCGTTGAGGATGCTACCGCGAGCGTTTTCCTTTCTCACGTAGTGTAGGGGACAGCCCAAGGCGCTTGTAGACGAATCGCTCAATCTCCCAACGTCTCACTCGATCAATCACCCCTTTGGCTTTGGCAAGATTGCCGTAGCTGATGAAGTACATACCATAGCCAGCCAGTTCGGTGAAGAAATACTCTGGCTCCGCGTCGACTGCTATGCAGTACTGCTCGGCAACCTTGTATATGCTCTGCTCATGGTTGCGCATCTCGTCAATAAGCGTTCTCCACATCGGTGTGTAGTCAAGGTCGCTCCCGAACGTCATTGCGTGGCGGAGGGACCAAGCGACATCTTCCGCGCTCCCATTTTCTACCATCCGCCGGATGGCGGTGTCAGAGAAGCCTTCACTATCGAGCCACTCGTAGACCTTGCGGTCCATCTCGATGGTTGGAGCGTAGTCTTTTATTTCCATACCAGCCAACACCCCCTCGCACCGAGAGGGGGTCTCGGATGATTTATTAGGACTTATGAGCAAATAGTTTTGATGAACGGCGGGAGTTCCCGAAAAGGATATACGGTCTTCCTTCTTGCGGTTGCGGCTGCCCTCTCGATCATGCTCGCCTCATTTCTCATCGGCTTGCAGTCTCCGGCAGGATTCTTTTCTCGGGGCTCGATCGCTATCGAATCGTATGATCCCGTTGACGGACAGACGTACAGCATCGGATCCGACGGCTTCATGAATCCCATCACCAGCATCCGGTTTGTGACCGCCGCTCCCGAGCGGGGCATCCAGGGCATCCGCGTCCTGGTCAACGGGGAGGAGCGGGAGACCCACCTCACCGTCTATCAAAATGCCCTCGGTCCCGGAAGGAGTATCGTGGACACCGGCGTCCTCTTTCCGCAGCGGCTGAAGGAGGGGGAGAATTACATCGCGGCGGTCCTTCAGACAGCTACTGGAGACTTCGCGAGAACCGTGAGCTTCACCTGGGACGGGACGCTTCCCGCGTTCGTATCCTTCGAAGACGTCCCCGGCGGCCAAATCGTCGAAGTCGCGGACGCAGGGGGGATCGCATCGCTGTCCCCATTCGTCCGCGACAGCTCCGGGGAGCTCCGGGAGCTTCCTACGCCCCTTCCTCTTGGAGGCAACCGATACCGGGTTTCGTTCGCTGGAAGCAACCCGGAAGATGTTGCGTATTCGCTCAAGGACGCCGCCGGGAACGCGCATCTCTCCCTTGCGGCAGATGACGGGTTGGGTAGGGACGGATCGTGGAACGTTCACCGAAAGCTGGCGGTTCCCGCCTCCTTTACCGAACCAGAAGGGGCGTTGGCCGCGCCACCGAACAGCGGGGGGCAGGAAGCGCTGTCAACGCTCTGCCTCTACAAAGCGAAGTTGGTGGTCCCCTATTTCTATAAGACCGGAACAGACAAGATCACCCAGGAAGCCGCGGCTGCCCAGAAGGCGGAAGTCCTCCGAGCTCGGTTCAAGAGCGCCATCGAGTCCCGAATCAACCCGCAACTCCAAGCCGGAGGGTACGAGGCGTTCTCGCACAATGCGGATGAGGCCGAGGTGGTGCTGGTTGGTGCCGACGTCACCCTCTGGCATCCCGGCTCCGATCCGTTCTACCCGATCTTCAAGGACAATGACGCGCAGAAGCCGGTCATCGGCGCGGGATTGGACCTCGGCGGATATTCCTTCGCAAGCTCCCTGCTATCCCTGAAAACCCCGGACGAAGAGCTCATCGTCATGGCAGACGAGCTGCTGGCGTCAGGAACCCCCAGCATCAGCGCGTGGTGCGGCCTGTCATCGACCAAGGGCATCATCATGGTGAACTCCGGAGCCGGCATCGGCACGAAACCGGACGTCTGCAAACAGGTTGTCGCCACGAATTTCGCTCTGGCCCACGAGATTGGGCACAGCCTCGGTCTCGACCATTCCTTAGTCTCGAGCAATCTGATGTGCACCGAAGAGGTCGTGTTAAAATGCGACTACTCATTCACAATTCCGCCGAATCCTCTGAAGGCCATCTCAGCCCACGTGTGCGGGACGCCAACTGAAAAGCTCACCCTCATGGACCTGGACCTGTCCGGAGCGGATGCAGCCTTCGGGTCCAATCCTTTCGCCACTGCAGAGAGTTTCAAATGCGAGAACGGCAAAGTCGGGGATAATGATGAATGCGAGACGAGTTTTAGGCTCGTTCAAGCTGGGGCGTGGGCCGGCAACACGGACACGCTCTGCGCGAGTAAGCCCGTCGGCAGCACGCTGGTGTCATGGCCGGACGTGACGACCTATTGTACGGAAAAGAATTTCGATTGCATCTGCCAACCCACGATCCCCGACACGTCATCGGGATCGGGGGCGGCAGGGCCTGTAATTGGGGGATCGGGGGGTCCGACGACCAGCGGAGGAACGGGCAAAAAACCGGGAAGCCCGCCGCCGCCAACGACACCGGGCTCGGAAGACCAAAAGGCGTGTTCCGACCCGACGCTTGTGCTCCCGCCCGGCCAATGCTGCAGCAACGGCGACTGCGATCCGGATGAGAAGTGCAGCAAGGCAGGGGATTACCCCGGAGTGTGCAAGGGGTGCAGCTTCAATGATGAATGCAAGAGCGACATCGAGTGCATCCCGGAACTGGTGACCTGCCCGGATGGGACCGTGAAACCGACGAAACAAGGAAAATGCAACCACTGCGCCTGCACCTATCTCGATCCTTGCGCTTCCGTTCAGCCGCAATAAGCCGGCTCTCGTTCCAGTCGGGATGGTAAACCACCCGCCCCTAAAGGGGCGGGCGTTTGACGCCGACTGAGCTCGTCCAGTGACCGTCGGTGTTCCTACGGCCGTGATGGTGGTCCATTTCCACGACCACGGCCCCGCGCTCAGAATAACTGCCGCCATGGATCTGCCCGCCGAGGCGGGCAGGGTTCTGGCGGCGCAGGGCGTAAAGCTTAAACCTCCTTGTACCTGAAACAATTCACAATGTGATCATTCACCAATCCGCACGCCTGCATGTGCGCATACATTACCGTACTGCCCACAAACTTGAACCCCCGTCTGATTAAGTCGTTGCTCAGGGCATCTGACTCTCTGGTGGTGGGAGGGATTTGTTTGAGTGTTCTCCATTTGTTCACCATTGGCTTACCGTTCACAAAACTCCAGATATACGCATCGAAACTCCCACACTCCTCCTGTATCCCGAGAAATCGCTCTGCGTTGTTTACTGTTGAATACACTTTCAACCTGTTTCGAACGATGTTGGGATCCTGCAGAATTCTTTCCATCCTTTTTTCTGTGAAACGGGAGACTTTCTTAGGGTCAAAAGCGGCAAACGCGTTGCGATACCCCTCTCTCTTTTTCAATATAGTAGACCAGCTTAAACCAGCCTGGGCTCCCTCCAGAATCAGGAATTCAAAGTGTTTTTTATCCTCATGAACCGGAACACCCCATTCGCGGTCATGGTATTCAATATACTGATCGAATCCCAGACACCAGGAGCAGCGCACTTTTTCTTCCGTAGGCATAGATGATGCTTTAGACCCCATTTGCCTCGAGCCACGGGACGATGATCGCGGCGATTTCCGCACCAGGTAATCCCAATCCCAGATCGTAATGGAATTCGTTCTGGTATCCGAGAGGCACGCTGGCATTGACGAGCAGCGCATTCTGCAATACTTCCCCCGAGAGGGCATCGTGGGCGAGCGTGAGGGGAGGAGTTCCCTTGGTCTGGGTGTAGATGGACAGTGTCGGAATAGCGGCCGCATCTTGGTTATTTATCCAGTACGTAGCGGATGCGGCATCGATTGTCGCGGAAGGGACGTCTGCGAGCGTCGGATAGCCAAAATAGTTCCCTGGAAGGTAGGTCGCGAACAGATTCCACTGAGTGGCCCCATGTTGGTTCACCAAGAAATCTGGCCGGCTCGAGTACGGGAAAGACGGAGTGGACAGGTCCGGACCGAACGACAAGTAGTTCATATGGGTGGCCCCCGCGGATTCGCCATAGCCGATGACGTGGGCGGGGTTCACATAGTACGTCTCGGCATTGGCGCGAATGAACTGAATCGCCTTCCCCACGTCCTGCGGCTGGTCGGGAAAGATTGCTTGTCCAGGTCCTGGCGGCGGCAGCGGGTTTCCAACGGGGGCCAGGCGATAACGGACGGACACAACAGCATATCCGTTTTGCAGGAATTCCTTGAACGGACTGCTCTCCGGATCAATGGTCTCGTTTCCGGTGATGAAGCTGCCTCCATGCGAATAGACGATCACCGGCCATGGCTCCACGGGAGTAATTCCTTCTTCGTAAAAGGGATTATACCAATCAAAGACCTGGTTGGTTTCCCCACCATACGAAACATCGGATAGGGCAGCGGGCCCAGGACTGTTCCCGCTTTCGGCCGCTGGACACTCAAGGTCCCCGCCGCTGCAGTCCTGGTCGATGCCGTCGCCGCACACCTCTGCCGCTCCGGGGGAGACAGTTGCATCGGTGTCGTTGCAGTCCGCGCCCAGGGAGCAGGACGGGCCGTATCCATCGCTGTCCGCGTCCTGGCAGCAGCCCTCGTCCACGGCGAGATCGCAATCGTTGTCCAGGACGTCGCCACACAGTTCTGCGGTCGCAGGTGAAATCAATGGACTGCTGTCATCGCAGTCCGCGCCAGCCGGGCAGGATGACCCAAAACCGTCCCCATCCAGGTCCTGGCAGCCCTGGTCGATGGGTGGGGCGGGGCAGATCGCGTCTTGTCCGTCACAGTCCTGATCAACACTATCGCCGCAGAGGTCCGGAGAAGGTTGCACTGCGCTGACGCACTCACCCCAGATCCCAGAGCTGTCGCAGAGTTGCTGTCCCTCGTTACACGAACCGATATTGGAGCCGCAGGGTTTCACGTCACCCGGCATGCAGCCGCATGCCCCTTCATCGACTTCTGTATCACAATCGTCATCGAGACCATTGCACGCCTCCTGTCCGGGAAGGATCTCGCCCTCGCAGGCGCCCCAGGTGCCTTCCAGGCAGGTTTGGACGCCGGCGGCGCAGCTGCCCTCCTCAAGGCCGCAGGCACGAATCGCTCCGGAGATGCAGACTGGCTCCTGGTCCGGCGGCGGCAATTCCGCCATCCAGACCAGCCCCGCGATCACGACAACGAAGAGGAGGGCAACACCCGCGATCAGCAGGAACACACTCTCTATTTGGCCGTGCGAGCATAAATGGGCTGAGACAGCGTTCCCGGAGGCAGGATAAGGAAAGGGGGCATTGCTCCACGAGTGTCTTGGCTCCACCGCCTCCTCGCGCCAAGAGGGGTTCTCGGACGTGGTCGCCGAAGCGATGGCCATTGCTGTCGTTCCCTCTTGTCGGAGACGCATCGCCGTCTGTCCTCTGTCACGATTTTATATCTGCCTGCCAAGAATTCCCATGGATGCGCGGTACGCCGAGTTCCTGCGCGACGACCCGTCCTTTGAGACGCGGGTCGGCCGGCTCGCCGGCCTGCTGACTCCGGACCCGAAGGGCATCACACTCCTCGCCATGGAACCGGATGTCGCCTACGGCCGGCTTGACTTGTACCAGCGCGTCACTCATGTCGCCGGCGGGCTGATGCCCCCGAGCGGTCATGTGTGGCGCTACCTCGACGGGGACTACGGTATGCCAGGACTCCTCCACCAGACCGGCGCCGTCCGCCAGGCCCCGGACAAGACGTACGTGAAGACGGTTTTCGGCGCAGAGATCGGGGATGCGCTGGCCGCGCGCGGCATCCGCCTCTCGGCATCGCTCAGAACCAGGTCGAGATCGCTGACTCGCATCCTGGGGGAATGGCGACCGCGGAAGGACACACCGATCACGCCACCCTATGGCGCCTATATCGTCATTGGTCTCCTGATGTCCCAGCCAGACCGGACTTTGTCGATGATCGAGGTCACGAAGTCCTGCCCGGAGATTTCCAAAGGGGCGGTGCAGCGGGTAGTCTACTCGCTGGGCGAGGCAGGGATCATCACCTATGAGCCCGGGCACGGGATGGACAAGGCCCGTGTGGGAGCCAACGCTTCCACGCCGCTTGTGTGGCGGGAGTTGGTCTCACCGATTGGCACCATTGCCGAGGACGGCAACGCGGACGGGATTCCCGACTTTTCCTTTCCGCTGCGGGCGTACCGGGAGGATCCGACACGCATGCAACACGATGTCCAGGACTTGCTCACCATCTATGAGCGCGAGCGGACGATGGCTCCGCCTTCCTCGACGAACATCGACCAGATCCTCCTCTCCCTCGCCGAGCGGCATACCTTCTCGCACCTGGAAGCGGTGCGGCAGGTGAACATGGAACGGCTGGCAGCAGATAAGAACGCGGTCCCGGATGAGGCCGTCCAGAAGCGTCTCGACCGCCTCCTAGAGGAGGGCAAGCTGGTGGAGACCCGGAGAGGCGCATGCCCGGTGTACCGGAGCTCTGGCCCGACCCCGGAGGCTGAACGGCGGCGCGTGGAAACCTTCCTGGCCGAGTACCGGCGGGTGCGGGAAGCCCAGGGGGAGACCTTTTAAAGGTGCATGATGCGTCCGGTTCAGAACTGGACTTTTTTAATAAAGTCTTGAAGCGGCTTGCCGATCTCTCGTTGCCAAAAGACGTCCTGTTCTTCTTGGCTCATGTCGGAGATATATTTTCCGCTCGCAGGGTCTATTTGGATGGATTCCAGCGGATACCCCGGGATAGATTTTAGACTCGGCGTCACCGTGAAGATTCTGGGGGCAATGACCGTTATCTCTTCACATCTTCCGTCCGGCGCAGCGACACAGATGGCAAATTCCCAATGACCGCCGGTTCTTTCCCCAAGCCTTCGGACGAGCTTCACGTAATGCGCAAGCAGTTCACGATCGCTGGGTTTCGCAGTGCTCGAGGGTATACGCCGGACCTGCAAGCCAGGTTGCTCGCTAGCCGGAAGTGCATCGAAATAGAGGGCGTTATCCATGGAAAGCATGGTTGTATGGAGTGCCGTTGCGTAGGCTATGGCCTTCTTCCTGGCATTTTCCTGCGCTGTTTTTCCGTCCTCCTCTATCGGCGGCAGAGACGAGGTGTCTGCCACTCCCCTCACCCGTACCCCGATGGGCGCAAGTGCGCCTTGAAGCTGTCTCACCTTCGCCTCGTTCGTGGTTCCAAAGAGAATTTCTTTCATCATCGTTATTGTACCCACTTTCCTTTTCTTATATCCGTCGCGCACCCCATCGGAACTGGAGGGCGCTGCACACTTAAGACGTTTCCTCGCCATTCCTTTCTATGCTGCAAGGCGCGCTCCTTGACGGCGATGGAACGCTCTACGATACCGAACCCTGGTATTTCGAGGCGGTCCGCCGCACGTTCCGGCCCTACGGCGTGGAGATCGGACAGGAAGAGTACATCCGCCGGTGGATGCTCGAATCGACCGGCTTTGAAGGGGTTGTCCAGGACTACGGTCTGGCGATTCCGGTCGAGAGGCTCCGGACAGAACGGGATGAGATTTTCTTGGGGTTGCTGGCGGCTGAGGGCCGCTTGATGCCGTACGCCCTTGACCTCCTGGACCGCTTGCGGACCTATCCGCTCGGCCTCGTGTCGTCGGCCCATCGGGGCGAGGTGGAGAGGAAGCTGGGGAGGTTCGGGCTGCAGGACCGCTTCCAGGTCCTGGTGAGCGGGGACATGACGCCGAGAAAGAAGCCGCATCCGGAGCCGTACCGGATGGGAACGGACCAGCTCGGGGTTCCCGCGGCATCCATCCTTGTGGTCGAGGACAACCCGTCGGGCGTCCGGTCAGCAAAGGCCGCAGGCTGCAAGGTGGTCGCCTATCCGAACGGGTTTACCGCGGGCATGGATTTCCGCATGGCCGACCGTGTCGTGGCTTCGCTCGCGGAGATCACTGACGGGTTCCTCGAGGACCTGTTCGCCCCGTGACGGCTCCGCCTGCCTATGGTCGGCCTGAGCGTCACTTGCGGACGGCGACGGGCTTGGCCCGGTCGAACTCAGTATACTCACACTTGCCGCACGTCAGCCTGGACTTGTGCTGGGCCAGGTACGTGCCGGCGCCGCAGCGCGGGCAGGACTTCTTCTTGCGCTCGAGCTTCTCGCCGACGATGGCATAGAACGCGGTCATGCTGACCTTGGAGTGCTTCCTGCCGGTCCGCTTGCGCTTCCCGGTGCGCTCCTTCTTCTTCTTTTCCTCAACTGGAGGAGCGTCTTCCTTCTTTTCCCGTGCCATGGAGCATCACTTCGTGCCGGCGCCGGCCAGAACTGCGGCGGCGCAGGCTATTATAATAGCGCGCGTCATATATAAAAAGGTATGAAACGCGCCCGCCGCCTCGTTGGCCCGGTTTTCCTCACCCACCCAACTCCGGGGACGGGCGGGAACCTGCGGGGAGGATGCGCATGAAGTACAACGTCCGCGTCACCGGCCTGCTGGTCGGCCTCTTCCTCCTCGCCCAACTGGTGGGACTCGCCGTCCTGTACCAGGACATCGTCGCGGTCGTGCCCACGCCGGGCGGAGGGGTGGAGATCGTCCACCCGGACACGGCCATCGGCGAGCGGCCCGAGGTCGAGGGCCCGGACTCGGTCTTGCTCATCCTCTTCGGGGTCTTCATCGGGACGGTCCTGCTCCTCCTGATCATCCGCTACGCCAGCGTCGCCTACTGGAAGATCCTCTTCTTCCTGGCCGTCTGGTCGACGATCTCGGTCTCGCTCGGGGTCCTGATCCCGGCCGACCTGGCCCTGCCAGCCTTCAGTGGTCTCGCCGAGACCGTGCCGGTGAACTTCCTGGTGGCGATCGGGCTGGCCCTGCTCCTTGCCATCGTGAAGCTGGCCCGACCGAACATCCTGATCCACAACCTGACCGAGCTGCTGATCTATGCGGGGATCGCGGTCGTCTTCGTGCCGCTGCTGACCGTGGAGTGGGCGATCCTGCTGCTGCTGGTGATCTCGGCCTATGACGCGTTCGCCGTGTGGCAGTCCAGGCACATGGTCACCCTCGCCAAGTACCAGGTCAAGAGCCGGGTCTTCGCCGGCCTGCTTATCAGCGAGGGCCGGCCTGCCGCCAAAGATGCCGCCCCGGCCAAGGGGCGGAGGGCTGCGCAAGCCCCTGCAGCCCAGGAAGCGATCCTCGGCGGCGGTGACGTGGCCTTCCCCCTGATCTTCGCCGGCGTGGTGATGGAGAGCTTGGTGCTCGCCGGCGTGGCCAAGCCCATTGCCTACCTGCAGACCCTGATCATCCCGGTCATCCTGGCCGCGGTCGTGCTGCTGCTGCTCATCAAGGGCGAACAGGGCAAGTTCTACCCGGCGATGCCCTTCCTCACTGCGGGCTGCCTGCTCGGGTGGGCGGCCGTGCTGCTGCTGGGATGAGGCGCCGCAGCCTTGCCCCGACTGGAACCGGGTCCTTATAAAGGGGCCGGGGGTGTTTATTAGGCCTCCCGCGCATTTCCTGGTAAGGAGGACTTGATATGAAGAACTGCAGCGGTCAGTGCATCGCCGGAACGATCGTCGCCATCATCTTTGGCGCGCTCTTCCTGTGGACACTGGTCCTTGCCTACCACACCCAGGTCGCCGACCTGCGGAGCTATGACGTGCTCCCCTGGTACGTGCTCGCGCTCATCTTCCTGGCCATCGCGAAATGGGGGAAGCACTGGGCATATGGCTGCCCGCACTGCGGGCCCCACACCGAGGCAAAGGCCGTGAAGAAGTAGTTTTTTTCTTTCCTTTTTTTCTTTTTTTCGGCGAGAGGCAGCTCTCGCGGACCGGTCGGGGAACGCAGAACGCTTATAAATTTTCCCTCCAACCGAATATGACGAGCACCATGGTTTCAGACCTCTCCGCAGGGGCCAAGAACAGCGGCCTCCTTCTCTTGATCGGCATCATCGTCCTGGGCACGGCCCTGCCGGTGTTCGGCGCGGCAGTGACCATCGGTCCGGACACGGGAAGGACCTCCTCGTCCACTCCCGGGACCCCAGAACCGACGCCCGGCACCTCGCCGCAGCCTGGCCCGCCAACCTCCTCCATCCCCATCGGGGGAGGAGGCAACGGGAATGACCAGCCGGCCCCGAGCGGCGGAGGCGGTGGCAGTTCTGGCGGCACGGCGGACGAGTTCCCCGAGTGCCAGGACGTCTGGTTCTGCTACGGCTGGAGTGCATGTGTGGATGGCCAACAGACCCGCGAGTGCGAGCAGCAGACCGCCTGCGCGAACAGCGACACCCCCGCACCCGCGCAGGTCCAGTCCTGCGGCGCTCCTCCTGCAGCTCCACCCGAGCCGGTTGCGGTCTGCACCGAAGGGGAGCGGTCCTGCGAAGGATCGACCGTGATCGAGTGCACGGCCAACGAGTGGGTGACGCTCGAAGTCTGCGAGTTCGGTTGCGCTGCCGCGGCCTGCCTCCCGGGGTCTGCGACTGAGCAGCCTGCGGCCGGAGAGGCTGAGAGCCAGCAGGACGCGCCATCCCCGCAGAGCGCGCCGAGCCTGACCGGCCTCCTCACCCAGAATGCGCGCCCGATTGCCTTGGGCGCCATTGCCCTGGTCATTGTCGGGATCCTGGTCTACGTGTTCCACAGCGCCCGCCACCAGCCTGCGCCAGCGGCAGCGAAGGAGGCCGACCCGAAGACCAAGAAGGGCTCAGCCCGGCTCGTGGGCGCGGGCAGGAAGCGACGGAAGGCTGGGCGGAGATAGCGTTTTTATTCCGAGACCTCGCCTGAAGCCTTTTGCGTCCGATAGCTGACGAAAATCTCATCTTCCCCCACGGAGAACGGGGCATGGCAGCTGTCGCATGCCAAGGACGGGCGAAGCAGTGGCCAAGGATCGCGGGCTCGCGAGGTATGGACGTGCTCGCCTTCCTGAACACGGGCCTCGCACTCCCTGGTGAGCATACCCGTGCCTGCAAGGTCTTCCAGGGCGTACTGCGCCGCAGCTGCGGGGAAGTGATAGTCCCTCATGACGCCGCTCGCAGTGAGGACCGTTTCAGGCGGGAGGCGGGGAATCTGGCCGGAGAGGGTGCGCATCGCGTTCCGATATCCCGGCGTCGGCTCGTCGAGCCGAAAGTGAAGCTCATCAGCCAGTCTCCAGCGATGCCCTTCAGGATCTGCCATGGTAAGCCATAGGAGAAGAAGATTAATAAATGGTTGCTAAGCAGCGAGAAGCGCCCTTCTGCGCAGGGGCCTCTCCGGACGTCGGTCGGTCCAGGGGGTGAGAACGATCTGGCCTTGGCGCTACTCCGCGGGCTTCTCTGTCGCGGGCTTCTCCGCGCCTTCCACGGCTGCGGGCTTCGCCTTGCCCAGGCGGCGCTCGTGGAAGGCGAGCTGGGCCTTCGGGATCTGGTCCTTGCTGGCGTAGAGGTGGGCGCGGACCTCGCAGGTCGCGACGCCGGCCCGAGTGCGGACCAGGTCGATGATGAGGTGGTCTTCCTTGCCCTTGAGTGCCTTGGCGAGCAGGATGACCAGTTCCTCCCGCTTCGGGGTCGCGGCGCCGGGGTGGTTGACCTCGGCGACGACCTCTTTCCGGTGCAGGAGGGGGTTGTCCTTCTCACGGGCGATCGTGACGTGCATAGCAAGGAGATGGCCTGTGGGTTTATATTCGTTATTCTTGTGTGGACCGCTCTTGCTCCCGGTCTTTAGAGCTCGAGCGTCGTGTAGAAGTTGATGGTGTTGTTGGTGAGCCAGGAGAACGCCTTCGCGATGGTGAGGGTGGCGTTGCCCGTCGCCGTGGCCGGGATTCCCGGGAAGCTGATCGTGCCGGCGGCCGATTCTCCCGGCAGGAGGACGAGGGTCGAGAGGGCGGAGCCGTCGAAGACTGCTTTGTCGGCCGGGTATTCCAGGCCCTGGAAAGCCACGGAGGCGTCCTTGAAGAAGAAGGTGTAGCTGTGGTCGCCGCTGTTGGTGAGGGTGAAGTTGACGGCCAGGCCAGGGGAGAGTCCCACGCCGGTGAAGGCCAAGTCGACCGACCCCCAATCGAGCGGATCGGGGAGCGGGATCGGTCCCTTGGGCTCGGTGATGACGATGACCGTCTCGATAGGGAGGCCCGTCAGGGGGGAAGAGATGATGAACTCCCTGCCGGTGAGGGTCGTGAACGTGATGTCAAGCGTTCCTGAACCCGTGACTGTCGCCAGGCCGGGCGGGAACTCGAGGCGCAGGATCACGCCGGTCGCCGTGTAGTCCTCGGGAACGATCTCGCGCGTCCAGGCGACGACCAGGTCCGCTTCAGGGGTCGACTCGCGGAGTTCGGCCGTGATCGTGCCCGGTTCAGGGACGATCGTCCCGGGCCCCAGCGGCTGGAGCGTGAGTTCGATGCCGTCCAGCTCCAGGTCCGTGTCCCAGCTCGCGATCGCCGGGGAGCTGAAGGCCACAGTATCGAGTTCAATGTCCAAGGCAGCCGGTGGCGGGGTCTCGGCGACACAGCCGCTGACCAGGAGGATCGCGACGACCGCGACCGGCAGCCACGTCATATACGTTCTTCGCCGTCCAGCCTTAAGAAGGGCCGCCGGGCCTTGGAGGACGCAGGCGATTCCTGCAGCAGGTCAGGAGAGACGCTTATTAATCCCGGCACCCATTGTTAGGCAGCATGTGCGTGACGGCACTCGGCAAGGTCCTGCAGGTTTCTGGGAAGCTCGCCCGCGTAGAGATCGCCGGCGAGGTGCAGGAGGTACGCATCGACCTGGTGCCCGTCCGCGCCGGCGACTACGTCTACTGCGCTGCAGGCATGGCCATCGAGAAGGCGGAGGCGCAGGCGTGACCCGCTTCCTGCCCGTCGCCGACCGCGCGCTCTTCCTGCGCTACGCGCTGCCGTGCGCCGGAACCCTGGTCGGCCGCGGACGGGTGAGCCAGGGCGAGGTCGACCGGCTCGTCGCCGCCGTCGGCGCCGGCGAGGCCCCTGAAGGAGCGGAAGATCTCTTCGTCGTGGCGCGCGCGGCCTGCTCGCTGCGGGCGATCGACCAGGGTAAGCAGGCCGTCGACGCCGCCGTCATCCGCTGCTACTTCCGCGAGGGGCACGACGCGGTGATCGCGCGGCGCTCCGCAGAGATGGGCGACTTCGATCCCGAGGCCTGCCGCGTGCGGGTCGGGACCGTGGAGGCCGTCCGGGAGCAGGTCGCACGGGTGCGCATCGACGGCCGCGTCCGGGAGATGCGGACCGACCTCTTCCCCCAAGCGAGGCCGGGCATGCGCGTGGTGACGCACTGGGATTTTGTCGTGGAGGACGCATGAGGCCGGCCCAGGCTGGTCGCGGGCCACGGGACGCATCGGCAACCCCGGCTCGGCGGCTCCCGCGGAAGGAAGCCCTCGGGACGGTCCTCGCCATCCTCGCGGCGGTCGTGAGCGGCGTCGCGATCCCGGCCAACAAGCTCTTCGTGGTCTCGCTCGATCCCGCAGTCTTCACCGCAGTGCGGGCCCTGCTCATCGGCGTCGTGTTCCTGACGATCTCGCGATGGAAGGGCGTCCGGGCGCCTCCCGGCTCGTGGAAGCCGCTGCTCCTGGTGGCCGTGGTCGGCGGCGCGGCCGCGTTCCTGCTCTTCTTCAGCGGGCTCCAGTTCACCACTGCCGGCCGGGCGGCGTTCCTGCACAAGACGCTCCCGCTCTTCGTCGCCGTCCTCGGGTTCGCGGTCCTGAAGGAGCGCCTGGGCCGGCGCTACTTCGCCGGCATGCTCCTGCTTTTCCTGGGCATCGCTGCCATCTCGTTCGCCACCATCGCCCCCGGCGCGTTCTGGACCGACCCGCAGCTGGGTGACGCCCTGGTGCTGGCGGCCACGGTCCTCTGGGCCGTGGAGAACGTCGCCGCGAAGGGCGTCCTCAGCCGTGGCGCGCACGCCTTGGTGGTGCAGGTGGCCAGGATGCTCTACGGCGGCCTCATCCTCCTCGGAGTGGTGGTGCTGACGGGCAAGGCGGGCGCGCTGCTTGCGCTGGCGCCGGCACAGTGGATGAACATCGGCGTCTCGACCGGGCTGCTGCTGGCGTACGTCGGGCTCTACTACTGGGCGCTCTCCCTGATCAACGTGTCGAAGGCCGCGGCGCTCCTGCTGCTGGCGCCCGTGGTCTCGCTGGCGCTGGGGATGGCCGCCTTCGGCGAGCCGGTTCCGGCCCTGCAGGCGGCGGGCTCGGCGGTGATCCTGGTCGGCGGCTACCTCATGGCGACGCTCCCGAGCGAGCAGCGGGGGGTGTGACATGGACGAGGCTGAAGTGGCGATCCTGGGATGTGGGCCGGCAGGCCTGTCGGCGGCGATCTTCACCGCACGGGCCAATCTCAAGACCGTGGTCCTCGGGCTGCCGGAGAAGAGCCAGGCGTCGCTGGCCATGCACATCGAGAACTACTTCGGCTTCCCGGAAGGGGTGGACGGCCCGGACCTGCTTGCGAAGGGCACGACACAGGCCCGCAAGTTCGGCGCCAGTTTCCTGAAGGGCGAGGCCGTCACCGCGACGGCCGTCGAGGAGAACGGGAAGCACGCGTTCGTGGTCAAGACCAGCACTGGCGCCGCCGTGCACGCGCTGGCCCTGATCATCGCCACCGGCGTCCCGATCCGGGCCTCAGGCATCGCCAACGAGGAGCGGCTGGTGGGGAAAGGCGTCCACTACTGCGTCTCGTGCGACGGGCCCTTCTACACGAACAAGCCCATCGCGATCATCGGCAACGGGAACCACGCCGCGGAAGACGCGATCGAGGCCCTGTCGTACACCAAGGACATCACGATCGTCGCGAACGCGCCCGCGTTCGCCTTCTCGGAGGCCTACCAGCAGGAGGTCGTGAAACGGGGCATCAAGATCCGTGCCGGCGCGGTCGCCGCCTTCGAGGGCGAGAAGTGGTTCACTGGCGCGCGGATGGCGGACGGCGAACTGCTGCCGGTCGCGGGTGTCTTCATGGCCTGCGGCGCGGCGGGCGCGCTGGACTTCGCCGCGAACCTCGGGCTGCAGCTGCGAGACAAGATCCTCGTCGTGGACGAGAACAGCATGACCAGTATGGAGGGGGTCTTCGCCGCCGGGAACTGCGCGGGCCGCTGCAGGCAGGTCGCGAAGAACGTGGGCGACGGCTGCAACGCCGCGGTGAACGTCATCAAGTACCTGCGGGCGCGCGACCTCTACCTGGACTACGCGAAGGGGGCGCACGCCGCGCCGGCCGCCCCGCCTGCGGCAACGGCACCGCAGCGGAAGATCCGCGTGGGCTGGTTCTCCTTCAGCTGCTGCGAGGACAGCACGATCGTCTTCACCGAGCTCCTGAACGACCACTGGGACGAGTGGAAACGCGTGGTCGAGATCCCGTACGCGCGGGCGCTCCGGAGCGTGAACGACCCGACCAACCTGGACATCGCCTTCGTGGAAGGGGCGATCGCCAGTGAACGCGCGGCCCAGGAGGTCCGGGAGATCCGCAAGAACGCCCGGACGCTCATCGCGGTGGGGGCGTGCGCCGTAACCGGGATGCCCTCGGCCCAGCGCAACCAGTTCGACGAGCCGCGGACCCGCGAGATCATGCCCATCCTGCGGGCCTTCGACTACAGCAAGAAAGTCCAGCCGGTCCACGAGGTGGTGCCGGTGGATGACCAGGTGCCGGGTTGTCCCATGACCGAGGCGGGGTTCCTGGCCGTCCTGAAGAAGCACCTCGTGGAGGCGGGCGTGCAGCTCTGATTCCCATGCACAGCTTCGACATCACCCTGGAGAATCTGACCAAGATGGAGGGTCACGCCGACTTGGAGGTCCGCGTGCGCGAGGGCGTGGTCGAGGGCGTCAAGTTCGCGATCACCGAGAACCAACGGTTCTACGAGCAGGCCGTGCGCGGGCAGCCGCTCACCTCGGCGCCGCAGCTGATGTCGCGCATCTGCGGGACCTGCTCCATCGCCCACCTGCTTTGCTGCATCGAGGCCCTGGAGCACGCGACCGGCATCCAGCCCACGCCCCAGGTCCAACTCCTGAAGAAGCTGACGATGTACGGCCTCATGATCCGAGACCACGCCCTCCACCTGTACTTCTTCGCCCTGCCTGACCTGGTCGGGAAGGACTCGATCCTCGACTTCAGCGAGAGCGACCCCCGCGAGCACAAACTGCTGCACGACTCCTTCGACCTCAAGCGGGCAGGAAACATGCTCTCGACCCTCGTCGCCGGGAAGGCTGTCCACGCCCCGTACCCGACGGTCGGCGGCTTCCTGCACGTGCCTGACCCCGCCGCGGTCGCCAAGGTGGTCGCGGAGCTGAAGCGCGTCCGGCCGCTGGCGCTAGACCTGATCCAGACCTTCGCGGACTGGGACCAGCGGTTCTCCCGCGAAACCGAGTACGTGGCCCTCGCCACGCCGGACTTCAGCTTCCTGGACGGCGAGGTCATCACCAGCAAGGGCGTGTGCATCCCGGAGGAGGCCTACCTTGACCACCTGATCAACGTCGCGCTCCCCTACTCGCAAGCCGCCGGCTTCGAGTTCGAGGGCCAGGAGTTCGTGGTCGGCGCGCTCGCGCGCCTGAACCTGAACCGCGAGAACCTGCACCCGTCGACCCGCCGGGATGCAGCGGAGGCGCTGAAGCTGTTCCCGTCGCAGAACATCTTCCACAACAACGTCGCGCAGGCCATCGAGGTCCTGCATGCGATCGACCACGCCGTCGAGCTGCTCGAGACGACTGCGTTCCACCCGGAACCGGTCCAGCGGCCCGTGCTCACGAAGGAACAGACCGGGGTCGGGGTCATCGAGGCGCCACGCGGGACGCTCTACTACCGCCTGACCGTCGGCAAGAACGGGACCATCAAGAAGGCCAACATCGTCGTGCCGACGGCGCAGAACCAGATATCGATCGAGAAGGACATCGCCCACCTCGTCCAGAACGCCCTGGAGACGATGGACAAACCCGCCATCGAACGGGAGATCGAGAAACTCATCCGAGCCTACGACCCGTGCATGAGCTGCGCGAGCCACTTCCTCAAGGTGAAGTGGGTCGATCCTGGCCGCTGAGGGCGGCGAGGGAGGCGCGCAGTTGGGCGAAGGCCTCACCGTCAGGCGCGCCCTGCGGGACACCCACGATCGTGACCGGCCCGAGCCTGCCCGCCTTCTGCATCAGCCGCAGGGTGAAGCCGAGGTCGGCGTCGTGCAGGGAGACGCGCCGCTCCTGCAGGAACGCGTCCAGGTCGCGGAAGACCGTGACCGCCGCGATGCCCTGGACCGTGTCCACGACCAGGAGTGGCACGCCTTCGGGCACGTCCTCGGTCGGGTCCAGCTCTCGGAACCGCAGCGCGGGAAAGGCGCGCCGGAGGCGGGGCAGCAGCCGCAACGGCAGCGCATCCTCAGGCAGGAGCGGGTTGCCGCAGAGGTAGACGTCCATGCAACCCTTTACGCGCGCGGACTAAAATGCGTTGCCTCGCCGTCGCGCCTGGACGGCCTTGGTTCTTAAAACATGCGTCCCATGATCACCCATGTTCTACGCCGGCCAGGAGACGTATGCAGCGCTGCATGAGGCCGGGATCATCGACAAGCGGCTGCCGAACTGGTGGAGCCTCGGCTTCGAGGGCAGGCGCTACGTTTCCCCGGACGAGTTCCGGGGACGGCTCCAGGACGTCAGGGGCATGCGCGTGTACTGCGGGCCCGACGACCGCGACATCCTGTTCACCGTGGTCCCCGCTCAGTTCCGGGAGCTCGAGGTCCCGGTCTTCGTCACCGCCAAGCCGCTCGACGCCTACTGGCAGGAGCTCATCGAGCGGGAGGGCTGGGACCCTGACCACGTCGAACCGTTCGCCGGGGAGAGCCACCCCCATGCCCGCGGCATCGCGCTCGCGTCGACGCCCGAGGTCTTCTTCTGGTACCCCACGAAGGCCGGGCTGGGAACGGCAGCAAGCTGCGGAGACCTGGCCCTCTGGGACATCTCTGCGCAGGACCCGCTCCGCTTCTTCAGCAAGCTCGTCAGCTACCACGTCCTGCCCTCGCGGAGGACGTACCAACGGAGGGAACCCCTCGATTCGCCCGATCAGGTCCCGTGGGTGCCTTTTTACGACTTCAGTACTGGGGAAGGGCGGGCCACGATCGTGCCCTCGGTGCGCGGCAGCTGTCCTCACCTCCCCACCCTCGTCCGGCAGGGCGAGAACGGACCGGTGGTGAGAGGATTCACCGACGGCAAGACCGTCTACACGGTCCACCCGAAGGCGAGAAAGGCAGTCCGCGAGTCGGTCGAGGACCTGCTCGGCGTTGCGTGCGACGTTGCCTTGTGACGGCTTTAGAGCCCGAGCGTCGCCATGAGCTCTTCTGAGGGCTTCCAGGGAGGGTTGAAGGTGACTTCCACGTCGACCGTCTTGGTCCCTTCCAGGGCCATGACCTTGCGCCGGATCTCGTCGACCAGCTGCGGGCCGAACGGGCACAGCATCGAGGTGAAGGTCATGAGGATCGAGACGTTCCCCTCGCTGTCGCACTGGACCTTGTAGATGAGGCCGAGGGTGACCAGGTCATAGTTCATTTCCGGGTCGACGATCCCGCTCAGGACATCGCGGACCGCGGCTTCCGTGGGCATAGCATCACAGGGGAGGTTAGTGTGGCGGCTTAAAAAGGGGCACGCGGGAGGATCAGCGAGCCATCGCCTCGACCGCGCGCAGGGCCTCGGGCAACTTCAGCACATGGTCCTCGCCGGTGAAGTGGCCCCGACTCCCGAGCACGATGACCTCGGCGCCGAGGCGGTCGCGGAAGAGGCGGCCGTTCTCTTCCGGGTCGACCCACGGGTCGTTGTCGGATAGCAGGACCGTAAGCTTGGGAAGCGAAGCCTTGGCGCGGGCGAGGGGGAAGGGCGCGACCCAGGGCGCGGCGATCTCCTCGCTCTCCGGACCTTCGAGATCATGGAGCGCGAAGAAGCCTGCCACGAAGACCGCCCCGCGGACCGGCCGATCCAACGCGCGGAGAATGGTCTGGCAGCCCAGGCTGTGACCGACCAGAATCGTGTCCTGGTCCGGTCTCAGGGAGCGCAGCGTCCGGACCCACGGCTCGATCCGCGGGTAGTCAGGCTCAGGAAGCGCAGGAACCTGGACGCTCAGGCCGCGCCGCTCGGCTTCGCGCCGGAGCCAGGGATACCAGTCAGCTTCTGGACTGCCGTCCCAGCGGTGGACGATGATGAGGCGCATGCTCTCTTTCTTGTTCCGTGTGCATAAATCCGTGTTCCTCTGGTGGGAATTTGGGAGGTGAAACCTCTAGGGGAGCGGGACGAGCGGCGTGTTCAGGCAGCCGCCGCTGCCGGACAAGATCCCGCCAGGGAAGGTTCCCCTGGTCGTGGCGCAGACCTTCACGACGACAGAGGCCTGCTCGTTGCCGTAGTCAGCGTCGAGGAAGGCGTTTCCCGGGCTGGGCAGGACCACGATCGTGTGCATCCCTGGGGTGGCTATCCAAGGGAGCGAGACCGGGATCGGGACCCCGGGCGGGAACGTGAGCGTCACCTGACCGAGGAGCGTGCCGCCCGCCGCTGGCTGACCGTCGAAGAACTGGATCGCGGCGTTCTTCGCCGTGGCCGTCCCGAGGTTGGTGACCGTCGTGGTGAGGAAGACCAGTTCCTGCGGCTTGGGCCACACGTCAGACGCGGCGACCGTGCTGATCGCGAGGTCAGGGAAGTGCTCGGCCGTGAAGAGGCTGGGCTTCTCGATATCGTAGGGCTGCTGGTCGAGCTGCCCGATTGAACTGGCCAGGACGCCGTAGCTGCCGGGGACGGTCGTGCCGGCAAAGGTCGCGGCGAACGTCCCGTCGCCGGCGAGCCCGTCGCCATGCAGGCCGTCGTCATAGAGCGAGACCGGGACGGTCGCGTTGGCGGGCGTGGTGATCACGGCTGCGACTGTCCCCGAGACCGGGGACATGGCCTGGAGCGTCGCCGAGATGAGCACGGGCTGTCCAGGCGAGGCCACGGCCGTGTTGAGGGAGACGATGAAGTCCAGGTCCGAGTCGGCAAAGGCCCGGATCGCGTAGGTAAGGGGTTCGGCCAGTCCTGCCCCGTCGAGGGTGACGGTCCAGTTCCCCGCCTCGGGCGCGGTGAGGTGATAGCCTGAAGAGACGCTGTCGTTCACGTAGGTCACCGCAGGATCGCCGGTCGCGGGCGTGATGGACGTCCCTGAAGGTGCGGTGAGACTGAGGACTGCGCCACCTGTCGCCGCGATCCAGGCCTGCTGGGCAGGCAGCATCGTCAGGGTATGGATAGCGGCCTGGCCGGGCTGGAGCATGCCCTGCAGCAGCGGCAATCCTTCCGCGTCCGTGGCCGCGGAGAGCGGCTGAGGCGGCGACGGTGGCATGAGGCCGAGGAGCAGGACTTTCACCTGCTGGTAGACCGTCTCGCTCTGCGGCAGCGCGCTGTGGTTGAGGGGGAACGTGGCGGTCCCTGCGGCGAGCGGGTGGTGGGCGCTGGCGAAGGATACCATGCCGTCATCCGGACCGGGGAGGATGAGGCTCGTCAGCTGCGAGAACGGGCCGGTGAACCCGGCGGTCCCGGCCACGGTGTAGAAGCCGTCCGTTCCAGGGAACGCGGCCGTGTTGAGGCTGTCCAGGAACGAGCTGCCGGGCGTCATCTGGTCGACGGCTGTCCAGGGGATGGAGCAGGTCAGGGGGAAGAGGACGCAGAGCAGGTCCTCATAGTAAGCGACCTCGCTCCCGTCGTGGGGCGTCCCGAGGGTGATGAAGGTCTGCACGTTCGCCGAGCCGCCAAGCTTCTGCAGGTACCAGCGCGAGACCAGCCCGCCCATCGAGTGGGCGACAATGTCCACCTTCGCGGCGCCGGTCTGCTGTTTCACGGCGTTGACCTCGGTCAAGAGCGTGGCAGCATAGCCCTTGATGTCGCCCGCGGCGCAGCCGCTCGGCGTGAACAGCCCGCAATTTCCCGGAGCGTAGTCGCTGATGAAGACTTGGAAGCTGTCGTCTTGGAGGCGGTCCTTCATGAAGGCCCAGGTCGCCGGGTCCTCGACCGGATCCACGAACAGGCCGTGGACGAGGAGGACGGGCCGCTGGGG
This sequence comes from Candidatus Aenigmatarchaeota archaeon, assembly GCA_016198585.1. Lineage (GTDB taxonomy): Archaea > Aenigmatarchaeota > Aenigmatarchaeia > QMZP01 > QMZP01 > JACQOD01. The sequence goes on along the minus strand of JACQII010000013.1, from coordinate 54,621 downwards.
TTGCGGCGGCAGGGCGCGCTTGTAGTAGATCTCGTCGTTCGGTTGGTAGCCGACGCCATCCCAGTCCCGCCGGTCGTGCCAGGCCACGCGGGGGTTGCCGGAGCTGTCCACGGCCAGTGACGGGTAGGCAGCATCATTGGGGGGCGGGCCAGGCAGATTGAAGGTCAGCTGCACGCCGCTTGCCAGGACCGTGCCGCCGTTGTCCAGCAGGGCGTAGTAGATGTTATACGGATGCTGGTCGCTGTCCAGCTGGTCGAACCAGGCAACGTGGACGTTCCCGTCAGCGCCGACGCCGATCGTCGGGTCGCCGGAGTAGCTGTCGTCGTTGGTCAGCCGGAGGTCGTCCACGAGCGTCGCTCCCGACGGGCCGAGTTTGCTGTAGTAGATCTCATAGTTCCCGTCGCGCATGTCCATCCAGACGATGTGCGAATTCCCGGCGGCATCGACCGTGATCTCCCCGTTTTTAGCTGTGGAGGAGGGGCCGGAAATCATCGTATCGTCCACGAGCGTATTCCCATTGTTGTCGAGCTTTGTATAGAACATCTGCCACAATCCCGTCGTCTCATCCTGGTACGCGACGTGGAGGTTGCCCTGCTGGTCGACCGCGACGTCCGGCCGCTCGGACGACTGCGCGCTGAACGTCAACCGGAGATTGTCGACCAGGGTGGTCCCGCCCGGGGAGAGCTTGGTGTAATAGATCTCACCGTCGCTTTCGCTATAGACGATGTGGGCGTTCCCTGCCTGGTCGACCGTGATGGACGGGTTGAACGAGAAGTCCAGCGTGAATGTGATCTGCTTGGCGTCGATCAGCATGTTGCCGTTGGTGCCGAGCTTGGTGTAGTAGATATTGAAATCCACATACTCCCCACCCTCGTTGCTCGCGTAGGCGACGTGGACGTTGCCCTGCTGGTCGACCGCCACGGCAGGATACCATGCCATGTTGGGGATGCCGGGCGTGTCGGTCAGCTGGAGCTCGCCGGTAAGCGGCGTCCCGTCAGCGGCGAGCTTCCGGTAGAATACCTCGGGATTGTCCGGGTCGTCCCGGTCGTCCGCCCAGGCGACGTGGGCGTTGCCCGCGGCATCGATGGCGATGGACGGGTGCTGGGAGAGGCCGGGAGCGGCGCTGATGCGGACGTCGTCACCCCAGCCTGCGGGGGCTGCTGCGGTCAGCGGCAACGCTGCGAAGAAGCCGATCACGGCCAGGAGGAGCGCACGGTGCATGCCCAGCCTTTGTTCCGGTCCGGAAATAGGCGACGTTGACCAGAGATCAACCTCCGGGTTTATAAGTCCCGCCGCCAAGGAAGCGGCATGGAACGCCTTTCTCTGCTCGGCGGGACCTCGACTAAGGAGCTGATCATCGAGCTCATCGCCAGCGACTGGCCGCTCACGGCGAGGAAAATCCATCGCCGGCTCGGGAAACAGCACGGACTCGCGATCACCTACCAGGCGGTCCACAAGGCCGTCGCCGAGCTCGCGGGTGAGGGTGTCCTTGAGAAGACCGGGAAAGGTTACCGGCTCAGCGAGCAGTGGATCGGCCAGCTCTCAGCCTTCAGCCAGAGGATGCGCGGCGCCTACGAACAGGTGAACCGGTCGCAGGAAACCAGGACGCTCCACAAGTTCGTGTTCCGCAAGCACAACGACTTCATCCGGTTCCATCTCGATTTCGTGCAGAACCTCGCGACCACCACGAAGAGCATCGACATGCTTTTCCTCTTCCGGCACGTCCCCTACCCGCACGTCCTGTCTCCCCAGGACATCGAGCGGTTGGGACCAGTGTTCCGGCGCATTCGGTGGACCATCCACTCCGGGTCTGACACTCCCCTGGACCGCTGGTGCGCGCGCCACTGGCGTCGCTGGGGAGCCCAGGTCCGCCTCGGCGTTTCCGTGCCGACCGACACGATGACCATCGTGACTAACGAGTACGTGACCTCGGTGTTCCTCTCCCCCCAGGCCATCCGGACATGGGACCGGCTCTTTGCCATTCGCAAGGTCGAGGAGGCGGACATCCACCAGATGAGCGAGACGCTCCAGAGCCAGTCCTACCAGACCATTGCCACGGTCCTGAAGGACAAGGACGTGGCCGCGCTCCTCCGGCAGGCCAGGACGTTGCCCCGGTAGCGGGAGGCAGGGCTAGACCGCGGAGTATCCCAGCAGCATCGAGAAGTTGCCCGCATGCAGGTACTGCGGCTTCTTCATCTCTGCGAGCCACTTCTCCATGATCTCGTCGTTGTTGTACCGCCGGCCGTCCTGCCAGGTCGGCGGGCCACCGCCTCCATGCCAGTCGTGGTCGATATAGGAGAACGACTTGATCTGCGGGTGGGCGTTCAGGAAAGCGAGCCACGGGACGAACCAGGTATCCCAGACGTTCGCCGTGTCCGTTGCTCCGACCGGAATGTCGATGTTGACTTCCGAGGTCTCCGCAAGATAGACTGGCTTACCCTTGGAATCTGCACTCGCGAGGAAGGCCAGAATTTGGTTGAGGTGGGACGGCCCGAACGGGGCCGGACCGGCCTGGGACGTGAAGTCGTTCGTTCCGAAATAGTCGATCCCGAACCAGTCGACTTGGTCGTCGCCGGGATACCACTTCGGCCCCAGGACGGGGTCGACGTCCAGGTAGTCCGTGGGGGCGGCAGCTTCCCACGTCCAGATCCAGGCTACCTTGGGCGTCTTTCCGAGTTTGGTGTATTCATCAATGATATATTGGCGCGTCTTCGCATACGCCACGGGAAAGTCGTAGGGATGATAGGACTGTTTCCCCTTCTCCGGAGCGGGAGGGGAGGGAGCATCCTTGTTGTTGAACTCAAACCCGATCTTGACGAAGACCGGCTTGTCAAATTGCGCCAGCGCGGCCCCGATCCTGCGGATCTGCGATTCGTGATCGGGGTTGGTTCCCGCGGCGACGAGGTCATCATGCGATGTGGCGGAGTACGGGGAATCCGAGGGAGGGGAAAAGTCGTAGAATTGGATGCCGATCTCCGGCATGCGCCCTCCGGCGTCCATCTCGTTCAGCGTGTTCAAGATAAAATCGACGGGTTTCGCCGGTTTCTCTTCGGGGCTCTCATTGATGGCAATGTTCATGTAAAGCAATTCGTGTTGGGGCAACGGTCCTCCCATGGCGCTCGCCTTCGCGAGGTAGAGCGGGTTGTCTAGCTTCCATTGTCCAATGCCTTCGAGGACCATACCTTCAGGAGGCTCCAGATAGGCGCCGTAGGTGTACGTGTAGGTGGGTGGCGCAGGTGGAGGGGTGGGTGGAGGAGTAGGCGGAGGGGTGGTATTGGCAGGTGGCGGCTCCTGGTCGGGCGGCGTAGGTGGAGAGGGCTGATCGCCCGGTTCAGGAGGTTGGTCGGTCCCGGGGGGAGCTGGAGGAGTTGGGCCCGGTTCACCGGCCGGAGCAGGAGCGCTTGGTGCGGGAGGGTTTCCTGTGGGAAGCGTTGGCAAGCCAGGAACGTCAGGCAGCACGCCAAAAGAGACCATGAGCCAGAGCACGACGACGATAAGCGCGCCGGCGATGATGAAATTCGTGGCCATGGGCAGTCATTCCTGGGGCGCGGCCTGCGCGGGCCTCACTTGACCCAGAGGGTGTACTTGCCTGGGACCGTGATGCCGAGCAGCTTCGCGGTCTCGGAGTTCTGGGGATCCTTGATGTAGATGAGGCCTTTCCACGTCCGGGAGAAGGAATTCATGTTGCAGATCGGGCAGACTTCGCCCTTCACGAAGAGCTTGCAGTGCTTGCAGACCTTGTCCTTCATGCGTCCCTCCGTGGCCGCCGCTCGCGGCGGGCCGGGGCCTTGACTCCTTTCTTTTCCTGGTCGACCCAGGCCAGCGAGCCCAGCCCAGGTTGTCGGGTGGTGATGCCGATCTTGTAGTCCCTGCCCAGGGAGATGGAGATGATGCGGGCGCGGACGATGTCGCCGTTCCGGAGCACGCGCTGGCTGTCCCGGCCGGAGAAGATCGAGTTTTTCGCGTCGTAGGAGACGAAGTCGTCCATGATCTGGGAGACGTGGATCATGCCGTCCAGCGGGCCCATGCGGACGAAGACCCCGAACTCGGTGACGTCGATCACGCTGCCGGTGATGACCTCGTGGAGCTCAGGGAGGTAGGTCAGCAGCGTGAACGTCACGGGGTAGTGGATTGAGCCGTCGCCCGGCAGGATCTTGCCCTCGCCGACCTCTTCGACCGAGATGACGCTGAGCAGGACGCCCATCTGCTTGTCGATCGTGCCGGCCCAGCGGTCGTCGAGGCTGGATTTCACGGCCTCGTCGAGGGCGTAGCGGAACTTGATGGGCGGGACCCGGATCTTGTCCTTGACAGTAAGGATCTTATACATGACGAAAACCCTATGGATTATTCAAGGCTCGTCTCTTTATAAGCCTTTCTTTAACCCCGGCCACGCTAATCAGGCATGGACCTTCCCGCACGGTTCCGCGACCGCTACGGCCCGCTGGTGGACGACCCTGGAGCCCTTTTCAGCAGCCTCGCGACTCCGGTGCCGAAGGCGTTCCGGGTGAACACCCTGAAGGCCACGCCTGCGGAGGTCGCCGACCGGTTCCAGGGCTACGGCCTGGCCCTCCGGCCGGTGGAATGGTCGCCGGAAGCGTTCGTCTCGGTCCCGGAGGCGGGCCGCACCCTGGACCACTTCCTGGGCGCGATCTATCTCCAGGAGTTGGTCTCCATGCTGCCACCGCTTGTCGCGGGCGTGTCCCCTCGGACCAGGACGGTCATCGACGCCTGCGCCGCCCCGGGGTCCAAGACGACCCAGTGCGCCGCGCTGATGGCGAACCAGGGCCTGTTGGTAGCGAACGACGTGGACTACCGGCGGATCCGGGCGCTCAAGTTCAACCTGGAGAAGACCGGCGCGATCAACACGATCATCACCAACAAGGATGTCCGCCACTTCCCCGGCCTGCCGGCGGACGTGGTCCTCGTGGATGCGCCCTGCTCTGCGGAAGGGACGTTCCGGAAGAGTCCGGAAGCCTTGGCCACCTGGTCGACCCAGGGCATCGCGCGCCACGCGAACCTGCAGCGGCAGCTCATCCTCAAAGGGTTCGACCTGCTCGCGCCCGGCGGGACGCTGGTCTACTCCACCTGCACTTTCGCCCCCGAGGAGAACGAGGCCGTGATCGACTACCTCCTGCGGAACCGGCCGGCAGCCCTCGAGTCGATCCGCCTGCCGGGGTTCCGGTTTTCTCCGCCGGTCCGGGAGTGGAACGGCCGCGCGTTCGATCCACAAGTGCGGCGCGCAGCCCGAGTGTGGCCACACGAGAATGACACGGGAGGGTTCTTCCTCGCGAAGATCCGCGCATGACTCGCGCGCCGACCGACGGGCTGAAGCAGGCCGTGCTCGCCTACCTCGAGGAGCGGTTCGGGCTCGACCCGCGGCTACTGACGAACCTGCATTGGTACGCCGGCGCCAAGGGCCGCGTGATCGTCGGCCCGCCTGCCCTGCGCGAGGCGGTGACCATCGGCATGGCGGTGGCGCGGGTGCAAGGGTCGGTGAAGCCGACTACCCAGGCCCTCCAGCTGCTGGCCGCGAGCGTGAAGAAGAATGTGGTCGACCTGGACAGGGACCAGGCAGCGGCCTTCGTGCGCGGCAGGGACCTCTCGCTGGACGCCACACCTCTGGCCACGGACGGCTATGTCCTCGTCCGGTACGCGGGCCTGCCGCTGGGCTGCGCCCATCTGCGCGGCGCGCAGCTGAGGAACATGCTCCCCAAGGCCCGGCGGCTAGAGGTCGACTTTCTCTAGTGACCGGTCGCCGCTGGTCTGCGGGGAGGGCCGGTCGCGATCCGCACAACAGGCTCCCACAACAGAACGGTGACCGAGGTCGCGACGATCTTGAGCCAGTCGGCCGAGGTGAGCGAGGTCGTCGAGAACAGCGCCTGGAGTGTGGGGATCTCGAGGACGGCGAGTTGGAGGCCGAAGGAGACCGCGACGGCGAGAAGCAGCTTCTTGTTCGAGAGCAGACCGAGCCCGCCCTTCAGGAAGAGCCCGCGGACATTGAAGACGTTGAAGAGCTCGAAGAGCACGATGGTGGTGAAGGCCATGGTCTGGGCCTTCTCCAGGCCGTTGGGCAGCTCGGACCAGAAGACCCAGAGCGTCCCGGCGGTGATGATCGCTCCGACACCCAGGATGAATACGAAGGCTTCGCGGGAGAGCAGCTTCTCAGTGAGCGGCCGCGGCTTCCGGGTCATGATGTCCTTGGCGCCCGGGTCGACGCCGAGGGCGAGGGCAGGGAGGCCGTCGGTGATGAGGTTGATCCAGAGCAGGTGGACCGCGAGCAGCGGCAGCAGCGGCTCGCCGCCCGCGGCGGAGAGCAGGAGGGCCAGGAAGACGGTCAGGACTTCGGCGATGTTGCTCGAGAGGAGGAAGCGGATGAACTTGTTGATGTTGTCGTAGATGCCGCGGCCGGTCCGGACCGCGGAGACTATGGAGCTGAAGTTGTCGTCGGTGAGGACCATCTGCGACGCTTCTTTCGCGACATCAGTTCCTTTGATGCCCATGGCGATCCCGATGTCGGCCTTCTTCAGGGCAGGCGCGTCGTTCACGCCGTCGCCCGTCATGGCGACGACGTGCCGGTTCTTCTTGAGAGCGTCGACGATCCGGGCCTTGTGGGAGGGGTTCACGCGCGCGTAGACCGCGACCTTCTCCACCCGGGCCTGGAACGCCGCTTCATCGAGACCGTCCAGCTCCTCGCCCGTGAGGATGTCGTCGCCGTCTCGGTAGAGGCCGATGTCCTTCGCGATCGCCACGGCCGTGTGCCGGTGGTCGCCGGTGATCATCACGACCCGGATCCCGGCCTGGCGGCAGAGTGCGATGTCGCCCTCGACCGACTCCCTCGCCGGGTCAATCATGCCGATCAGGCCTAGGAAGACCAGGTTAGTCTCGTTCGCCGGGCCGGCGATCTCGCGCGTCGCAAAGCCCAGGACGCGCAGGGCCTGGTCGGCGAGGTCCTGGTTGGCGGCGAGGATGGTTTGGCGCTGCTTCTCGTCCAGCGCGATCTCCTTCCCGTCGGCCAGGGCTTTCGTGCAGCGGCTGAGGATGACTTCGGGCGCGCCCTTCGCGAAGAGTACCCGCTTGCCGCCGACCGTGTGGACGGTGGACATCATCTTGCGCTCGGAGGAGAAGGGAACCTCCTCGACCCGCGGGAAGGTCTCCAGGTCGCCGAGCTTGGCCGCGGCGACGAGCAGCGCGCCTTCGGTCGGGTCGCCGATCATCCCTGACGGCGCGAGGACGGCGTTGTTGCAGAGGGTCGCCGTCCTGATGAGCGGGGCCAGCCCGGGGAACGTGCGGTCGAGGGCCTTGCCGTTGTAGTTGAACGTCCCGACCGTGGCATATCCGGTCCCGGTGATGTCCAGGAGGCGGCCGGCGATCCAGGCCTTCCGCACGGTCATCTCGTTCTTCGTGAGCGTGCCGGTCTTGTCCGAGCAGATCACCGAGGTCGAGCCCAGGGTCTCCACCGCGGGCAGCCGGCGGATCAGGGCATGCTCCTTCGAGAGCCGCTGGAGGCCCAGGGCGAGGGTGATGGTGACGATCGCGGGCAGGCCCTCTGGAATCGCAGCCACGGCGAGGGCGACGCCGGTGAGGATCATGTCGAACAGCTCGTGGCCGCGGAGGAACCCGCCGATAATGACGATTACTGAAATCGCCAGGATCAGGTAGCCCAGGTAGCGGCTGAAGACCGCGAGCCGCTTCTGGAGCGGCGTGGCCTCGACCTCGGTCTCCTGGATCAGGTGGGCGATCTTCCCGATCTCGGTCTCCATGGCCGTGGCCACGACGACGCCGCGGCCGCGGCCGTAGGTCACGTGCGTGCCGGTGTAGGCCATGTTCACCCGGTCGGCGAGTTCGGCCTTCGCGAGGACGCCGGGCTTCTTGGTCACGGGCTCGCTCTCCCCGGTCAGCGAGGCTTCGTCGATCTTCAGGTTCACCGCCTCGAGCAGGCGCAAGTCAGCGGGGATTTTCGACCCTTCGTCGAGCAGCACGATATCTCCGGGGACGAGCAACCGCGACGGCAGCTTTTTCATCTCCCCGCCACGGAGCACGACCGCTTCAGGAGAGGTGAGCTTCTTGAGCGACTCGATCGCCTTGTCGGCCCGGTATTCCTGGACGAAGCCGAAGACTGCGTTGAGGATGACGATGACGAGGATGACGGCGCCGTCGACTGCCTCGCCGATCGCGAAGGAGAAGACCGTGGCCGCGATCAGGATCAGGATGAGGAAGTTGCGGAACTGCGCGAGGAAGAGCTTCAGCGGGCTGATTTTCTTCTCCTGGCGGAGTTCGTTCGGTCCCAGCTTCTCCAGTCGCCGGGCGGCCTCGTCCTCTGCCAGCCCGGCGGGCGAGGATTGCAGCTGCGCGAAAGCGTCGGCTTCAGGCAGCGTGTGCCACTCCATGGGAACCTATTGGCCGGTGACCCAGATAAACCGCTTCGTCCGAGGAAACCGATCATTCGGCGCGCCCCGGGCAGGCATCACTTGAGGACGATGATGTTTGCCATGCCGCGGCGGCGGCGCTCAAGCATGCCCTTGGCTTCCATCTTGTCGAGAATCCGGGTAACCTTCACCTTGCTCATGCCAGAACTTCGGATGAGGTCGGATTGGTATGCGGAACCCCCGCCCTTCACCAGCAGGTCACAGAGGACGTTTTCCTCCTGGTCAAGATGAGCGGGATCGGGAGGAGTCACCTGCCGCTTTCCTTCAGGCTCGCGGCCACCGGGTATCGCCGTGGAGAGCGCACCCCGGGGCTGCAGGGTCATGTACGTTCCGACGCCAAGGATGAGGAAGGCAATGCCGAACGCGCCCGTGATGACCCAGGAGGTGTTGCTTGTATGGGCGGGACAGATGTTCATGGGTTGGCCTGCTTCGCTGATCATCTCGCAGAGGAACGCGGCCTGTATGTCCACGTCAGCCTTCACGACCGAGAGCGCGGCCAGCAGGGCAATGGACACGACGACCAGTAGGTACCCTGCCATGCGCATGGTGGGAGCCATGCCAGTCCTTCTCTTTCCGCCTTATAAAGGCGTCGGCCCTGTGCCGCTCGCGAGTTTCAAAACCAATAGCTAGAGGATTGAAACTAGTTTCTCCACTACCTATATCTGGTGTTTCACCCAACGGGAGGGCAAGGAGACAACACCATGACCGACAAAATCATTGCAATCGTCGCGGCCGGCGTCCTGACCGTGCTCGCGATAGGCCTTGCACGTGCCCACACCGATACCCCGCTTGGGGGGATGATGGGCATGGACGGGCAGAGTGGAGGAGCCCTGGCAGTGCTGGATGCAGCTGCACACGTGCGCATGCACGAAGCCATGCATGGGGAACTGTCCGCGGAAGAGGAAGCGTCCATGATCCAATTCATGGAAACGCAGCCTTCCCTGGCCGACAGGAACGCCATGGCCCAGCACCACCGCGGGATGGGAGATATACAGGGAGCAGGCCCGATGGCGTCCTGCCACGGAGGCGGGTGAGCACATGGAACGGATCATTGCTTCCCTGCTCGTCGTTGCCCTCGCGGTGGCGACCATCAACTCGCTCCAGATCGCCCGCCTGACCGGGAGCCCGGCTGACGGGTTGGCGACAGCGGGAAACGTGGTGGCGGCAGTTCCGCCCACGCCGGTGACGACGGCCGGTTACTCCGTCATCCCGCAGGGCGTGCCTGCGGTCTACGGCGCAGAACTCGGGGTGAGCTTCTCCGATGTCTCGTCGGCCACCCCTCAGGTAGCCGACGCGACCATCAGAAGGCTCGGGGTGCTCGACCAGCAGATCACCCTGAGCGGTGATGACCTCCAACGGTATATCGCCATCGCCAGCCAGATCAGCTGCGAGTACTGTTGCGGCGCGAAGTCCATCATCTTCGAGAACGGGGCTCCAGCATGCGGGTGCGCCCACAGTTTCGCGATGCGCGGCCTCGCGAAGTACCTCATCACCACGCATGGCGACGAGTACACGGACGCCCAGGTTCTGGATGAGATGGGGAAGTGGAAAGTCCTCTTCTTCCCTGGCCAGCACATCAAGAAGGCCGAGATCCTGCAGCAACAGGGCATCGAGCTGACCTACAGCAACCTGGCCTCGAATGCCTACCGCGGCATCGAGAAAGGGGCGAGCGCCAGCGGGAGCGGGATGGTAGGAGGGTGCTGACATGACAACCCTTTCCCTCCGACCATTCGTAGCGACGGTCACGGCCTTCGTGGCCGTCGTCTACCTGGCCTGCGCAGCCCTCTTTCTGGCTGTCCCAGACGCTGCACGCGGGCTATTCGGCCTCTGGTTCCACGGGATTGACCTCCAGGCCATTGCCCGCGAGGCCGGCCTGACCGAGGTGGCCGCAGGCTTCGTGACCAGTCTCATCGCGACCGCCATCCTCGCCGCCCTCTTCGCGGTCCTATGGAATCGGTTTCATTCGAAGGAGGTGACACGATGACAAATGCAATCCTACTGTCCCTTACCCTGGTGTTGCTGGTAGCGACCATCGTCCAGGCAGTCCAGATCGGCGGGCTCCAGTCCCAGACGCTGACCGGCGCCGTGACTGCAGCCGCGAACCCGGGGGAGGAGACCTATGAGCAGATGATGGCGCGGATGCATCCTGACCAGGTCCAGGCACCCGCTGCCTCGGCCCCCGCCCTGCCGTCCATGGTCGGCGGCTGTCAGAGAGACGGAAGACGGACGTGAAGCGCATGGAGAAAGGGAAAGTCAATCAAAAGGAGCAATCGTATGAAAAAGGAAAAGAAGAAGCAGGAAAAGGACCAGCGAGATTGCTGCTGCCGGTGAGGAGCATGAAATCGCTCCTGACCGCGGCAACGGCACTGCTGTCGCTGGCGTTCCTCCCCCCAGTGCGGGCGCATTGCCCGCTCTGTCTGGGGGCAGTGGGCATCGCGGCAAGCACTGCTACCTATTACGGTGTCGACCAGAGCGTCGTCGGACTCTTCTGGGGGGCGATGGGGATCTCTACCGGCCTGTGGATCCTCGCCCACCTGAGGAAGCGATGGGTGCGCTTCCAGACCCAGCTCGTGATCGTCGGATCGATCCTGCTCGCCGTCCTCCCGCTGTTCGCCCTCCCGGCAGACAGCCTCTATGTCCCGCTCCTGCTGGCAGGCGAACCGGGATCGCTCCTCAACCGTGTCTACTGGGTGAACAAGCTCGTGGTGGGCGGGATCATTGCCGTGCCGGTGACGCTCTTCGCGTGGCGGGCGCATCTCCTGATCAAGCAGGTTAGGCACCGGGTGCTCTTCCCATTCCAGGGAGTGGTGCTCACGGTCTCGTTGCTGCTCGTGGCCGGATTGGGGTTGTATGTCGCATTCGGATAGCCAGAAGGAACACGATCGTATGGAACATGAAGTGAAAGAGTGGATGGGGAAGCTGGAACAGGTGAAGAAAGGCACGTTCGACCTGTCCAAGGACGAGGACCTCAGCATCGCGCTGATGAACCTGGTCTCGCTGGAAGAGCACTTCTTCTTTACGGCCATGAAGACCGAGAAACCGGCCTACTTGGACATGCTCAATGGCGTGCGCACGCTGCGCAAGACCCTCCTGCAGAAGATCGTCACCAACCCCGCAGGAGAGGAATGGTGCATCAGCAAGCACCTCCTCGCAGCCAGCATGCGGCTGCTCGAGGTGGGGACCAAGGAACTCTCGCAGGGATCCCGGAAGGAAGCTGAACGGCTCTTCACCGCCTCCTTCCACCTCTACTCCCTATTCTTCGCCATCAACCTCAAGATCGCCGGCGATCCTCCGGGCCCGGCGAAGCCGGCCGACAGGAGTCCAGGAAATCCTTCCTTGTCACGTTTTTCCGCGATCGTCAAGAAGCTCGTCGACTGCTGCAAGGAGTGACCCATGAAACCCGCGCTCTTCGGCATCATCGCGGCACTGTCGCTCCTCGGAGCCTACGCCCTGCTCCTCGGCATCGCGAATGGACCGGAACACCTGATCGAGCAGTTCGCGGGGGAATGGTACTTCCTCGTACCCCTCGCCGCCGGGTTCGGGACGCAGGTGGGTTTGTTTTCCTTCGTCCGGGCGGCGATGACCATGCCGGGCGCTGGGGCCACCGTCGCGTCCACGGGCGGGATGACTGCCGGATCCATGGCAGCGTGCTGCGTGCACCACGTCACGGACCTGGTCCCGGTCCTGGGGGCCACGGTGGTGGGGGCGTTCCTCCTGGAGTTCCAGCCGGCGTTCCTGCTCCTCGGCGTCCTCTCGAACATCGTCGGCATCATCGTGATGTTGCAGGTCATCCAGCGCCACGGCCTCCACCGGGGCCGTTTCCCAGGACTGTTCCGCTACGACCTGCTCAAGGTGAGGGACGCCGCTGTCGCGGGATCGGTCGTCGTCCTTGTCGCGTTCCTCCTCTTTCCGATCGTTGCCCTGCCTGCGCGTGCGGGGCCGCTGGCACCGCAAACAGCCAGCGAGAACGGCCTGGAGATCACGGCTACTCCTCGGTTGAGCGCAGAAGGGACGCTCATCGACGCGACCTTCACGACTCACCAAGGCAGCCTGGCATATGACTTTTCGGCCGCGGCGACCCTGCGGGATGACGCGGGCAGGACCTACCCCCTCGTGCGCTGGGACGGCCCGCCTCCGGGCGGCCACCACCTTGCGGGCACCCTGGTTTTCCCCGCGCTGACCGGTTCGCCGCAGTCGCTCACCCTCGCATTCGCCGACCTCCATGGCGTGGCAACGCGAGAGTTCTCGTGGACCGTGGGCTAGCGCCGGGCAGTGCCGGCCTCGGAGCACGGCCAAGGATATAAGGGCGCGGGAGAATAATAGAATGCATGGAGGCCCGGAGCACCGTCTTTCTTCTACTGGCAGCCGCGCTGGCGGTCGCCTTGGCGGCGCCTGCTGCGCTTGCCCATGACGCTCCGGGCATCGAGAACACCCTGGACGCGGACATCTCCGCTGCCTCGGTAGCCGCGGTGGCGGTCGCGGGCGTGCTGGCAGCCATCGGGGTCGTGATCTCGCTCGCCAAGACCCAGAAGGGCCCGGTCACGAGCACGCTGCTGTTCCTGCTGATCATGGTGCCTGTTGTCCTGGCGACAGGCTACCTGGTAGTCTCGACGGTCTATCTGAACGCGGTCTCCGCCACCGGTGGCCCGGTCCACTGGCACACGGACTTCGAGATCTGGAACTGCGGACAGGAGGTCGACCTGGTCGACCCGACCGGCCTCGAGAACCGGGTCGGGAGCCCGGTCCTGCACGAACACGGCGACAACCGGATCCACGTCGAAGGCGTGGTCGTCGACCTGCAGGACGTGAACCTGCATGCGTTCATCGAGACGGTCGGCGGCTTCGAGGAGCCGGGGAAACTGACCGTTCCCACCAATGACGGGCCGGCCTTCCTCCAGGACGGCGACCTCTGCAACGGCGCTCCGGGGACGCTGCAGGGTTTCGTCTACCGCGTGACCAACCCGGACGACACCAGGCGGTCGGGTTTCCTGGTCGAGCAAGTCAAGCTCGACGACCTGGGTGGCTATGTGCTCTCGCCTCATGGCAACATCCCGCCCGGGGACTGCCTGATCATTGAGCTTGACCAGGAGAAGCCGCGGACGGACCGGATCTGCGAGACGTACCGGCTCGCCCTTGAACGGGGACAGGTGACGATGCTATGATCCGACCATCCAGCAGAGGAAAGGGGGGCATATGGCAGTAGAGGCCTACCTGCCGACGCTGACGACGGTCGTGCTGACCGGGGCGATCGACTCGATCAACCCCTGCGCGATCGGCGTGCTGATCCTCATGATCTCGGTGATCCTGGCCGGGAAGAAGTCGACCGGGAAGCTGCTGCTCTACGGCGGGGTCTACATCCTGAGCGTGTTCGCGGTCTACCTGCTCGCCGGGCTCGGCCTGGTGTACTTCTTCTCTTCGATCCCGCTGGTCCTGACCGAGTACCTCTCGATCATCGTGGGGATGTTCATCATCGCCGCCGGGGCGTTCGAGATCAAGGACTTCTTCTGGTACGGCCGGGGCTTCTCGCTGCAGATCCCGGGCTTCCTCGCGAAGAAGATCCACGGCTACGCCTCGAAGACCACGCTCCCAGGCGTGGTCGCGCTCGGCGCGTTCGTCTCGGCCGTTGAACTGCCCTGCACGGGCGCGCCGTACCTGGCGATCATCACCCTGCTCTCCCAGTACTTCGACTTCACCGCCCTGCTGATGCTGATCCTCTATAACATCATCTTCGTGCTCCCCTTGGTGATCATCCTGTTCGCCGTCGCCGGCGGCAAGAAGCTCCAGGACGTCAAGAAGTGGAAGCAGGAGAACCGCGGCTACATGCGGCTCTTCACCGGGCTGATGCTGATCGCCATGGGCTGGCTGCTGATGCTGATCGCGAACGGGACCATCAACTTCGGCTGAGCCTTTGGAAAGGCGCAACCGGAAACGGGATCGAGGTCATGAGTATGCAGCAACATGTCGTGAAGCGGCAAGGGCACAAGGAACGGTTCGACGAGCGGAAGGTCTACGCCTCCTGCTACGCGGCCTGCCTCTCCTCCCACGTGCCCCACCGGGAGGCGGAAAAGATCTGCGAGAAGGTCTCCCGGGGCGTGAAAACCTGGATCGCGGCCAAGCCGGCCGTCACCGCCGACCAGCTCTTCAAGGAAGTGACCAGGCAGATCGCGAAGCACCACAAGGACGCGGCGTTCATGTACCGGACACACCGGGACGTCTCGTGAGCGGGGCGGCTGGACGCTGCCAGGGAGCGCTCTTTTATTAGGCCGGAAGCCAATCTCCAGCATGCACCGTGACGACCGCATCCGTGCCGGCGTCAACGTCTTTGTCATTCGCAAGGGGAAACTGCTCCTCGGCAAGCGGCTCCATGCCTATGGCGCGGGGACGTGGGGGCTGCCCGGCGGACACCTGGAATACAAGGAGGCGATGACCGACGCCGCGAGACGGGAGCTCCGGGAGGAGACGGGCCTGCGCGCGCGCCGCCTGACGTTCGCCAACCTCGTGAACAACGCCCACCAGGCACACCACTACCTGCAAGTCGGATTCCTGGCGGCGGGCGTCCAGGGGACGCCGAAGCGGAGGGAACCCGAGAAATGCGCCACTTGGGCATGGTTTGACCTGAAGAAGCTGCCCAAGAACCTGTTCATCGGCCATCGCGCCCAGATCCGGGCATTTGCCCGCAAGCGCGCGTTCGCGGAAGACTAGCCGCCTCCCGGGGAGGCCGTCGGCCAACCTATAAATAGGGCCTGGCCCCAATAAGGAAGTGAGACTATGGTCCTGACCTGCGCCATGTGCGGCCACGAAGTCCAGCGGGGAACTGCCCTCTTCCTCAAGGGCAAGTTTTTCGACACGAAGAAGTGTCTCGACCAGTTCACGAAGAAGGCCGCAGCCATCCCCAAGAAGGCCAAGAAAGCGGTCTGCGAGTTCTGCTAGCCGCTCTCAGAACGTGGACTGACCGCTCCCGTGGGCTCTATCTGTCCGCGATCGCCTGCTTGATCTGGACTTTCTCTGCCCGGCTCACGGAGACCAGGGTCGCGATCAACAGCAGGAGCACGCCGATCGCGCAGGGGTTGACCGAGTCGATGGCGGCGGTGATCAGGATGACGGGCAGGGTCAGGGTCTGCAGGCTGATCGCCTGGCCCGGTCCGGTGGAGACGCCGATGTACTCCAGGTTGACCAGGCCGGCGTAGTAGGCGAGGATGAAGACGCCGAAGCAGACCAGGAGCAGGCCGGCCACGAGGCGCATCCACTTCTTCCGGGTCTCCTTCCAGGCCTTCATCTTCTCGTACCGCACGCCGAGCGCGGCGAGCGCGACAATGATGATGAGCGGGAGGACGAAGATGAAGTTGTAGAGGGCGAGGTAGGAGAAGGCGAGGGAGTCGAAGCCTCCGGCCAGGATAGCGGTGATGGCCAGGTACGGTCCTCCCGTACAGGGCAGCTCGACCATGGCCACGAAGATCCCCAGGAGAATCGCGCCAACTCCGGTCACATGGGCCGCCCGGGCCTTGATCGTCGCGGTGAACCGGGTCGGGATGGCCAGGGAGAGGCCGCGCCCGTACCAGAAGAAGTCCTTGATCTCCAGCAGGCCGAAGGCGAGCAGGATGACGCCCACGACCGCGCCCAGGTAGACGGCGAGGCCGAGGGTGATCAGCGTGCCCTGGAACCAGATGAGGCCGAGGCCGGCAAGGAGGTAGGTCAGGTAGACGGCGACGATGTAGATGATGCCGATCCCGACCAGCCGGCGGCGGGGCGACCGCTTCGCGTAGATGGTGGTCCTGCTCTGCGCACCGGGGCCGCGGGCGGCCGTCTTCGAGGTTTTCATAGGCTACTCAGGCAGCGCGCAGCCGCTGATCTCCGCGACCCTGGCCAGGTCAGTCCCGACGTAGAGGATCTGCCCGTCCTTCTCCCAGCTCGGGTACTTGTCGACACCGAGCTGCAGGCACTGGTCGGTCTGGCTGGTGAAACCGTTGCAGAAGTCGGGCAGGGCGCCCTGGGCGTTGGCCACGCACTTGGGGTCGCATTCGACGTAGGCCAGGTTCTTCCAGGCGTCGCCGAGGGTCAGCTTGACCCGCGCGCAGTTCGGACACCAATAGGCGCCATATTCCACCACGCCTGCATCCTTGACGCAGGTGCTGAAGGCGGAATAGTCCACTGCCGCGGGAGCGGTGCAGCCGCTGATGGCCAGGACGCCGACGAGGACCAGGAGTGCGGGGAGTTGGTTCATGAGGCCTCCTTCTTCTTGACGAGGCGGACGTTGTCCGCGAGGAACGGGAGGAGGACGATGGTCAGGGCGAAGGTGACGATGCAGAGCGGGCAGAGGGCGTAGATCACGTAGAGCTCCAGGTAGGTGAGGTAGACGTAGAAGAGCAGGCTGAAGATCCCCCAGACGAGCAAGAGCCGGTGGACGACCGGCCGGCTGAAGAGGAAGCCTCCGGACTGGCGCAGGAGGGCAAGGGTCGGGATGAGGAAGAGGAGGAAGGCGATGACGCCGAGGCCCGCGACCGGGATCCCGGAGTTGGCCGGGAGCTCAGCGTAGGGGGACTGGCTCACCGCGTCGCACGAGATCTCCGGAGAGAAGTCGCAGAAGCTCTTGGCGCCTGAATACTTGGTGTAGAGCAGGTAGCCGGCGATCAGGATGTTCACCACCGAGATGATGGCGATGATCTTCAGGTTCCGGCGCTCCCTGGTCCCCATGCCATTCTCTTTCGTTGCGCCGCCATATAAACCCGGGGATTTCCGGAAGGATAGCAGTCCAGCCCGATTTCCCTGCGGAGACCGGCAGGTTTAAAAGCCCGGCTGCCAGGGAAGAGGTATGGATGAATCTCCGCAGGATGCACCCCAACCGACCACGCCTCCGCAGGACGGACCTGGCCTGTCGCGGAAGGAACGGCGCCGCCTCGAACGGGAGATGCGGGAGACACAGTCCCAGGGGCAGGAGCGGTCCGCCCGGACCAGGAAGCGGCTCAAGACCGCGGGGTGGGTCATCGTGGTCGTCGTGGTTCTCGCTGCCGCAGCGTTCGGCGTCTCCTCCTACACCGGCTACATGACCCAGCAGCCCGGCCAGTATGATGCGTTCGCCCAGTGCCTGACCGACCAGGGAATGGTCGAGTACGGGGCGTACTGGTGTCCGAACTGCGCGCGCCAGAAGCTCGACTTCGGGAACTCGTTCCGGCTGGTGAACTACGTGGAGTGCGCTGCCGGAGACCCGGAAGGAAAGGCCCAGCCCGCGCTCTGCGACGAGAAAGGGATCACCGGCTACCCGACCTGGATCACGAAGGACGGCCAGCGGCTGGTCGGCCGGCAGTCCCTTGAGAGTCTGGCCGCGGCGTCAGGATGTCCGCTATAAACTCCTGATCGTTGTTCTCCACCTTCTGCTGCAGCTGCGCTCGCCGCGCGGCCAAGTCGCGCTCGGCCTCGCTCCGCGAGAGGACGGCCAGGACCGAATGGGATTCCCTCGGACTGCCCTGCAGGTCGTTCGCCATCTGGAAGGCGACTCCCAGGTCGCGCGCCCAGGCGATCCAGCCCAGATCGGTTTGGAAGACCGCGCAGGGGACGGCCGCGGCGAGGGCGAACAGCGAGGCCGTCTTCTTGTCCGCGTAGTCCAGGTAGCTCCGGAGGTCGGGCAGCGGGGCGAACTCCATCAGCTGGCCCACGGCCACGTCCCGGACAGCTGCCAGGAAGGCAGTCGTGAGCGTCGGGTAGTGGCGCTGGACCAGGTCGAGTGCGGTGAGCGCGAAGTAATCCCCGGAGAGGATGGCCTGCTTCGGGGAGAAGCGGGCGTGGAAGGTCGGCTTCCCGCGGCGGCTGCCGTCGCCGTCGACCACGTCGTCGTGCAGCAGCGTCGCACAGTGGAGGACCTCGATCGCGAGCGCGGCCTTTTCCAGGGGGACGGGATCCTGCCCGAGGCGGTCGCAGACCAGCCGGAGGATCCGTGGCCGGATGAGCTTCCCGCCCGCGAAGGCGTAGAGGAACGGCGGCAGATACTGGTCGGGGAGGAGGTCACGGGCGAGGGTTTCGAGGCGGTCCATGGCCCTCCTCACCACAGCGGCGCCACAGCCACGGTGACGGCCAGGATGATGCCCGCGGCGAGGTGGGCCAGGACAGTCAGGGCGTTCGAGGGGATGATGGCGGGGAAGGTGGAGTGGTGGGCGCGCAGGTTGCGCGCAGCCTTGCCGGCCAGCGGAAGGGTGAGGAAGGTGAGGCCAGCGAGCAGGGGGAGCGCGCCCACGGCGATGGCGAGCCCGAGGGAGAGGTACGCTCCCACGAGCAGCAGCTCGTAGCCGCGGACGGCCCGCGCCCGGCCGAGGCGGACCACCAGGTGCCGCTTGCCGGCCTGTTTGTCGGCCTCGTAATCGGGGAACTGGTTCACGTAGAGGACGGCGGTGATCAGGAAGGCCAGCGGCAGGGAGGCCAGGACCGCCGGCAGGGAGAGGGCGCCGGTCAGGACCAGGACCGTCCCCAAGACCGGGAGCACGCCGAAATTGAAGCCGACCAGCAGTTCGCCGAGGCCGCGGCGGGCGAAGTTCAGTTGTGGGGCAGTGTAGCAGTAGCCGGAGACCAGCCCGACCAGTCCCAGGACCAGGACCGGCAGGCCGCGGAGCGCGACCAGGGAGAGGCCGATCAGGCTCCCGGCCGCGAAGAACGCCAGGGAGAGGCGGTGGACGCTCACGGGCTTGAGCTGGCCGGTCGGGAGGAGGCCAGTCCCTCCCGAGAAGGGCGTGCGCTGCGTGTTCACGACGTCGGTTCCGCTGCGGAAGTCGAAGTACTCGTTCGCGACGTTCGCGCCCAGGTGGAGGCAGACCATCGCCGCGAGGGTCAGCAGGAAGAGGACGAGGTCAACGGTCCCGGTCGCGGCGAACACGAGGGAGCCGCCCAGGAGGACGGGGAGGATGGACGCGGCGAGGAACGGCAGCCGCAGTTCCCGCAGCCAGGGCGCGAGGGACATGAACACCTTTCTGGCGACCGGCATTAAAAAGCAGGCAGTCACCCGCGCGCCACTGTCTCGCCTGGCCGTCCGGGAACTGCAAGGATTTATGGCTGCGGGAGCAAGGGATGCCATGGAAACGGTGTCGGGCATCGTGGCCAACCTGCAGGGCGAGATCGTCGCCTACGGGGAAGGCGCGGAGAAGATCTTCGGCTACCGGCGCGACGAGATCCTGGGCAAGAACGTCGCCATCTTCCACCCGCCTGGGTCTGAAGCGACCCTGCGCGACCTCTTCCAGACCGCCATGACGACCGGGACGTGGGAGAAGGACACCCGCCTCGTGCGGAAAGGCGGGGAGGTCTTCCCTGCCCACCTGAAGGTGACGGCCATCCGGGACGACCGGGGGAACATCACTGGCCTCGCCGGAATGACCCGGGACCTGAGCCGGTGAGTGACTAAAGGGAAAGCGCAGGGTTTTAAGCGGGCTCAGCCAATCCAGAGGTATGGGAGATCCTGCGCCTCCAGGGGCGAAGGCCTGGGTGGCCATCCGGCTGGGGCTGGGCTGGATCTTTCTCTGGGCATTCTTCGACAAGCTGCTCGGGCTGGGATTTGCCACCGCTGCGGACAAGTCCTGGCTGGCGGGCAACTCGCCGACGCTGGGTTTCCTGCAGTTCGGGACCACCGGTCCCCTCGCCGGGATGTACCAGGCGATGGCCGGGAACGTCGCCGTGGACATGCTGTTCATGCTCGCCTTGCTGCTGCTGGGCGTCACGCTGATCCTGGGGATCGCCAACCGGCTCGCCGGCTACGCCGGGGCGCTGCTGATGCTGCTCATGTACACCGCGCTCCTGCTTCCCAAGAACAACCCGCTCATCGATGAGCACATCATCTACCTGTTTGCGCTCCTCGGCATCGCCGCGGTCAAGCCAGGGAAGTGGTACGGCCTCGGTGACTGGTGGGCGCGCACCGGCCTGGTGAAGCGCTTCCGTTTCCTGGAGTAGACGAGTGTTCTGGTCTCCGCGCTGACGGAGCTGACTGACTCAGGACGATTCCGAAGAAGCGACGGCGTGGCGGGTGATCGCGAGGTTGCAGCTCTGGTGGGTCCGGCACCAGGCCGCACACTTCTCAGCGAGCGTTGCGTCTGGGTAATGGAGACCGCAGACCGGGCAGCGGAACGTGGTCATGCCGCGCCTGCGAAGGCGATCACGATGACATCGCCGTCGCGGGGGATGTAGTTGCGCCACTGGTCATTGGGCTGGCCGTTCACCCGGAAGGTGACCGTCCCTGCGGTGCCGTCCGGGCAGGTGTCGCCATCCTGCTTGTCCAGGACCGTCCCCTGGCTAAAGGGCACGCCCATGAGGTCGAGGAACTTGCCAAGGGTCTGCTCGGCCGGTTGCTGGGGGATCACGGCCTCGTTGTGGATGACGCCGTTGCCGTCCGAGCCGGGGAGGCTCTGGATGTTGACGGTCTGGTCGTGGGTGTGCATGCTGGGGACACCGATCGATCCGCCGGGCAGGGCCTCGGGGAACTCGTGCTCCTCGCCGCAGACCACCACGTCGACGTCCGCGTGCCAGTGGACGAAGGAATTGGGGATACCGGAGAGGTCAAATTCTGGAGCCGGACCGGGCGCTGCGGGCAGCGAGGTGACAGCATAGCCACCGATGATGATCAGCACGAGGGCGACTCCTGCACCGAGGAGGTTCTTCTTCCTGGACTGCCGCTTCTCCTGGGTCTCCTGTTGGCTGCGCTCTTGCTGCTTCTGCTCGCGCTTGAGCATGCGGCGTTCGTGCCTGTTCAGGCCGTCGTCCATCCCCCTGTTTGCGCGTGGGGACATATAAATATTTTTAAGGTGGGTGCCACTTCCCGCAGTCAGACGCATCCTATCGAGAAAAGGGGAAAGGTCCGAAAGGAAGACTCACTCCAGACGCTGACTCACGCCGCGGCCTGGAGGGCAGCGTCGATCGCGACCTGGAAGGTGCTGAAGGGCTGGGCCCCGACGATCTTCACGCCCTGGCCCCCGCTCGGGCCGACGAAGAACGTGGGCGTCCCCGAGACTCCAGCGGCAGAGCCGGCGTTGAAATCAGCCTGGACCTCGCTGCGGTATTTCCCGGTCTCGACGCAGGAAGTGAACTGCTGGACGTTCATGCCCAGCTCGCCCGCCCACTGGATGTACGCGGACTTGGAGATCGCGCCCTGGTTCTCAAAGACCTTGTCGTGGAACTCCCAGAACTTGCCCTGTTCCTTCGCGCATTCCGCCGCTTCAGCGGCAGGCTGGGCTTCAGGATGGAAGCTCAGGGGGAAGTCGCGGTAGATGATGCGCACCCGGCCATCGGCGATGTAGTTCTGGATGCCGGGCAGGGTCTCCAGGTAGAAGCGGCCACAGAACGGGCACTGGAAGTCGGAGAACTCGATGATCGTCACCGGCGCTTCAGGGTTGCCGTCGACCGGGTCGTCGTCCTCGAGGCCGGCGAGCGCGATGGTTCCTGCGGCGGTCGGGGTGGGGTTCGGAGCAGGAGCGCTCGGTGCAACGGCCGGGGCCGCAGGCGCGACCGCGTTGCCGGTCAGGGAGAATGCATTGCCGCCGAGGAACGTTCCCAGCAGGGCGGCGACGAACACCACGACAAACATCTTGCCAAGACCGGCACCTTCCTTGCGCGAGGTGTGCTGCTTTTCCGCGGCAGCGGTCTCTTCGGCCATAGCAACTATGGGAGCAGGGGTTTAAAAGCTTTTGCGGCCGTTGCAAAGGTTCGCGCACGCAGGCGTCCGCAGCCGGTCAGTAGCGGGGGCAGTCTGCACACGACTGGACAGCACATTCGGGGTAGGACGTGTTCCACCGCTTGAGCTGGCCGAAGATGACCAGCAGGTCCTCGCCCTTCTTGGTCATCGTGTACGAGGTGCGGGTCTGGTTGCCCGCCAGCTGGACGGTCCGCTGGACGATTTCGTGGGCCTCGAGCTGGTGGAGCCGCTGCGAGAGGATCTTTGGGGAGACCTTACCCATGCGCCGCGAGAGGCTGTTGAAGCCCTCGTTCCCGTGGAGGGAGACCTGCTCGAGCAAGGCCAAGGTCCACTTCTTTCCGAACAAACCGCTGAGGGCGAGGACGTGGCAGGTCATGATATCCATCCGGAAACCGCTCTACATATTATTCTGGGGAGCGCACATTTAAGTGCACAGGCCGCGAGGACCGTGCGGTCATCCCTGTATAGGGCGACATGGTCTTCGCTTTTCCTGATCGGCCTCCTTCACCTGCGGAAGGGGCTGCCGCGCGCTGCCATGACCGTAGCTGCCGGAGACGGGCTCCTTTCCGCAGGTGTCTACACAGAGCCCGACCACTCTTCAGGCGCGCCGGTAGGCGGCCGCGCAGCTGCTGCAACAGAACATAGCGGCCTTTCCCCGCACGGTTGCCTTGACGCCGCCGCGGTAGATCTCGCAGCCGCAGTGCGCGCAGGTCCGGAGCTGCTTCTCGACGGCGAGGTGGACGACGGCGCTGAAGCGGTCGAAGAGTTCGTGCACGAACGCCTTTCCCCGCGGCGTGAGCGCGTACTGCTTGCGGTCCCGGTCGCCGGTCGACCGCACGCGGATGTAGCCCGACCGCTCCAGTTGCTTGAGGAACGGGTAGATCTGGCCCGGGCTGGCCTGCCGGCCGAGCTTCCGGCTGGTCTCCTTGATCACTTCGTACCCATGGTGGGGCCGCTCTGCCAGGAGGCAGAGGGCGTGGAACTTGACCAGGTTGGTGACCTTGACGTCCGCCATGAGAAGCTATGGGACGGATGCATTTAAATATATCATGCACTAACATATCAAAAAATGATATATATGACGTCCAAGCATACGGCCCCCAAGACCGAGACTCTTTCCGTCAAGGGCATGCACTGCGCGTCCTGCGTGATGCGGGTCGAGCGGGCCCTGCGCAAGATCGACGGCGTGGCCTCGGCGAGCGTCAACTTCGCCACCGAGAAAGCCGTCGTCGCCTATGACCCGCAGCGCGCGGGCAGGAAGGAGTTCGAAGCGGCAGTCCGGAAGATCGGCTACGACCTCGTTCCCGAGGGCGGCGACGGCTACCTGGAGCTCCGGGTGATCGGCATGGACAACGGCCACTGCGTCCGGACGGTCGATGCGGGACTGAAGCGCCTGCGGGGCATCCGCTCCCAGAAGCTCACGCCGAACGAGAAGGCGGTGGTCTCCTTTGATCCGCAGCTGCTGACGACTGCGACGATCATCGCGGCCATCAAGGCTGCCGGCTACCAGGCGGTCGAGATCGCGCACGACGCGGGGGAACGGGAGCAGCTCCTCCGGAAGGAGGAGCTGGCGAAGCTGCGGCGGAAACTCCTGGTCGGCGCCGTCCTCAGCGTCCCGCTCTTCCTGGGAAGTTTCCCGGAGTGGTTCCCGTGGGTTCCCGCGGCGCTGAACAACCTGCTCATCCTCCTGGTTCTCGCGACGCCGGTCCAGTTCTGGGTCGGCGCGCCGTTCTACCGCGGCGCGTGGGGCGCGCTGAAGAACCGGACCGCGGACATGAACACCCTGATCGCGGTCGGGACGTCTGCCGCCTACCTCTCCAGCGCGGCCGCTGCCCTCGTGCCCGGACTCTTCGCCACCGGCGAGGGCATGACCGCCATCTACTTCGACACGGCCGCAGTCATCATCACCCTGATCCTGCTCGGCAGGTATTTCGAGGCCATCGCCCGTGGCAGGACGTCAGAAGCCATCAAGAAGCTCATGGGCCTCCAGCCCCGGACTGCTCTGGTGGTCCGCGGCCGGAAAGAGCTGGAAATCCCCATCGACGAGGTCCGGGTCGGCGACATCATCCTCGTGAAGCCCGGTCAGAAGGTTCCGGTCGACGGCGTGGTGGTGGACGGCCACTCGAGCGTCGACGAGAGCATGATCACCGGGGAATCCATCCCGGTCGAGAAGGTGAAGGGCGACACGGTGATCGGTGCGACCATGAACAAACACGGCCTGCTGCGGGTCCGGGCGGCCAAGGTGGGGAAGGACACCATGCTCGCGCAGATCATCAAGCTCGTCGAGGAGGCGCAGGGCAGCAAGGCCCCGATCCAGCGGATGGCCGACCAGGTCGCAGGCGTGTTCGTGCCTGCGGTGATCGTGATCGCGATCGCCACGTTCGCGTTCTGGTACTTCCTGGGAGGCCTGATACTCGCGGGCTCGCCGTTCGCCGAGATGTACCTCTCGCTGACACCGTTCCTCTTCGCGCTCACCGCGTTCATCGCCGTCCTCATCATCGCCTGTCCCTGTGCGCTCGGCCTGGCGACGCCGACGGCGATCATGGTCGGCACCGGGAAAGGGGCAGAGCAGGGCATCCTGATCAAGGGCGGCGAGGCCTTGGAGCGCGCCCACCACGTCACGACCATCATCTTCGACAAGACCGGCACCCTCACCAAAGGGGAGCCTGAAGTCACGGATGTCGTCCCGTTCACGGTCCGGGAGCGGGAGCTGCTGCGGCTCGCCGCCGCGACCGAGAAAGGGTCGGAACACCCGCTCGGCGAGGCCATCGTCGCCAAAGCCCAGTCCATGAAGATCGCCCTCCCGGCTGTCCGGGAGTTCAGGTCCTTGACCGGCCGGGGCGTCCAGGCCCGGGTCGGCACGGTCCGCGTGCTGCTCGGCAACCGCCGGCTGATGAATGAGCGGAAGATCACGGTCACGCCGGCGATCGAGAAGGGGATCCAGGCCCTGGAGATGGAGGGCAAGACCGTCATGATCGTCGCCGCCCATGGCAAGGTCGCCGGGCTGATCGCCGTGGCCGACACCCTGAAGGACCATTCGCGCGACGCGATCATGCAGTTGCAGCGCATGGGGAAAGACGTCCTGATGATCACGGGTGACAACGCCCGGACTGCGGCCGCGATCGGCCGGCAGCTCGGCATCACCCAGGTGTTGGCCGACGTGCTGCCCGAGCACAAGGCCGCCGAGGTCAAGAAGCTCCAGGAAGCCGGGAAGGTCGTGGCCATGGTCGGCGACGGCATCAATGACGCGCCCGCACTCGCGCAGGCCGACCTCGGGATCGCGATTGGGTCGGGAACTGACGTCGCGATCGAGAGCGGCGGGATCGTCCTGGTCAGGAACGACCTGCGGGATGTCGCGCGCGCGATCGGCCTCAGCCGCTACACCATCAAGAAGATCCGACAGAACCTGTTCTGGGCCTTCTTCTACAACGCGGCACTCATCCCCGTCGCCGCGGGAGCCCTCTACCCAGCCACGGGCCTGCTCCTCAACCCGATCCTCGCCGCGGCCGCGATGGCGTTCAGCTCGGTCTCGGTGGTCAGCAACAGCCTGCTGATGAAGCGGTACCGGGCATGATCTGTTCTGTCTTTCCCCGATGTGGCCGGGAACTGATGTGTCCGGTGGCCGCAACAGAGTGAGCGACTATTTCTTAGCGTTTGAAGCCGCCCAGCAGGTGGACGGCCACGAGCATCAGGACGATGCTGCCGAGGGTGAGCCAGGTGTTGTAGGTCGCGATGAAGATGACCGCGTTGAACGGCAGGAAGATGGAGAGGAACAGGGCGCAGGACGGGCACTGGATCACGAGAAAGCCCCCGACGGTCCCGGCCAGCCCGGCCGCTCCGGACTTCCCGGACTGCTTCAGGTTGCACGTCCTGGACCGGAGGGTTTTCGCCTGCAGCGAGACCATCAGGCCGAAGAGGACCGAGAAGCCCAGGAAGAGGGCCAGGTTCCAGGGAGTGATGACCGCGTACCAGAGGTCGACCTGGCCGAACGACTGGACGTAGGGATAGATGACCAGCATCAGAGCAGTCGCTGCGACGGTGATCGCGAGGATCCGCTTCTCCTTCTGGATGGCAAGCAGCCTGATCATGCCACGACCCGGATCTGGCCGACGCCCATGCCCATGCCGCAGGTGAAGGTGAACGTCCCTTCTTTCGCGGGGGTGAAGCGCAGGACATTGCTTCCCTGGCGCGCGATGAAGAGGTTGCGCTCGGGCTGGGTCGGGTTCTCGATCTTGAGCTCGGCGGGGAACTTCTGGGAGACCATGCAGCCCACCAGGGCGTCGGGCCCGGCCAGGACCGCTTCAAGTTCAACAGGCTGGCCCTTCTTCACGGTCAGGGTGTCGGTCCCGGTCGAGGGGAAGTAGAAGGCGTAGTTCTTGTACCCGAGCTGGTAGCGCTGCGCGTTCCCTGCTGCAGTGGGCAGCGGCTCCGCCGGCTGGCTGACCGCGTTGCCTGAGACGGCGACCGGACCGCCGAGCTGCAGGAATGCAGCGGCAAGGACGGCCACCATGAATACCGGGCCAGCGATGCCGAGGGCGCGTTGGACGTTCATGCTAGATCACCTGGATCAGTGCTGACTTGGGTCCGATGACCATCAGGACCGTCGTCAGGAAGATGACTATGAAGCATAGGGAAAAGAACGATATAAAGCCGAAAGGGCGCCGCTCGACCGGCTTCCCGTGGGCCTTCTCATATTCCTTGTTTTCCCAGCTGATGTGGATGGCCAGGCCGCCCAGGATCAGCAGGCACGCGCCGGTAAGGATGGGCAGGAAGAGGAAGACGTTCTCGCTGAGGAACATGAGCGGGACCATTCCGCCCATGACGCCGCTCATCAGCCCGGCCATCATGCCTTCCATGATGCCCATGATCCCGCAGCACTTGCCGGCGAGGCTGCCGACCAGCATGCCGGCGACGACACCGTAGACCGTCCCGATAAAGATGCCGTTCGACGCTCCTACCACGGCCCCGGTGAGGAAGCCGGCGACCATGCCGATGGTCATGCCGATCATCATGCCGGTCATGCCCGAAAGCTGCCGCCGGAAGGAGGTCAGGTGCCAGAGCGACGCGCCGACCGCGGCGACGGCGATGATCAGGTAGCCGGTGAGGATCGATGCCGAGGCTCCGGCAGCGGGGAACAGGCCGCGCAGGATGAATGCCTGGGCGGCCATGAGGATGATGACCGTGATGAAGCCGGTCTGGAACGTCTCCCGCTCCGCTTCCAGGGCAGGGTCTTTGAACGCCCCAGAGAACGAGGCGGCGAGGCCCTTGCGCTGCGGGCGGGCGTCGATGCCCGGCGCAGTCGCGCGGTAGCCCTTGGCCGCGATAGTGCGGGCGATCGTCTCGAGCGTCGCCTGGCCGGGCTGGTAGTCGACCGTCACGGTGTCAGCGGTGAATGAGACCTTCTCGACGCCGGGGACCTTAGCCAGGGCCCGGCGGACGACGACTTCGCAGCTGCCGCAGTGCAAGCCAGACACGGCGATGGTCGCGATCTCGCTCATGCGACCCCCGCGACCGTATAGCCGGCTGCTTTGATCTCGGCCGTGATCTTCTCTAGAGGGACAGGACCGTTCGCGGAGAAGGTGACGAGTCCTTTCTTATAGTCCGCGGAAACCTGGGTGATGCCGTAGTCGGCGAGGATGTCCTTCATGAGGCCCTCGCAGCTCGTGCAATGCATGCCTTTGATCGTCAAGGTCTGTTTCATGGTCTCACCTTCCGGGCTCACGCGGCCAGGAAACTCTCGATCGCGCCCTTGAAGGTGTCGTAGGGCTGGGCCCCGACGATCTTCACGCCCTGGCCGCCGGTCTTCCCGACGAAGACCGTGGGCGTCCCGGAGACGCCGGCAGCGACGCCCGCGTCAAGGTCGGCCTGGACCTCGCTGCGGTACTTCCCGGTCTCGACGCAGGAGGTGAACTGGTCCACGTTCATCCCCAGATCGGACGCCCACTGTTTGTAGGCAGCCGCGGACATGGTGGCTTGGTTCTCGAAAATCTTGTCGTGGAACTCCCAGAACTTGCCTTGCTCGTTCGCACACTCTGCGGCTTCAGCAGCCGGTTGGGCCTCAGGATGGAAGCTCAGGGGGAAGTCGCGGTAGATGATGCGGAGCTTGCCGGTGTCGACATAGTCCTGCTTCAGCTGCAGTTCGGTCTGGTCGTAGAAGCGGCCGCAGAACGGGCACTGGAAGTCGGAGAACTCGATGATCGTCACCGGCGCATCGTCGCTTCCGAGCACGGGGTCGTTGTCCTCGAGGCCGGCGAGCGCGATGGTTCCTGCGGCGGTCGGGGTCGGCGTTGGGGTGGGAGTGGGCGCGGCTGCGACTTGGCCGACGGCGTTGCCGCTCACGGCGAAGCCGGAGAGGCTGCCTCCCGCATACGACCCGAGGAGGGCAGCCACGAACATGATTGCGAAGGTCTTGGACTGGTCTGCCATAGGCTCACGTCTTGCAACTTTTGTAATACTTTACGCGTAGGATATTTAAATACTTATCTGAAGCCTTGCAGCTTTTGCAAAGAATTTAAACCCGGACGCGAAAGGAATAACATGGCGACCGTCAGCTTGCGGCTCCACAAGAAGGGCGTCGGGATGTTCCTCTCGCCGCTCGAGGAGCAGATCCTCCGCATTCTCTGGAAGAAGAAGACCGCCCGCGTCCGGGACATCCACGCGCACCTCAAGACCCGGACCGCTCTGACGTCGGTCGCGGTCAGCCTGGACCGGCTCCACACGCGGAAGGCCGTGGGCAGGAAGGTCGAGCCCGGCCAGGGAGGGCCGCACTACGTCTACTACTCCCTCGACTCCAAGGACGGATTCGAGCGGTCGCTGATCGACTCGGCGGTGAACACGCTCATCGGCAGCTTCGGCGACGTGGCAGTGAACTACTTCAACGACCGGTTCGGCAAGAGGGAGTCTGATGATTGAGGCCTGCCTGGTCCAGGTGACCGTCGACCAGACCAAGACCATCCTCTCCGCCATCTCGCTCTCGTTCGCCGTTGTCGCCGTCATCGCGCTCCGGTCGTTCGTGCTCTCCCACAAGGCCAAGATCGGCCTGATCTATGGACACCTCACTGCGCTGGTCTTCCCAGCCGTCCTGTTCACCACCAACATGGCCTGCGGCTTCTTCTGCCTGCCGTGCTTCGAGCATCCGGTTGGCCTCGCGCTGCTCGCGCTGCCGACGACGCTCCTGCTCTCCGCGGTCGCCGGGTTCGTGATCATCCCGGCCATCTACATCCGCCGCTCAGCGGCAGTAGGGAGGGGCCCGTGGACCCGCTTCCTCCGGGCGCATGCGCGCAAGCTCGGGATCCGCGCGCCTGGGCTGTACGTGCTGGACATGGCGAAGCCGGTCGCGTTCTCGTTCCGCAGCCTCGCGTCCGCAGTCTTCGTCTCCGCGGGACTGCTCGATGTCCTGCGGCCGAAGGAAGTCGAAGCCGTCCTCCTCCATGAGCTGCACCACTTGCAGGCGAGGTCGTCGGCCTTCAAGCTCTCGGCTGCATTGCTACGGTTCTCGCCGTTCTCGCTGCTGCGGAACTTCTCCGCCGACCTCAGCGCCGATGAGCGGGCAGCGGACGAGTTCGTGCGGCGCGCGCAGCGGACGGACTGGCATCTTCGCGCCGCGAAGCAGAAGATCGAGGCGTACGCGGCGCTATTCACACAGCGACGACAAGAAAATCTGTATATGAATCCGAAACGTAAAACTCTATTTAGACGGGCTCCAGAACACTGATCTCAAAGGTGAGTATATGCAAAGGACACCTAGATGGAAATCGATAGAAAAAATGGTATCTCTTCTTGAAAAGTCGCTGTCCTCAGACTCCTCAGTGGAGTATAATGTGAAGTTAAAAGATGTCCATAGTGGTAATTCAAGACAATTTGATGTTGTTATTAGATACGGAATACCGGAGAGACAGTTTGTTGCGGTTGTTGAAGTTCAAGACAGAAATGAAAAGGTGGGCATAGAAACACTTCAATCTTGGATCGAAAAAATGAAATCTGTCGGCGCTCATAGATTGATTTGCGTTTCGACAGCTGGTTATACCCAACCGGCTATAACAGAAGCCGTAACAAAATACGGGCCTTTTATATCCTTGATGACCCTCGAGGAACTGAAAAGAGCGTCATATCCCCTCCCCCTCCTATTGGACTATGCTCCGGTCCGCATCCCCAATCTTCGAGTGGTTAAAGCGCCACATATTACCCTTGAAGAACCTCCCGTTCATCCAATGTCATTCAGCTGGCGTGACAACGTTTTTATCACAGAGAAGTCTCAAAGAAAATCAATGAGAGATTTACTTCTAGAATTTATCAATAGAAGCGACAAGAGTTATTCAAAAGGTTGCCATATAGAGAATTTGGAGTTAAAACCTCCAGACTTATGGTTTGATCATCAGGGCATAAGACGTAAGGTCGCGGTAATTACAGCCACTATTGCCTTGGATGTTCGGGAAGAAAGACTTCCTCTCAATATCTCAAAGTATGAGAAAAAAGAAGTGAATGGACAACTAGCCTGGGTCATGAATTTCAGGGGAGTGATTGATGAGAAGGAAATAGATGTAAACTTTGTATTTCTTCCCGAGTCTGAAGGGAGGTATAGACTTGCCACGGTGGGCGGTGATGGCATTGATAACTTCTCTATGATAAAGATTTCAGCAAAAAACAAGAGTGGGGAACGGGTATTTATTTTAAAACGAGACTAATGAAAAAAAAGAAACCCTCAACTGGTCTAGAATTCTGTTTTCATTGTGAATGGTCACCTGCCAAGAGCAAGGTTTTTAATCACCAAAGAAAAGAATGTGACATGAAGCCTGCAATTCTCCTCACCGTTATGATTGTGATCGCGGTCAGCGGCTGCACCGTCCCGGGAGAGGTGGACAAGGAGCAGGTGCGGGCGACGACCGCCTGCGTGCTGCTCTGCAAGCTCGCGGCCGAGCAGGGCCGGGACCTGTCGGCAGGCCCCTGTCTCGCCGACCAGTTGCAGGAGGGCTGGGTTTGCGACGTCGCGCACGCGCCGCGCCTCCCGGTGGACGACCTGTCTGCCAACCAGTGCCCGTCATTCGGCGCGACTGCAAGCCACTTCGTCGAGGTCGACGAATACTGCGACGTCATCCGGGCGGTCTGAAGGTTCAAAGAGCTGAATTGGTCGCATCGTTTATTAGTCTCCATGGACAAGTACAAGCATGCCTGACCGCACGCTCAGCCAGCTGCTCGCCTTCTTCGGCGTGAGCGGGAAGGAAGGCGTGGTCAGGGCGTACGTGGAGGAGAAGATCCGCCCGTTTGTCGATGAGATTTCCGTGGACCAGATGGGCAACCTCGTGGCCCACAAGCGGGGGAAGGGACCGAAGGTGATGCTCGCCGCCCACATGGACGAGATCGGCCTGATGGTGAAGCGGATCGACGCCCGCGGCATGGTCTACTGCACGGCGATCGGCGGCATCGACCCTGTGGCCTTCATCGGGACGCCGGTCCACATCCCGGCCAAGGCCGGGAGGATCCACGGCGTGATCACCACCAACGACCTCTCCGCCGGGAAGTTCATCAAGACGATCCCGACGATCGAGGACATCTTCGTCGACACGACTTTGACCAGGAACGAGCTGCGCAAGCAGGGAGTGGAGATCGGCTCCTACGTCCACCTCGAGAGCCCTCCCTGCTGCAGTTCAGGAGACGCGATCTTCGGGAAGGCCCTCGACAACCGCCTGGGCTGCTACATCCTGCTCGAGGTGGCGCGGCTGCTGAAGCGCTCGCCTGCCGACCTGTACTTCGTCTTCACCGTCCAGGAGGAGTTCGGGCTCTTTGGCGCCCGCACGCCCGCGTTCCAGATCAGCCCGGACTGGGGCATCGCCGTCGACACGACCCACGCAAACGACGTCTTCGAGGACCCGACCCGCTGGCTCGGCAAGGGACCGTGCATCACCATCAAGGACGGCGAATTCATCTCGAACACTTGCATCGTGGACTGGCTCAAGGCGACCGCGAAGAAGCTCAAGATCCCCTACCAGCTCGAGGCCCTCGAGGAGGGGACGACGGACGCGACCGTGATCCAGACCACGAAGGGCGGGATCCCGACCGCGGTCCTGGCCGTGCCGGTGCGGAACATCCACACCACGATGGGCATCGCCAGCATGGTCGACGTCCGCCACACGATCCGCCTGCTCCTCGAGCTGCTGAAGAAGCCGCCTCTGACGTGCCCGGTCTGAACGAGTTGCTGCCCTGGCGCCTGCGGGGCAACGTATTTAATCCCTGAAGTCACTACAGGGTCATAGTGATCACTATGTCTCGAAGATCGATCGGGTGGTTGTTGGCCGGGCGGATGGGAAGCGCCTTTATAAGGTCTGTCACCACCTGCTCTTATGGACGTCAAGGCGCTCTCCGATGAGCTGGACCGGATGATCGGCGAGGGCAAGATCCTGGAGGCATTCGACCGCTTCTATGCTGACGAGGTCGTGATGCAGGACAATGAGACCCCGCCCCGCATGGGCAAGGCGGCCAGCCGCGCGTACGAGGAGCAGTTCGTCGCCGCGGTCAAGGAGTTCCATGGCGCGGAGCTCCGGGCCACGGCGGCCACCGGCGACGTGAGCGTAGCGGAATGGTTTTTCGACTTCACCCTCCAGGACGGCACCCGGGTCCGGAGAACCCAGGTCGCGATCCGCCGCTGGAAGGACGGCAAGGTCGTCCACGAGAAGTTCTACTACGGCTCCTGAAGCGTCCTCCCCCTCCCCCACCGCGCGCAAGGCGATTGTTTCACCCCATAAGCGGCATCTGTCGGCCATGGAACGATCGCCGCGGGCGGCAGCTTATAAGCGCCTTCCGGGCGCTTAAATAGGGGCTGGCTCCTATAGTAAAGTCCGGGGGCGCGGGATCAATGAGGGGCGGGGTATGGCGGGCGAACTTCTTCTCAACATAGCCCTGCTGCTGATGGGCGCCAAGGTTTTCGGCTACGCATTCACCAAGCTCGGGCTCTCGACCCTGCTGGGCGAGATCTTCGCCGGGATCCTCTTCGGCGCATTCCTCGGTCTCGTCCCTGCCAACAACGGCATCCTCGCGGAGGTCGCGGGCATCGGCGCGCTGTTCCTGCTGTTCCTGATCGGGCTCTCGACCAAGTTCGAGGAGTTCAAGGACAACCTCTACGCTTCGACCGTCATCGCGCTCGCCGGCGCGATGCTCTCGCTCGTGGCCGGCTTCTTCGTGGGCCTGACGATCTTCGGCGATCCGCAGACCGCCCTCTTCGTGGCGGTCACCCTCATGGCGACGAGCACGGCCATCTCCCTGCGCACGGTGGCCGATTCAGGGAAGCTGCAGACCTCGGGCGGCCGCATGCTGGTCTCGGTAGCCATCGCGGACGACGTGATCGCGCTGCTGGCGCTCTCGATGCTCGGGACCTATGTCTCGGTCGGCCAGGTGGACATCTGGAAGGCGGTCAGCCTCTTCTTCGGCATCCTCGGGTTCTTCTTCATCCTGCTCACGGCTGGGTCGAAGGCCGTGGGCCACGTCCTGCACGTCTCGCAGCGGGTGAAGGACGAGCAGATCCTGGTCTCGGTCGCCGTCGCCGTGGTCTTCGTGATCGCCTTCATCAGCGAGCGGATCGGCATCGCCGGCGTCACTGCAGCATTCCTGGTCGGGATGGCCATGAACCGGAGCCCGCTCGTGGAGAAGTACGTGTTCCCCAAGGCCAAGGTGATCGGCTACGGGTTCTTCATCCCGCTCTTCATGGCCTACAGCGCGGTCGCCTTCGACATCGGGAGCTTTTTCAGCTCGATCTGGCTCATCGTCCTCCTCGGCATCGTGGCGGCCCTCGCGAAGGTGATCGGCTGCGGCGTGATGTCCGGCTTCGCGCGGCTCTCGCGCGGCGAGGCGAAGCTCATCGGCGTGAGCATGGTCCCGCGGGGCGAGTACACCATCATCATCGCCAACATCCTGCACGTGGCCGGCCTGATCACGGCCCACGCCTACACCATCGTGCTCGGGGTCGTCATCTTCACGATCCTGATCATGCCGCTCATCTCCCGGCTGCTCTCGTTGGGGGCCAACAGCGACATGCGCCCGGTGCGCAACTTCCACTACAAGGGCTGGGGCATCCGGTCGGCACTGGGCCGCTAGTGCAGCTTTAAGCCGCGGCGCGCCGTAATAGTATCTATGCGGGTCGCAGCCTTCCTCGTGGTCGCGGTCGTCGCGCTCGCAGGATGCACGGCCGCGCCGGCCGAGCCCGAGAATTCAAATCCTCCCGAAGCGCCGGCTGCGCCGCCTTCCCTCGAAGACCAGTACCTCTCCACCGCAGTCACTTCGGGGAAGAGCAAGAACCTCGCGGACATGCTGGTGACTCTCGAGCGGGTGGGCTGGTATGGCAGCGAGACGCCGAAGCTGCGCGCTGACATCTCGGTCAAGAACACCGGCGCCTCTGCGGACGTGTTCTCCTTCGCGAACGCCTCGCTCTCCACGGACAGCTGGACCTATCCGCTCGCCGGGGCGTACGTGGACGGCGCCCAGGTCACGGAGATGCTCCTGGAGCAGTTCGAGACCAGGGAAGCACGCCTGCTCTACAACTTCGTCCCGTACACCGTGACCGGGCCGGTGCTGGTCACGGTCGGGTCAGCAGCTGCGCCCGGGACCGGCTACCCGGTTTTGTTCAGCTTCAGCCACGACCTCTGAGCTGCCGTATCGGACACGCGAGGCGAGCGGGAGAGGACAAGCATTATATACTCCCCGCGCGAATGGAGTCCATGGCCGCGATCGCTGTCCAGTCGCTTAGCAAGTCCTACCAAGGAGTCCAGGCTGTCGACGGCGTGAGCTTCGAGATCCGCGAGGGCGAACTCTTCGGGCTGCTGGGACCGAACGGCGCGGGCAAGACGACCACGATCAGCATGCTGGCCACCCTCGTCCGCCCGACCGCGGGGACTGCCCAGGTGAACGGACATGAGCTGCGTGACCAGGATGCCGTCCGCCGGTCGATCGGCATCGTCTTCCAGGACCCGAGCCTGGACGGCGACCTCACCGGCCGCGAGAACCTGGACTTCCATGCCCGCCTCTACCGGCTGCCGCGCGCCGCCCGGGAAGCGCGCATCGCCGAGGTCCTGCGTCTCGTCCGTCTGGAGGACAAGGCCAGCATGCTGGTGAAGACCTATTCGGGCGGGATGAAGCGGCGGCTCGAGATCGCCCGCGGCCTCATCCATCGGCCGGCGGTCCTCTTCCTGGACGAACCGACCCTGGGGCTGGACCCGCAGACCAGGCGGAACATCTGGGAGTACATCAAAGCCCTGAACCGCAAGGAGAAGGTGACGGTCATCCTCACGACCCACTACATGGAAGAGGCCGATGCCTTGTGCGACCGGATCGCGATCATCGACCAGGGCAAGATCGTGGCGCTGGACACGCCCGCGAAGCTGAAGGCCGTCCTGGGGAAGGACAGCATCTCGGTCGAGGTTGCCGATCCTGCGAAGCTGGCGAAAGTCCTGGCGAAGGAGAAGTGGACCCTCTCCCTAGCAGGTGGCCGCCTGGCCATCGGGACGTCCGAAGGCGCGAAGGCGATCCCGCGGCTGATGCGGCTCGCGGCGAAGGCCAAGATTCCGATTCTCTCGGTGGATCTCAAGCGCCCGACGCTGGAAGACGTGTTCATCCACTACACCGGCCACGCGATCCGCGACGAGCGCGCGGATGGGCGAGAGCTCATGCGGCAGGGCCAGCGGCTCTGGAGGCGGTGAGATGGGCACGATCGACACGATCTGGCTGCGGGAGATGAAGCGCTTCGTCAGGGCGCGGTCGCGCATCGTGGGCAACCTGTCGATGCCGTTCGTGTGGCTGGTGATCATGGGTTTCGGCCTCTCCTCCAGTTTCACGCTTCCCGGCGTGCCGTTCAGCTACCTGGAGTTCTTCGCGCCCGGGATCATCGGGATGACGCTGCTGTTCACCTCAATCTTCGCCGGGATCTCGGTGATCTGGGAGAAGCAGTTCGGCTTCCTCAAGGAGATCCTCGTCGCTCCTGCATCCCGCACGGCCATCGCGGTCGGCAAGATGGCGGGAAGTGTCACGGTCGCCATGATCAACGGGCTGCTGCTGTTCGCCATCGCCCTGCTGATGGGCGCGCTCCCCCTGGCCGGCCTCTCGGCCGCCGGAGTGGCAGCGGCGCTGGTGTGCATGGCCCTGATCTCGGCCTTCTTCGTCTCGGTCGGCCTCATCCTCGCGTCGCGGCTGGACAACATGGAGGGCTTCCAGATGATCATGAGCTTCCTCGTGATGCCGACGTTCTTCCTCTCCGGGGCGTTCTTCCCCCTCGCCACCGCTCCAGGGTGGATGCAGGCCCTGGCGTTCGTGAACCCGCTCCGCTACGGCGTCGATGGACTCCGCGGCTCGCTCCTGGGCGTCGCCGAGCTGCCACTCGTGGTGGACCTAGCCGTCCTGGCTGGCGCGGCGGTCGCCGCGACCCTGGTCGCAGGCTACGCCTTCCGGAAGATCAGGCTCTGAGTGCGCCCTGACCGGGGACCTATCATCTTTTTCTGCCCCCGAAGGCAAGGGAGATGATGGACAGCGGAGTCCGGGTGTACCTCGGGAAGTCCCAGGAGCGGAAGATCTTCTGGCAGCCGGGGAAGGAGAAGAACCCGCACTTCCTCGTTGTCGGGACGTCAGGGTCGGGGAAGACCGAATCCCTGAAGTCGATCGTCCACGAGCTGCGGGCCCAGGGCGTGCCCAGCCTGATCGTGGACTTCCACAACGAGTACAGCGACATTGCCGAGTACCGGATCAACCTGCGCGAGCTCACCATCAACCCGCTCGAGGTCGCGGCCGGCCGGCGGCCGCAGGACGTGATCTACGAGGTGGCGAGCATCGTCAAGAAGATCTTCGGCCTCGGCGACCGGCAGGAATCGATGCTCCGCTCGGCCATCAAGGACTGCTACACAGACCAGGGGATCGACATCCTCAAGGAGGCTGAACATGACCTGGCCGCGCCGCCGTTCATGAAGATCAGGGAGCAGCTGGAGAAGGGCGAGACCGCGACAAACCGGGGCATCCGGGAAGCCCTCATCAGCCGCATCGAGCCGCTGTTCGAGGTGGACATCTTCTTCAAGGAGAATACTGCTATTCCGTTCGAGGAGATCGTCCGCAAGACCACCACCATCGAGCTGAAGGACTTCCCCACCGAGGACGTGAAGGCCGCGATCGCCGAGTTCTTCCTGAACAAGCTGATCTACTACCTCTACAAGTCCGGGAAGGCTGACCGACTGCGCGTCTACTGCGTGGTGGACGAGGCCCACCGGCTGCTCTACGAGAACTCGCCGCTCGACCGGCTGCTGCGCGAGGCGAGGAAGTACGGGACCGGCATCATCCTCTCGTCCCAGCGGCCCAGCGACTTCAGCGAGACGGTCCTGGCGAACGCCGGCGGGATCCTGAGCCTGCAGTGCAACCTGGAGAAGGACGCGAAGTTCATCGGAAAGCAGCTGAGCATCGAGCCTGCAGACATCCTGCACCTGACCGAACCCGGGCTGGGGTTCGTGAAGCTCTCCTCCGGGGCGGAGACGTCCAAGGTGAAGATCGATCCCCTGGAAGGGAGGCTCACCGAGGAAGAGCGCCAGCAGATGGAGAAGGCCAAGAAGAAGATCACCGACCTCCCGTCACCGCCCGTTCCCGAGGGCGCTGACCAGCGACGACCGCCGGAAAAGAAGCGGAATAAACTTGCGACCACGGTCCTGATCAAAGGTCTCTTCAGTCTCGCCTATGGGCTGTTCCTCGCCGTCGTAGTCGGTTGGTTGAACATCGGCCAGGCTGCCGAAGAACCCGTGTTTCTCTTCCTGGCCGGAATCGGCGCGGTCTTCCTGATCTTCAGCCTTGCCGAACTCCTCGCCTATTACCGGATCAGGAAGCGCCCCACGCGGAGGACAGGCATACGGAAGATCGCCGCGCTCCAGGTTCCTTTCCTGCTCCTGCTTGCAGGGCTCACGCCCCTCTTCATCGTCCTCCTGGTCATCGGGCTGGTCCTCACGGTCCTGGTGGTGATCTTTTCCCGGACGCCGCGGGACGTGACGAAGAAGGAGAAAGCCGGTCGTTAGGCGATGTTGGTGACTACGAATCCGCCCGGCCGCGGAAGAACTCATTGACCTGCGGCCGCTGCAATTCATAAATAGCAAACCGTTGTCCTCCTGCGGCTTCAAAGCTGTAGCACGGGCCGTGTGGGATCTCCAGTTCTCTGTCCTTCAATCCTGCCGCCTTCAGCGCGGCCAGCGACTTCTTGAAGTTCCACACGCGGTATATCAGGATCGGACGCTGCCTTCGAGATGCTCGGCGAACAGAATCGCAGGTCCGTTCTCGGCGAGCTGCGCCTGGGCGACGATCGTACCCATCGCGCGCACTCTCCACAGCGGCTTCCCGCCGAGCTCCTTCGTATACAACGGAAGCGTTTCCTCAAGGAGAGGCGCGGGAACATAGATGAAATCCAGGTAGAGGAAGACCATATACTTATATCAAATCCGGGTTTCAAGTTATCACCCGAAGTGTTAGGCTTAAGGAAATCTTACTCCGATATCGCAAGAATATAGGCTTTTAACGACTGAAATAAATTTCAGAATATGAATAGATTGCATATCGGATTATATACATGTCTGATCTTCAGCATAGTCACCACTCAATTCGCGTCTGCCGGAATCTTTGGTCCGCCCATACCTTTCCCATTTGCTGAGAAAGTTTACATTGATGGAAAACCAGCCGCTAATTTCACAGTAATAGTTACAAATGCTAACACAGGGTATAATAGTACCGAGATTACCAATGAAGCAGGAGAGTTCGTTATAGATTTTGCCAATTTTCAAGGTTATGCACATGCGGGAGATTTGATAGAAGTTTCCATTTGTAAAACCGAGAACGATTGTGTTCCCTTAGAATTCAGAATCAACGATGCCGATGTAGAACATGGCTTCGTTTCGAGTCAGAACATAAACATAGACTGGAACGAATCTAAGTATGAACTACTGCCAGCAGATCTTAAGACACTAGCGAACATCTTTAAAGACGGATACGAGAGGTTGCAAGATGATAACAGCAAATTACGAAGTGAATCAACGTTAACAGCAATCATTACTTTGGCTATAGGCTTGGTTGGTGGGGGTTTTGGAGGCTATCTTATTTCACGACATTTTTATAGAAAAGGAGTAAAATCCTGATTTATAGGTTCAAATGCAGATAGACCGTCTCGAGACTCTATTTCTTCCTACTCGTGCGATTGAGTAGATAAACAAATAGCACAACTGTCACTACGGTATTGACGAGAAATATGAAGATTATCTTTGACTCAACGTCGAGTGAGCCATAAAATGAGGGAACATTAACGTTGAAGCCAAGTTGACTTAGAATCAGCAATACACCACCAGCGAGGGCTATAAGAAATGAATTTTTCTTCAACCATTCGATTAAGCCGTTTTCCATATCATCTCCGCTGGAATAGCCCGAATATCACCCCAATGGCTATGAGTACCAAAGCAACTGTAAATAGGAATGTGCTTGTGTTTGTTGCGTCTCCCAAGGCGGGGACAACTATCGCTACAAAAATATAGATGAGAAATAGGGCACCAATGGCCTCAATGATTTCTTCTATCGTTGGCATAACTCACACCAATATGAGCTTTATCGTTATGTTACTCCTTTATAAGGTTTCATAGAGAGCACCGTCTCGTAAATCCCCCAGGCGTAGATGATGGCCTCGAATGCCCTGATATAGTCCTGCTGCTTGAGGAAGTGCTTGCAGTCCGCGATGTACGCCTTCAGGTTGGCGACGACAGCCTTGGGCTGCTGGGGGAGGGTGACCGCCTCGAGCTTCGCCAGCCACTTCTCCGTCTCCTGCAGGAGGGTCTGCGCGGTCTGGTCCATACTTATGGAGGGAAGGAGAATATTATATACTATGTGCTGGCAGATGGCGTGGCTGTTCCTGCGGCGGCCGAAGAAAGCCTTCGCCGCGCAGGCGAAGACGCCGATGGATCGGGCGTTCCTCTACTACCTGAAACTCAGCGTGGTCTCCGCCCTCCTCTGGGGACTGGCGACCGCTGTACAGACGACCCAGATCCCCGCAGGCCTAACAGGCGTGCTCTTTCTAACTGCCCTGGGTGCCGTCGGAGTCTACGTCATCAGCGTCGTGCTTGCGCCGGTTCTTGCCCTGTGGACCCACTTGTGGGTCTACCTCCTGGGAGGCAGAAAGGGACTCGATCAGACCATGAAGGCCACCTTCTACGCAAGCACGCCGACCCTGCTGTTCAGTTGGATCCCGTATATCATCTTCGCTAGCATCCTATGGGACGTCGGGCTCTCGATTATGGGGGTGCGCACCTATCAGAAGATGGGCACTGGGCGGGCTGCCGTGGCCGTCATCCTGCCTAATGCCATTATTCTTGCGCTCATCGGCCTATTCTCCCTGTTGATGATGGAACTCTCGAGCGCATCAGGTCTGGACCTGGGAACGGGCGGCGGCCTGCTCTTTGACGGGCGCTAGCCGGGAGTGGCCGCATTTAAATCCTGCCGACCATCATCAAAAATGTACGCGGTTGCGTTCTCCGAGATCCGGGCGGCTGATGTCAGCGAGAAAGCCGCCGCGCTCGCCAGCCTGCTCCATCGGAGCTTCCCGGTACCTGATGGTTTTGTTGTGCGGCGGGCCGCGTTCGACGCGTTCACCCAGATGGGTGGCGGCCAGGAAACTGCATTCCCGGACGACGTCGCCCTGCAGGTCCGCCGGGAATACGACCGGCTCTCCCTCGGACGGGACATGGCGAGCGTCGGCGGGCGCGCCCTTGACCTGATCCGCTCCGGCCGGAGCGAGACCCTGGTGGCTGTCCGCACCCGGGGGTTTTCCCGGCTGAACGTCCGCGGCCACCGCCAGCTCGAGCAGGCGATCAAGGAGTGCTGGTCGCATGCTGTCGATGACATCGTCGTCCAGCGCATGGTCGACGGCGACCGGTGCGCGGTCGTATTCCCGCACCCTACCAGGGACGGCGTGCGGCTCGTCGAATCCTCCTGGGGGATGTTCCTGCTCGCAGGTTTCGATCCC
The DNA here is from genome assembly GCA_016198585.1 of Candidatus Aenigmatarchaeota archaeon. Taxonomy (GTDB): domain Archaea; phylum Aenigmatarchaeota; class Aenigmatarchaeia; order QMZP01; family QMZP01; genus JACQOD01. The sequence continues at coordinate 13,538 of JACQII010000013.1, read as the reverse complement.
GACCTCTACACCGAGGCCGACGGCGCGGTCACCGAGCGGATCGGGACCAAGGAGTGGTTCCTCTCCCGGGACACGCTCACGGACCGGACGATCAAGCAGTCTGTCCTGCACGAAAAGAAGAAAGTCTCGACGCTCGCGCCACAGGAGGTCCGCGCGCTGCTCGACCTGCACCGCCGGGCTGAGGAGGCGCTCGGGCCGCGGCAGGCGGTCGAGGTCGTCCTCGAGAAGGGCCGGCCGTTCATCCTGCAGGTCACGACTATGCAGCCATTCCAGCGCGTGCCGGTCGACCACGCAGGCGCGCCGCTGGCCACGGGCGAGGTCGCGCGGCCGGGCGTGGCGCGCGGCACGGTCAAGGTCGTCCGAGATGCCAGTGATGTGGAGCGCATCGCCGCGGCGGATGTCCTGGTGACGGACAGCCTGCGGCCAGAATACCTCACGACGACGCCTGCGGGGATCGTCGTGCGCGCTGGCAGCTTGTACCGCGTCGGCAAGACAGCCGGCGTCCCTGCGTTGCGGGCGGCGATCGCCGGCCTGGCGGACGGACAAGAGGTCGTCATCGATGCGTTCGAGGGTGCGGTGTACGCGGCGTGGCCGCGGCCCGCCGGGATCGGCGAGGCTGCTCCCGAGGCCACGGGCACTGCCCGGCGCGAGGCAGTCTTCGTGCAGGACGCAGGAGATCTTGCGCGCGTCGCGCAGGAGGCTTTCCCTAATCGCGTGCTCTACCGGAGCTCGCTCGCGCGGATCACCGGAGACGCGGAACTGAGCAACTCACTCGCGCGCAACGGCCTCACGAACGTGACCCTGGTCTTCCCCTTCTCCTCTCCTGAAGAGGTCCAGGCAGCCAAGGCCACGGTCCCGCTGCCCGGCGTGCTCGTGGACCGCCTGGCTACCCTGGTCCTCATGGACGAGATCTGCGCCGAAGGCGTCTCGCTGGCCTGCTTCGACCTGGACGCGCTTGGCCGGATCGAGCGTGAGGGGCTGTCGCCGGCCGTGCGGAAGTTGCTCGCGCAGGCCGTGGCTGCCTGCCGGTCCCGGGGCGTGGAGACCGCAGCCCGCGGCAGGCCCGACCTGGAGGATGCGCAGCTCGGGATCGGGATGCGGGTCCAAGAATAGCAGGCAATGACTACGCCAGGGTGACACAAAGCTTTATATTGCTATCACCGCATAGAGGGGTATGAAGGGCCTCATCCTAGTCCTAGGCATGCTGGTTTTTGCCGTCCTGGGGAGCGGCAGCGCGGCCGCCCAGTCCTGCAGCATCGACGTCTTCGGACTGGACGTGGAGGGCAACGAGATCTCGGTGACCGTCCACAACACCGGCGAGACCGAGCAGAACGTTTCCTACACGTTCATCGTGGACGATGACGAGCTGGCGAACGGCAGCATCGTCCTCGGCGCGGACGACGAGAAGGAGGTCGCCAACAGCTTCAGCTTCTCGGTGGGGACGTTCGACATCGAGTTCACCGCCAAGGCCGGCTGCGGCGCCACCGACCACGAAGAGATCACCCACACCGTGCTGCAGGATTACTCCTGCTCGTTCCCGGCGGGCGTGACCGGCGAGAACTACTGCAGCTACGCGACCCAGTCCTACCAGGTCTGCCAAGGAGGGTCATGGGTGACCCTGGCGCAGAACAGCGGCTCGTACTGCAACTCCTGCGGCGTCCAGGTCTGCGGTGACGGAGTATGCAACTGCTTCGAAGACGCAGGGTCGTGCTGGCAAGATTGCAAGGCCGCGTGCACGCCCGGCTTCGTCGACCAGTTCCAATGCTCCGGGAGCACGCTCCAGCAGGCGTACAAGAACGCGGATTGTTCCACGAGTTACGTGAGCACGACCTCCTGCCCGCTGGGCTGTCAAAGCGGAGCGTGCATCGGCGCGTCGAGTTCAGGAAGTTGCGTCGCGATCACCAGCCTGGATTTCGTCGACCACTTGGTCGCGGGGAACGCGGCGACCGTGACGGCGACTATCGAAAACACGAAGCAGGCGACAGTCACGACAGTGTCGCAGCTCACCATCGACACGTTCCTCAAAGGGACGTCCTCGCTGACGCTCCTGCCCTTCGAGAAGAAGCAGGTGACGTTCACGATCACGCCCGCGGCAGGAGGCCACACCGGGAAGGTCGCCCTGACCTCCTCGTGCGGGACCGACAGCCAGCAGTTCAACTTCCTGGTCACGCCGAGCCTGGACCCGGTCCTCTTCCAGGATCCTGTCCTGCCATTGGAGCCGTTCAGCACCTCGGTGACGATCCTGCCGCCCAGCATGGACATTCCGCTCTACCAGGCCAAGGCCATCGGCATCGAGATCGTGTCGGCGGTCGCGCAGGACTTCTCCGTCCAGGTCAGTGGACTACCCGCGGAGTTCCTGTCCTACGACGACCTCGTCCCGGTGGAGACGAGCCGCACGACGTTCGTGTTCGTCACGCCTACCGCTGCCGGAACCTACGAGGCTCAGGTGACGGTGACCGCCGGCGAAGAGGGGCTGACGTTTACCGAGACCATCCCGATCTTCGTGGCGACGGCGTCGCTCTCGCCTGCCGCGCTCGCAATCCCCTGGTATGAGATCCTGCTGGTCGCCGGGCTCACGGTCATCATCTGCGCCGTGGTGATCGGCTACCACGTCTACTACAGGAAACGGCATCAGCGGCACCTGTTGCCGCGCTGAAAGCGCCCTCCCGGGAGCGGCAAAACCGGCCAATTGCGATTGTTTCAGTGCGCTAAAGGTTTTTAAAATTTAGTATCAATTACTCGGCATGATCTCCAAGAATATGCTCCTTTTTGCAGGGATTGTTTCACTCCTGATCGCTTCTCCCGCTGCCGCTTCTGGCGTCGACATCGACGCGATTGACCCGGCTACGCAGGCCTCCTTTTCCCCGACCAACCCCTACCTGGCGTGTCCCGGCCCGCTGACCCCGCAGGTCATCAGCGTCACCGTCCGGAATACGGGCATCGCGTCGGACACCTACCAGCTGCATCTCACCTCCCTGCCCCCGGGCTGGACCGGCGTCATCCAGAAGGACATCTCCCTGGCAGCAGGCGAGGAGAAAGCCCTCGACCTGTTCCTGGTGAACATGCCCGCTCCTGCATCCCTGGTTCCCGGCCTGTATGAGATCGGGATCCAGGCCGTCTCCCTCTCGACAGGGGAGAAGGACACGGCTACGCTCCCTGTCCAGGTCCTGGCCTGCCACGGCGTCGTCCTGACCGTGGACAAGCCCACCCAGACCATCTGCGAGGAGTCAGGGGGAGCGCAGACCTTCACGGTGACAGTGGAGAACACCGGGAAGTTCGCTGAAACGTTTTCCTTGACCACGTCCGTGTCCTGGGCTGACCTCTCCCCCCAGTCGCTGACCCTGCAAGCTGGCGAGAAGAAGACCCTGACGGTCGAGGCCGAGCCCCCGGCGGAGCTGAAGGGAAGCCAGGCCGTCAAGATCAAGGCCCAGTCCTCGACTTCCTACGCGTCGGGCGAGGCCACCCTCACCGTCGAAGTGAAGAACTGCTATGACTTCTCCCTCTCCCTCCAGGCCACGCAGACCACGGTCTGCGCGGGAAAATCCCTCGTGTACTTGCTCGACATCAACAATCTCGGCAACGTCGACACCTTCACCATCGATACGCCTGACTTCGTCACGCCCGACGTGACCAAGATCGTCGACCTTGGCACGAACAAGCCGACCGACACCGTGGCGCTCCTGGTCCAGCCGACCGCGATCGGCGTGCAGACCTTCGACGTCAGGGTCGCGTCCGAGAACGAGGGCGTCGTCAAGACCGTGACGGCCTCGGTCGAGTCCGAGGAATGCCGCGATGTGGTTGTCGTGGTCACGCCGTCCGAGAAGGCGGTCTGCGCCGCCCCCGGGAAGGCCGACTACCTGGTGACGGTCAAGAACACCGGAAGCGTCACCGAGACCTTCGCGCTCACGACGACCAAGGGCTCGCTCGCCAAGACCTCGGTCGCCCTGGACGCGGGCATGTCCGAGACCGTCGCGCTCAGCGTCGATACCGACGCCACGGTCGAGGGCGACGCCATGGATGAGGTCATCACCGTCACCGCGAAGGCCGGGGAGGTCTCCGACGCTGCCACGACCACGCTCACCATCGAGAACTGCTACAGTGCTGAAGTGACGATCACCCCGCCGCCTGTGGCCGTCTGCCCGTGTGGCTCCGCAGCCTTCACGTTCACCCTCCGCAACACCGGCAAGCTCGCCGACAACTTCACCTTCACGTTCCTCAACCAGAGCGTCCAGGCTGCCCTCGAACCCGGGGCGTCCTGGACTGAGAACGCGACGGTCACAGCCGCCTGCGACCAGACCGGCCCGATCCAGATCACCGCGGCGGCGACGTCGCCGAACACCGCCGTCTCGGCCGCGTCAACCCTGGACGTCAAGGAGACCGACACCTGCTACGGGGTCGAGCTCACCAACGGCAAGGAAGCTGATGTTGGGATTGCTGAGGGGATCGCGGTCGCCGTGACGGTCCGCAACATAGCCGACGCCCCGCAGACCTTCACGCTGTCGCTCGCCGGGCCCGCGTGGGCCTTCGTGCAGCCGTCGAACGTGACCGTCGAAGCCGGCGGGGAAGCGGTGGTCTACATCTACGCGACACCGCCGTTCGGGACCGAGGAAGGCATCTACTCCGCGACGCTCACGTCGTCCTCTGCCCACGCCTCGTCCGAGCACACCGTCGCCATCAGCGTCGGGCCGGACGGCCAGGCCAACGTGATCGAGCCCCCGGCAAACCAAACCAGTCCAGGGATCAGCCTGAACATCACGATCCAGAACATCACCGGCGAGATCATCAAGGGCACGGAAGCGCCTTCATTCAAGACCCTCGCCATCGGCGTCATCACGGTGATCATCGTGATCATCCTGGTGGTCCGCTTCGTGATCCTGGTGCGCAGGAAATAGGCGCAGTTTGATGTACAGCAGCTTTTAAGGTCCGGAAATAATTCTCACGCATATGGTGACGCTGCTCATTGCCCTTGGCGGCAATGCGCTGATCCGGCCCGGCCAGAAAGGGGCCGCTGCGCAACAGCTGGAGAATGTCGAACGCGTGGCCACGCATATCGCCCGGCTGCACAACCGCGGCTTCCGGATCATCCTCACCCACGGCAACGGCCCGCAGGTCGGCAACCTCCTGCTCCAGCAGGAAAAGGCCCGCGACTATGCGCCGCAGATGCCGCTCTACGTGTGCGTGGCCGAATCCCAGGGCATGATCGGCTACTTCTTGCAGGAGGCCCTGTACAACAAGCTGCACGCGCTCGGCTTCAAGATCCCAGTAGTGACCGTCCTGACCCAGGTCCTCGTTGACCGGGAGGATAAGGCCTTTTCCCAGCCGTCGAAGCCGATCGGGCCCTATTACCCGTCGCGCGACCGCATGGATCGGTCCTGGACCGCAGTCCGGACGATGAAGGGCTTCCGGCGCGTGGTGGCATCGCCCAAGCCGCGGACAATCGTCGAGGCCGCCGAGATCCGCAAGATTGCCCGGAGCGCGATCGTGATCGCCGGGGGCGGAGGGGGGATTCCCGTCGTGCGGGAGCACGGGCTGCGAGGCGTCGAGGCCGTCATTGACAAGGATCTGACCGCAGCCAAGCTGGCAGAAGCGGTCGGCGCCCAGGTGCTGGCGATCCTGACCGACGTGGACTTCGTCTATCTCAACCACGGCAAGCCAAACCAGAAGAAGCTCACGACGGTCACGCTCGAGGAGCTGAAGCGCTACTACGAGCAGGACCACTTCCCGCCGGGGAGCATGGGCCCCAAGGTCCAGGCCGCGATCCGGTTCCTGCAGAAGGGCGGCAAGCGCGTCGTGATCACCCACCTCGACCGGCTCGAGGACGCCGTCAACGGCGAGTGGGGAACGATCATCACGAAGTAGCGTGCCTGACTCGCTCACCCCATCGATTCTGGAGTTTCCCTATCACGCTTGCCACCATTACCGGGCGGCAATAGAACGTACTTTTGGAGCGTTCTCGTTTAGATGCTCCTCAATAAGAGCGCGTTCAAGCTCCAATAACTTTTTAACCACCGGACTATCGTCGTTCAGCAGATAGAGAGATGCCCTTCCCACGGTCCGCACCTTTCTGACCATGTGGAACTGTTCTATCTGCCCCCAGACACGGAAGAACGTATTTCTCGAGACTCCCGTTTCCTTCATGATCTCCTCTTTGGTGGAGTCAAACGGCCTTTTTTCCATCAGGTAGTCTACCACCCTGTTGATCGTGCCTTCGCCGAGGAAGTCAAGGATGAGGGAATGAGGAGGAGTCATATGACCAGTATCAACGTTTCCTTTCTTCGAGAACACCTGTTGTATCCTTGTGCTCATAATACATATTATGAGAACCTAAAGTATATAAATGAGTACCTCTAAAGTATCTTCATCGTTACTTATGATTTCTCTCACAGAGGAGCAGATCAGGGCCATCGTTGTCCATAACATTTCAAGGAAGCGGGAGCAGTACATCAATGTACACTTTGCGGTAAAATCGCTTCCCCCACACCTCCGGAACGAAGCCCTCCGTATCGTGAAAGCTATGGTGAAGGACGGTCTTCTCTTTGCGAAGAAAGGGGATTGTGTCGGCATCCGCCGGGAACGGATTGACGAAATCCACCGATTACTGGAAGTCTACTACTCCCTTAAAGGGGGAAAGGTTTGAATCTTGGAAACCCCATTCATCACACGATTACCGTGGGGTTCTGCGTGTGTGGCGTAGGAAGTCGTGCTGTCGTTTCTCCACCGGCGGCAAGTCTCTTATAAGCGCTACGCCAACAATATTGTATGCTTGCGGGGAAAGACCTGCTGTCGGTCCAGGACCTGAGCGCGCAGGAGATCAAGGCCGTCTTCGACCGGACGCGGGCGTTCAAGAGGCGGCCGTTCGGCACGCAGCTCAAGAACAAGACCCTCGTGATGCTGTTCGCGAAACCCTCGACGCGGACACGGGTCTCGTTCGAGGTGGGGATCAACCAGCTCGGCGGGGACGACATCTACCTGGAGTTCCACGACGCCCAGGTCTCGCGGGGCGAGACCATTGCGGATACGGCCCGGGTGCTTTCCCGGTACTGCGACGGGATCGTGGCGCGGCTCTTTGCCCACGCCGACCTGGTGGAGATGGCCGCTACTGCCGATGTCCCGGTCATCAACGGGCTGACCGACCTGTTCCACCCCTGCCAGGCTCTCACCGACCTGTTCACCATCGAGGAGAAGCTCGGCCGGCTCCGCGGCCTGAAACTGGCGTTTGTCGGCGATGGCAACAACAATATCACCCACTCGCTCATGCACGCCTGCTCCAAGCTCGGGGTCCACCTGGCCGTCGCGAGCCCGAAGGGCTATGGCCCGCGCCCTGAAGTGGTCGCCGACTTCCGGAAGAACGCCGCGACGACCGGCGCCCAGCTCTGGTTGGTCACGGACCCCGTCCAGGCGGCGACCGGGGCAGACGTGGTGTACACGGACACCTGGGTCTCGATGGGGGAGGAAGCTCAGGCAGCGGCGCGCGAGCGCGCGTTGCGGCCGTACCAGGTGAACCGGCAGCTGCTGGCGCACGCCCCGCGCGCCCTGGTGATGCACGACCTCCCTGCACATCGCGGCCAGGAGATCGCCTCCGAGGTGATGGACGGTCCGCGGTCGATCATCTTCGACCAGGCCGAGAACCGCCTGCACGTGGAGAAGGCCCTGCTGGCGCTGATCTTCGGGAAGGGATGAGAGAGAATGAGTGAGGCCGGTCATCGGTGCGCGCGCACCTCACGCCCAGTCACGTGCTTACTCGCTGAACAGCCCGACTCCCAGACCCCAAGCCACTGCGTCGTTCATGAAGTTGTGCAGGGTCCACAGGGTGAGGTCCTGGCCTCTCCATTCGACGTCCTTGTAGGCGCCGTAGACCAGGTTGTCCAGGCCGTTCCCATCGACGAACGCTGCCCACTTGCCATTGCCGTAGACTCCCCAGATCTGCTTGCCTTCCTGTGGGTGATCGGGGTGCGGCACGAGGTCATGGGCCTCGCCGACGAAGTGGCCATTGCCGTACGTCAGGACAGCGTAGTGTGTGTGGGTGTGGTCCCAGATGACGGCCGTGGTGGCCTCTTCTCCTAGCTGCTGGCGGACCTCCTCGATGCTTTGGGGCATCAGGTTGCGCAGCCGCTCGAGCCTCGACGGCTCGGTGCGGGCGATGCCTTCTGCCTGGGCGACTCCGCTGCCCGCCATGATGGCGAGGACGGCGAAGAGGCTCGCTGCAGCCATGTACTTGTTCTTCATAGGTAATCACCTCCTTGTGCGATTGATATTCTGGACTGTAGCGTTTCACCTATGAAAGCGGCGGCTGCAACAGACCGGAACGGTTAGCCGCGGGATTGTTCCGCGTGCCTGGAACGATGCAGCTGCACCTAGAAGAGCGTGCCTTGCTGGTCGATCGGACCGGCGTCACCGGCGAGCGAGCTTCGGGGAGCGCTCTGCCCTTCAGCTTCTTCCATCAGGCGGATGTACTGGGCCTTCAAGGAAGGCGTGCTCCGCGGCAGATATGCCTTGCCCAAGGCGCGCGTCAGGGCGTTTACCGTGTAGCGGCGATCAGGATTGAAGGGCAGCTCGTGTTTCGTGCAGAAGGCCGCCGCCACGCCGGAGTCAACCGGTGCTATGGAGCGGTAGTCTCCCGTGCCCAGATCCTGGTTCGCATACACTTCCTTCAGCCTGGTCAGGAGTTGCTGGCGCTCGAGTGGGCCTGCTAAGGGGATCCAGAAGTCCCGATGTCCTGCATGGCCACGATACATAAATGTCACTATTATAAAGTGACAATAGACTATAAAAAGCTTTCGGTGCCTCGTGGCGTTCCGGAGGGGCGTGGCGGAAGGATAGGCAGGCTTGGAGCAGCGCGCGAACGCTCCCGGCTCCCAGGAATGGAATCGGCAGGCAGTGGGGCTTATAAGTCTTTCTCTTCTAATCGAAATATCGGTGTCTCATGAAACGATACCAATTCAGCGACGTCCTGACCAGCCCCGAGTTCTCTGGGCTGCCCCAGGACGGGTACCGCATGGTCGCGTGGGGATACGTGACGCGCGAGACCGGCGACGGGAAAGATCTCCTCGTCGCCATCCGGGCGAAGCCGGACGATCCGATGCGCGCCCGCCAGTTGGTGCTCCCTGGTGGCGGGGTGAGAAAGGATGACCTCGACGGATACCGCCGCCAACTGACACCCGAGGCAGAAGCGTTGCTTACATCCGACGACGTCCAGCGGCGGAGCCAGGCCTTCTTTAATCTCGCACACTTCCACACCGCGCGACGGGAAGTTCTCGAAGAGACTGGCGTCAAGACTGAATTTGGGGACGGAGGACAATTTAATAACCTTTCTCCCCATCCGGTGTTGAAGCGCCGCGGGCCCGTGGTCTCGCTGTATGACCCGCGGGATGGCTATGTCTGGCTCTATTATAGGGACTCAGGAAAGGCGTACGTCGGCCAGGTGGCGGACCTGCTTCCACGGTCCGCGATCCGACCGAAGGGGGGCGCCTCTGACGCGGTGCAGCCCCACTACCTTCGGCTGGAAGAGGCTATGGAACGCAGCACGGATTTCACTCCCGCGTGCCAGGTACTGCTCGAACTCGCGCATCAGGCAGAAGGCTTCGCCCTGATCAAGCCCGGGGACGTGGTCCTGTCGGATGAGCGGATCCGCCTCGGTATGAAGCCGCCTGAATAGCGCGAAGCGCATATTTCAAGCGAGGCCTGTCACTCGACAAGGTCACAATCAATGGAGAGCGGCCTCTCGGTGTCGAGGCCCATGTCCAGAGGGTACCTCCATCCTGTCGCTGCCTTCTCCAGCGGCAGATCGATACGTTCGGGGGCAGTCGGCGGCAGGTCGTCCGGCCTCTGACCGGCCAGGCTGGACGCCACCTCCAGGTACGGAGGCGTGATCCCAGGGACGCGAAGCGTCCCCTGCCAGCCGACCTCGGTGAGAGCGACCATGCCCGCCGCTTCCTTGGTGGCCTTCCTTGCCCTGGTCACGACCTTCGCGCGGGCGCCGTCGTACTCCTGCAGCTCCTCGACGGAGAAGTTGCCCCACATCTGCTTGCAGAGAGGATCATGAAAGTGCAGTTCGACGTAGTAGGAAAAGAGGCTGCGATGGGGTTGCTTGTCGCCGGCCTCGACCAGCGAGCGGAGGTAGCGATGGAACGTGCCCTTCATAGGTATATGCTTCGTGAAAAGCAATAAAAGCCTTCCACGTCAGAGGTACTTCTTCATGAGCCGCACGTACTCGAGGGCGTTGTTCCTGATCTTGGCAATGTCCTTGTCCTCCAGCGGGCGGACGACCCGGGCTGGCACGCCCACGGCCAGGCTTCCCGGGGGGATGACCTGGCCCTCCTTGACCAGGGTGCCGGCGCCGATGATGCAGCGCTCGCCGATCTCGCTGCCATTCAGCAGGATCGCGCCCATCCCGATCAGGCAGTCGCTGTTGACGGTCGTCGAGTGCGCGATCACCCCGTGGCCGAGGGTGACGTAGTCCTTGATGATCGTCGGGAGGGTCTCGCAGCAGTGGATGACCGAGTTGTCCTGGACGTTCGAGTGCTCGCCGATCGTCACCGGGGACTCGTCCCCGCGGATGACGACGCCGGGCCAGATCGAGCTGCCGCGGCCGATCATGACGTCGCCGATGATCTCCGCGGACTCGGCGATGTAGACGCCGCCGTGGACCTGCGGCCGTCTGCCGCCGAAGGGCCGGATCATGGCCGCTCCCGGAACTGGGTCTCGTGGAACTCCGCGAACAGCGGCTTCAGTTTGATCCGCTGGTACTTCCCGGTCGACGTCACGGGGATCGTGTCGACGAACTTGACCACCTTGGGCCGCTTGAAGAACGAGAGCCGCTCGGCGCACCGGCGGAGGATCTCCTCGGGGCTGACCGGCATCCCGTTGAGGAGCTGGACGACCGCGCCGACCTCCTCGCCGTACCACTTGTTCTCGAAGCCGACGGCGATGCCGCGGACGCCCTGGATGGACTGGAGGACCTCGTCGATCTCGAGCGGGGAAATGTTCTCGCCGCCCCGGATGATCAGCTCCTTGAGGCGGCCGGTGATGAAGAAGAACTTCCGGCCGCGCGCGTCCGTCCGATAGAAGCCCTCATCGCCCGACCGGAACCACCGGTGCTTGAACGTTTCCTGGTTCGCGTCCGGCCTCTTGAAGTAGCCCTGCATGATGTTCTTGCCGCGGATCACGATCTCGCCCCGTTCGTCCTCGCCCAGCTCATGCCCGGAAGGGTCGTGGATGGCCATCTCGTTCGGCGCGATGGGCACGCCGATCGAGGGGAAGCCGAAGTCGCGCATCCAGCGCTCGTGCTCTTCCTGAGTGAGCTCAGTAGGGAGGTAGCACGAATAGCAGGTCGATTCGGAGAGGCCGTAACCGTGGGTGATCCTGCGGCCGAAGCGGGTCTCGAAGGCCTTCGCGAGCTCCACTGTCAGGGGACCGGCGCCGCAGATGATGGTCTGCAGACAGGAGACGTCTCCCCGGGGAAGGTCTTTCTCCAGAAGGAACTGCAGCAGCGTGGGGACGACGGAAACGGTCTGCACGCGCTCCTCGGCGATGCGCTGCCAGAACGTGCTGGTCCGGAAGCGCCTGTTCAGGACGATCGAGCCGCCGACGTAGAGCGGCGTGACCGTCGTGACGATGATGCCGTTGACGTGGTGGAGGGGCAGGACGCACATGAAGCGGTGGCCTTCCCCGAACTGGAAGTGGCGGCGGATGCCCTCGGCGTCGGCCAGCATCTGCTCGTGCGTCAGGACCACGCCTTTCGGCAGTCCCGTCGTCCCGGAGGTGTAGACGATTAGGGCCTCGTCGCCGGTCCGGGCAGCGGCCGCCGCAGAAGCCGGGAAGCGGGCGAGCTCACGATCGAAGTCCTCGTTCCCTGCGACGACCACGTGGCGGATGCTGAGCGTCCGGATCGCGGGGACCAGGTCGGCGAAGCGGTCCTGGACGACCATGACGCTGACTTCAGCGTTCTCGTTGATGAAGCGCTTGCGGCCGTCGTCCTCGAGGACGGAGATCGGGACGGCGACCGCTCCCAGGATCCAGGTCGCGAAGAAGACCGTGAGTACGTCCGGATGGTTCTCGAAGACCGTGGAGACCTTGTCGCCGCGCGTGACGCCGAGCGACTCCAGGAGACCGGCCGCTCTGAAGGCTCGCTCGCGGAACTGCTGGACGGTGAAGGACTGGCGCGTGCCGGCGTCATCGTCGAAGAAGGAGAGGAGCGGCCGGTCGCGCTGGCGGAGGAGCAGGTCGGCGAGGGTCTCGTAGCGGCTGCCTTCCCAGGGGACAGAAAGAGCGTGCGCTGCCTGGATTTGGTCGGTCATACCAGTGATTGCCCGGGAAAGGCTTAAAAAGGCGCGCGTGGGGTTCGGCGATTGCACGAATCAGCCTCTGGACTGGCGGCTAGAAGCGGCGGACGATCTCCTTGACCCGGCGCCACGCGTATGGACTGACCGCGTCGCCGAAGGGGATGTACTCCCCGACGGCCTGGTCTGCCCGGAGCAGCTGCCGCTTCAGCGGCCGGCTCATGCCGCGGAGGAGCTGGAACTCCATCTCCTTGCGGGCGCGGGTCTGGAGGACCACGGCCTGGTTCACGAGCTCCTGGTTCCTCGTGGCGACCGCGAAGTGGTCGCCTTTCGCGAAGAGGATGCGCAGCAGGCGGGCGTAGCGGGCCTCGACCTCCCTGAACTCCTGGTAGTCCCCCGGGTAGGCGCCCTTGACGAGGCGGACCCTGCCGTTCTTGCGGAGGACATGGAGGAGGTCGCTCCTGGTCCGTTCGAGGTTGGCCTGAAGGGTGACCGCGAGGTGGGGGTGGTCAGGAGCGGCGTCGAAGTAGAGATCGAGCGTGTCCTGAATGGTCGCCGGCGCTTCCATGTCCAGCCAGATCCCAGCGTGGGCCCGGTCGGCGGCCTCGAGCAGCGCCAGCAGGTTCTGGAGGCAGTAGCCCTTGCCAATCAGGAGGCCGAGCTGTGACAGCTTCACGGACAGGTCGGCCTTCAGCAGCTCGTGGCGGGAGGAGGCGAGGACCTCGCGGTAGATCTGAACAGCGCGCTCGACTTTCCACCGGTCTTTGTAGTGCTCGCCGAGGTGGTTGATGATCGGCTTCATCCCGAAAAACCGGGCCTGGCGCGCGGCGGCCATGGCCGAAGCGACGGACCGGCCGGCGACCCACCGGGAGGCGACCAGCGAGAGGAGCATGGTGTATTCTTGGGGGCGGGCCTAGTTAAGCGAGCGGCTAGCCGAGGTAGCGCTCGATGATGGCCGGGATGTCCTGGGGAGTGATGCGGGTGAGGATGATGCCGTCCGGGTAGATGGCAAGAGCCGGCCCCCTGAGGCAGTGGCCGAGGCAGGTCACTTTCGAGATGTTGTACTGGTGGAAGAGGCCGCGCTCGTTGACGTGGGCGCGCAGGGCCTGGAGGATGGCCTGCCCGCCGTCCGGGCCGCACGATTGCCGGTCCGCGGTCCGCTCGTTGATGCAGACGAAGAGGTGCCGCTTCGTGGTGGTGGGGGTCGCGATCATGGGGTGGATTGTCCGGCGGGCATATATACCTGCTCCCGGTCACCAG
>JACQII010000012.1 GCA_016198585.1 Candidatus Aenigmatarchaeota archaeon | reverse complement strand
TGCTCCTCCCAGCGGCCAAACGCGAAGGATTTTTGTGACCACTACACGCGCTCAGGCGGAAAACCCGCGAAAGGCCAGTGGCAAGCTGACCCAACGAAAGTCGCATCAGGATTACACAAATGAGTGACAGGTTGTGCAGCTACGTGTTTGCATCCGGAGCTTTGCGAGGCCACTTCAGTATGGGATTGGGTGGGTGGTGGGAGGGCCCAGTTTCAGACGTGGATGAAGTACACTGTGATTACTGCACCCAGCTCATGCACTCAGTACAGCTTCATGAGTTCGACGATCCCAAGACGTGGCGCACGCTGAGAGTGCGAACATGCGAGACTTGTGGCTGGTGGATTCTCGATCGCAGCGATGGAGACCCACATGGCGAGACGCACTACGTACGCGTTTCTGGAGAAGCCCGGCACTTTCCGGGCCTGTCACGGGAGATTGACCTAGAGGATGCCTATCTGCGGATAGTCTCACGGGAGAGAGCGCGCACTCGGGTGTTGGAGAAGTGCCTTGGCGCGTTTCTGGGAGGATGGCTGGGCAAGGTGGATGTCGAGATCATCGGGAGAAGTGATAGGGATAACGCAGACCTGACGCTGTTGACAACGCCGCAGGACGCGTATCTTCTCTCGGTGGAACGCGGTACGGAGGCATCGTCTGGTGAGCGTGTTCATGCGGTAGATTCCGTTGTTGGAGTGATCTTTCGCCATGGTGTTACGAGGGGACTCGTCTTGGACGGAAGGAACCTTCGTGAGCAGTACACGGTGAAGGAAGGATTCGCGTTGTCCAAGCTTCGCATTCCGACACAGCAACCCTATCAGCCGTGGAAAAGTCTCGTTCCTGGAATACTCGAATTGCCTTACTTCGGGTCCAGGTAGGACGGGCGACCGAGCTACTCATCCCAACCAGAAAGGCCGAGACTTCGCGCCCATGCGCGAACAGTTTCTCGATCGGCGTCGAAGCCAGACCCCGAGACTGCGTGAAAGGTGGCGCGAAGGTGCTCGGCATTGCTGCGGTAAGCGCTGTCTCGGACCCATCGAGGCGGCTGGGTGCCAGTTAGCTCACTTACATCGTCGATGTAGGCAGCGAGCATGGTGTCACGCACAACGGCGAGGTGGGGAGCCATCTCGCGATAACCCGCAGCGCCTCCACTCCCTCCCGAGCTGCTACCGAGGAGCCGGGGCGTGTCGATTGGCGGCATCCATGCCTTGCTAAGGTAGAAGAGCGGGAGGTCGGGCCTCATGGGTGGTGCACACTGCGCTCCATCGAGGACTCGAGCAAGATGCTCCTGCTGATGCTTCCAATGCTCCGAAACCCCTGAGGCCATCTCGCGTTCAGCGCGCAGCATGACCGGCACGGTAGAGAGATACTCACTCAAGTCCTGCCACCCGTAGTCACGCTTGGCATCGAAGGGAGTTCCCTGCCGATCGATCGCCCGTGGCGGCCAGCGTGGTATGCTGACTCCCTCGTGGGCGATCAGAGTGCCTGCTTCGCTCGAGATGCGCTCGCGCATGTCGCGCGGTACTTTGGGACCTAGCGGCGGCGGTTCATACGGCCCAATGAGGCGGTGCAGAGCAAACAGTCCGTGACAGACGCGATGGTGGAGGCCTCGCTTGCTGGTGCGCGCGTAGTTGAGCACTACGCCATAGCCGGGAATCTCGTGGGGCCAGTCCTTGGTGAGGTAGTCGGCTACGCCTCTATCGCTGAGGTATCGGTAGAGAGTGCGGTGCTGATTCTCGACCCTAGCGATAATCGGTTGCCAGTGTTTCCCAAGCCCGAGATCGCGGATGCGGTCCACACGTCACAGTGGACTTGGCGACTATTTGAACCAATGCCCTCGTCACGAAGGAGACTGCGTGGCAAGCGTGTACAAATAGAGTGCCTCGTTACGTACGGCGCGGCGTTCTTCAATGAAGCCGAGCCTGTGGTCAACACACTGGGCGATGATCGCGATAGTCTTGCGTCTTCCATCAGAAAGCGATGGCTGGCCTCCCGGATATGCTTTCAAGTACACGACGAGGCGGAGAAGATTAATTGCCATATGGTAGGGATTCTCTCGGTACCACGGCTCCGAGAGATTCTCATAGGTTTCTCGGATGACGCCGTGAAGGGCAGTCTTGTCCCAGGCCGCCACAATTGTCTCCGCGCAAAGGATGCGACCGTAGTCGTCGCCCGAGAGCTGATTCGCAGCATAGAGGCCGTAGTAAGCTGCGAAGGCTCGGGCCTCGGGACGGTTTGCATCTGCTGCGTAGTTGAGCAACTCCTTTACCCACCCCCGCCAGAGGTGGGCGCAGGGGATCAGGTGTCCGAGTCGCTGGTGACGTCTGTGGAGCATGTACGCGTTCGGATCAGTGAACTCCGTAGGCGGAGGAGGAAACTCGTCGCTGTCGTGGCGTTGTACGGCGGTCTCAGGGCTGAAGAGCGCCTCTAAGTGGGTAAGACGATAGTTGAGATTGAAGAAGGCGGCCTGGCTGTCGTAGTCGGTAGGGGCCATTGCGGGCGCAAATGGCACGCGGAACTCGACAGGGAGGATTGTCGGAATGGCCTCACGAAACGTGCGACTGATGCGTGATCTTGAAGACTCTAATGCGACCCTGGACTTGAGCAGCGGCTGAAGCGATTGGCCATGCCAGCCGTCACACATGGCAGTGGCGAAGTAGTCGAACGTTGCCGGGCTGTGTTGGCACGCAAGCTGGACAAAGGCGTTTGCCCTAAGCCGGGCCCGATTCTCCCTAATAGTGCTGAGTGCTTTCTGTGAAGTGCTCTGTTCACCGAATACCGAAATCGTGGACGTGAGGAACCCACGAGGAACGGTTTGCCTACTTCTTCCGGATGGTGTGAGGTGCCTTGGTCTCAGGTCTAGCGCATACTCTGAGATCACGTTCGCCATCGCTGGATGCGAGTGCTTGCGGATCTCGCGAAGGGCCGCTAGAGCTTTCTCGTTGATTCGGAGTTTCGGGCAATACTCCCACACCTCCCGGAGCCACCGAGGTGGCTTGCCGTGGGTCAGATCGGCCACCTCGTCAAGCCAGGCTGCCTCACGGTGGCGGTACTCCTGCGGTACCGCAGGTATGCCTGCTGCGAACGTCGCACCGTCCGGCTCCGAGCTCCGCAGCGGAGCATCCAGGGACAGGCGGTGCGGCCGGCGAGACATGCGGGACAGCGTACCGCCTCTGCCAAGGTCAGTGGGAAGGAGTCTGGGGGTAGGTCAGGTTACGACGAGAAGTCGGCGGATCAGCCGTTTGTGGTCGATCCGTTGCGCAAAACGGCCAATGCGCTTGTCGTTCGTGGTGGATGACCCAGCGGGAACCCTAGGGGACGTTTACGAACGGGGCCCTCCGCAACTGATGAGGTGAGGCCCGTCGTCCTATGGGCCGCGCAACCCGTGGAGCCCTAGGCATGAGTACTGGCAGACGTGCGGGCGGTGATGCCCTGGTGACGCCGGACCTCGCATGGCGAGCGCGGCGCGAGCTAGAGGACGAAGAGCAGCGCAGGAAGATCGCCGAGGACATTGGCACCTTCGAACCGCACCTTGCGGCGGCGGGAACCGCGCAGCTCCGCGAGTCCCTGGGCGTTGCCGCACAGGTGCAGGGCCAAGTCAGCGAGGAACAGCACCGGTTGATCGGACTGGCCGCGCAGAAGGCCTTCTACCTCGGTGTGCACGCGATGCGGCTTGCCGTGCGCGAGTTCCTCAGCATGGGAGTGCAAGCCGACTGTCCGTGCAGGGGGGCGGATCAGCCGTCCTCCGGGAAGGCGGCCCCTCAGACGGATGATGACGCGCGCAACGGACGGGAGCATCCGTCGTGTTGACGCCCGAGCCGATCAACGGCGCCCTCCGTGACCACGCGGCGTCGCGGCAGGACTGGGAACACCGTGGACTCGTCCAGGAACTGCACGCCTGGGCTAAGCGCTTCGATGACAGGTTTGGCCTGGAGCTGCAGACGCCCGCGATCCGCGTGGAGCGGCTCCGCGTGAATGTACTCGGCAGCTACCGCAATGGCCGGAATGGTTTGGGCGTGCAGCACGAGGTGACGATCAACGACCGCTGGTTCGACAAGCCTCGGGCCGAACTCCTGGAAACGGTGTTCCATGAGCTTCTCCACCTGTGGCAGCGCCTGCATGGAAAGCCGGGCAAGCGCAATTATCACAATGCCGAGTTCAGGAAGAAGGCCGCCTCGTACGGCCTCGTTGTGGACGCACGAGGATGCACGGTTCAAGTTCAGCAAGGGCCTTTCACCAAGCTGCTGGAGGAACATGGCGTGGATACCGGGCCGCTGTTAGAGGACGACAAGGACGAGCAGCGTCCCGAGGGGACGAGCACGCAGAACAAGTGGAGTTGTGCCTGCACGAACGTGCGTGCCGCTGTGGAGCTGGAGATGCAGTGCCTGCGCTGCGGACAGCGACTCAAGCGTGCGAAAGCGGCGTGGTGAGGAGCACGGGTTTGAGTTTAAAGTACAATCATCGAGACGACGGCTCCGACAGGACTTCGCGCCCCCTGGGTTCGGACGAGGGTAACGGAGCGCACGACGGTGGGATCCAGGCCGACGTCGTGCGTCCGCACGTGGCGGACGTGATCCGCTCGCTGGCGTGCCTGTCCGACCACGAGGTCCTGGCACTCAAGGGTGCTGTGTGCCGGGAGGCGGCGCGACGCTGGCCGACATCGCCTGCTCCGCTGATGGTTGACCCGACCGAGCAGGTGGTCAGGGAGCGCCTTGGGCCGTGGGCGTGCCCAGCCTGCTGAGCAAGACAACTAGGAGGAGATGACGATGACCCACATGTTGCCAGCCTATGCAGCCGCCGCGCGCGGCTACCGCGAGACGCTCGCACTGAGCGGAAGACGCGAACTTGATCAGCTCAACCGGCTCGCTTCGGCGCACACCCTTGTGGTTGCAGGCAACTACGACCGTGCGGAGGACGTGCTCGGGGCATTGTCCGTGCCGTACCGGAGCGTCAGGCGTTCGAAGCGCTGCGCTGCCGACCTGAGGCGGGTGCGCACGATCATTGTGAACTGCTCTACTTCCGGAGACGAAGTGGACGTCGAGTCACTGCGCCGCTTCGTTGCCGGAGGCGGCACCATAGTGACGACGGACTGGGCTCTCTTCGACGTCGTGGAGGAGGCTTTCCCATGCTTCATCGAAGCCAACGGTCAACGAACGGCGGACGACGTCGTTTCCGTCGAGCTTGGAGACGCTGGACAGCGGTTCCTCGGCGACCTGGTGACCCCGGGTGATGAGCCGCGCTGGTGGCTGGAGTTGTCGAGCCACCCGATCCGAATCCTGCGGAAGCGCGATGTCGACGTGCTCATCCAGTCCAGGGAGATGGGACGCAGGTACGGCGACGACCCGATTGCCGTGCGGTTTCGCCACGGCGGCGGCTGGGTGTATCACCTCGTCAGCCACCTGAACCTCCAGAGAACAAAGGCGGCGAGCGCTCGCGAGCAGGCGTCGGCGTCTGGGTTCCTGCTGGCGAAGGGCGCCAAGGACGCGGCCACAGCTTGTGGTGACGTCCGGTTCGGTGAACTGGCGGCCGCATACCTCTCTGTCGGCCTGCTGGCCCGCATCCTGACCGCGGCAAGGGAAGGGTGAATCGATGGCTTGGGTGCGAGGCGGGAAAGCGCGAGATCGGATGGCCAGCGAAACGGTCACGCGCTCGGCACTGCGGCGGCTGCAGGATCGGATCCTTCGTCTCGAGCAGCAGCTCGTGCTGCTGCGCGTCAACCAAGTGACCCCGAGCGAACTATCTGCCGTGTGGGGCCGGCGGATCGATGTTGCCGCGGACGGGGCCACGGAGCTTGAGGTGCGGCTCATCGCCTTGGTTGACCTCGTCTGGGCCAGGATGCCCCTGCCGGATGCCGGCGGTCGGGAGCAGCCCGAGCTGTTCATCGAGCAGCTCTACTGTGAGATGCGCGAGACGCTCGCAAGCGCGGGCATGCGCATCGATGTCCCCGCAGGCCGTTTTGATCCGAAGGTTGCACAGGCCGTGGAGATCGTTCCCGCGGCAAGCGCGGACGAGCACCTGACGATTGCGGACGTGCGCAGGCCGGCCGTCGTGCGCGAGACCGCGCGGGGGACCGTCGCCGTCCGTCCGGCCGCCGTCGTCGTGCGGGACCAGCGCATCTCAGCGCGCAGAAGTGAGCAGGCATCCATCTCAGTTCAAGGAGCAGCACAGCCATGACGTCCATGATTGGCGTCGACCTCGGCACGACCTACTGCAAGCTGGCCCGACTGGCAGCGACCGGGCGGCCTGAGGACATCGCGAACGACCTCGGCTTCAGCAGTACGCCAACGGCGGTCCTTTTCACCGGAGCTGGCGAGGTCATCTTCGGCCAGGAGGCCTTCAACGCGGCGATCCTCGAGCCGAAGGGCTTCGTCGCCGGGTGGAAGCGCGAGATCGGAAACCCGCAGTGGCGGTTCCGCGCGCCCGACGGGAAGGAACACTCGGCGGGCGACCTCATGACCCTGGCCCTCAGCCGGCTGCTGGCGTACGCCGAGCAGCGGATCGGTGAGCGCGTGACGCACGTGGTTCTGTCGATCCCGGCGAACTACCGGGACGAGCAGCGCCGCGAGATGCTCGCCGCCGGTCGGGCCGCTGGCGTGACGGTCATCAGCCTGATCCACGAGCCCACGGCCGCCGCCTTGGCGTACGCGATGGAGAAGAAGCCCGGCCGCAAGGTCCTGATCTACGACCTCGGCGGCGGGACCTTCGACGCGACGCTCCTGCAGGTCGAGGCCGACCGGGTCGAGGTCCTGGCCACCGAGGGCATCGCGCGCTGTGGCGGCAACGACCTGCTGGCCGCGCTCGAGGGGCACTGCCTCGACCTGTTCGAGCGCGAGCACGGCTACCGCCCCACGCCCGAGCAGCACCCGGCCTTCTGCCAGGATCTGCGCCTGGCGTGCGAGCGCGGAAAGCTCGCCCTGAGCTCGCGGCAGGAGACGACGATCTCCGCGGGCCTCAACGGCAAGGCGCTCATCGCCAAGGTCTCGCGCGACGCCTTCGAGTCGCTGGCCCGTCCGATCATTGCGCCGACCATCGCGACGTGCGCGTCCGTGCTCAAGGCGGGCGGCGCGAGGTGGGCCGATGTAGATGTAGTCCTGGTAGGTGGGGCCAGCCGCACGCCGCTGGTGAAGGCGATCATCCAGCAGGCGTCGGGCAAGCCGCCGCTGGCCGACGTGGATCCGGACCACGCGGTCGCGCGTGGCAACGCGATCGAGGCCGCGCTGCGGCTGAAGGAGCTGGGCGAGGCCACGACGGCGGACGGCGTCGAGGTGCTGCCGCCGAGCGTCGCCAAGATCGACGTCTGCGCGCACGATCTGGGCTGCTTCGCGATCAACCAGCGGACCGGAAGGCTGCAGTGCGCAGTCATCATCCCCCGGAACACGCCCATTCCGACGGAGCGGTCTGACGTGTTTGGGCTCCTCGAGCCCGGGCAGACCATCGCCAACGTGGTGGTCGTCCAGGGCGAAGAGGGCGCCGTGCCGGAGGCGTGCCACGTCATCGGCGAGGTCACGCTCCCGCTTCAGCCGAACGGCCCGGCCGAGCGCCGGGTCAAGGTGGCCTACCGCTACGACCCCGACGGGATCGTGCACGTCGTGGCGGAAGACACGCACTCGAAGAAGCAGGCGACCATCGACCTCGCCACGAACGGGGCGGGAAGCGCGGCGTCGTGAGCACCGGCAGGCAGCTCAAGTCCGTTGCCGCCACGACGCAGCACGTGCACAAGCTCGCTCTGGCGAGCGCTTCGAGGAGGTGCCATGCGCGTCATCGTGCTGCTGATCGTTCTGGTGGTGTTTGTCGTGTGGTGCTTGTCGCTCTTCGACGGGAAGTCCTGCCCCTGCGGCTGCCAGCGCGCGGAAGGCTGCCATGACCGACCGCGTCGTCGACTGCTGGGAGAAGGACGAGAAGCTCGGCAAGCCGTGCAAGCCCGGGCGCGAGCAGTTCGGCTGCACGAAGCGAGACGGCTGCCTCCGCCGCCGGCGTCGCCAGAGCAAGGTCGGCGCGCGGACCGGATCCGGCGTCGTCGTCCCCGGCCGCCGGACCGAGGTGGTCACGTCGTCAAGTGACCAAGTGCCTGAGCAACGGCACGAGACCTCGATGCGGCTGCCGGATGGGCTGGTGGCGCGCGGCCGCGACCTCGAGGAGTTGCCTTCGGTTCCGCAGGCGACGGAGCGCCCGGCCGAGGAGGTCGGCCTGGACGAGATCGGGTTCCAGCTCGAGCAGGACTGGGATCAGCACGAGGTCGCGATCAAGCTGCGCCCCATCGAGCTTCCCGGGATGGAGGTCAGGAACCCGTCCTGGTCGCGCGCCGAGATGTCGGCTGCCGGTACCGCCGACTGGAAGGTCACGCTCAAGCCGGACGAAATCCTGCCTGAGCGCGATGTCGACGTGGCGGGCGGCCTCGCCGACGTGCCGGCGACTGCGGACGTCCAGCCGCCGGCGGGCATGGATGTGGTCACGCCGCCGACCACGACGATGCACCTCGGTCGCGGCCTGCCGGACGGCGTGGTGATCGCCGGCCAGGACGCTGCACTCGGGCACGTCGAGCTGGACCCGCTGGATGACCCGCTCGATCCGTTCGCGGACGGCCTGCCATGAAGAGGCCGCTGACGCGCGAAGACTACGAGGAGCTGGTCAAGAAGTACGCGCCGGGAGCGCGCAAGGTGGTGATCCGCGGGCACGGCGGCCGCGCCTCGAAGGCCGGCGAGCTGTTCGCCGACGATCAGGCCGAGGTGGAGACCGAGGACGGCCTGCTCAGCCTGCGCCACGTCACGACCTACTCGTGCGATCGCGGCCACATGGTGGGCGGCGAACTCGGCGAGATCGCCGGCGCGTGCCAGGTTTGCGGCGCGCTGCTGTGCTCGCGCGAAGGCTGCGCGCGGATGTGCGGCCGAGGCCACGTCGTCTGCGGCGCGCACAGCGTCTCGTTCAAGGGCCAGAGCTGGTGCACGCGCCACGTGGCGAGCGCCGTCGCGGCCGCGGCGGCCGTGGGCGCGGCGAAAGCCGCGGGGCGCGGCATCGTCTGGTTCCTCAAGGGCCTCGGCGGAAACGGCTGACGTGGCGATGCAGCAACCCGCGCCGTCCGGATGGGATGCCATGAGCCTCGAGCGGCTCGTGGACGCCGTCGCGCCGTACTGGCCGGACGCCGACCAGCTCCGTGAGAAGGCGATCCGCCTGCCGGCGATGCGCGACCTGCTGCGACGGCGACTCATCGCGAAGGCCATCGCGCTGCGGCTGGATCCCGCGGACGACTTCCACCCGCACCCGCGCGCCGACCGACTGGGCGCGGACGGCGTCGCCGTGGGGCGCACCGAGCTGCCCGACCAGCCCTTCTTCCACTACGGCCTCGACGAACTGGACACCGGCATCCTCTTCGTCGGCGCGCCGAAGAGCGGAAAGACGACCGCGCTGAGCCGGGTCGTGGAGGAGGCCAACCGCTGCGGCGACGGGACGTACGCCGCCGACGTACGCGGCGACCTGATGTCGCTGGCGTTGCGCGTGCCCGGCGCGCTCTACGTGCCGCAGGGCGAGGACCGGTTCAACCCGCTTGAGCCGCCACCGGGCGTCACGCTCCGCGAGTGGATGCCGATCGTGTCCGCGCGCCTGACGTTGGACTTGGGGTTGCAGACGGCCGGGCAGGCGTACTGCCTCGGCCTGCTCGAGGAGCTGGCGCTGCGCGCGGAAGCCCAGGGCACGATCCCGACGCTGCTGGACCTGTACGAGCTCGCGCGCAGCAAGAAGCACACGCCCCGGTCGAGCGAAGAAGGCTACCGCGACCGCCTGGTCGCGCGGCTGCACGCCCTGCTGGTCATGGGCGGCGCGCGCCTCTTCAGCGTGCAGCGTGGACTCCCACTGATGCAGGCGGCCGAGGACGGCCGGCTCGTCATCGTCGACATGCGCGTCGACAAGATGCTCGCGGACTTCGTCACCACGTGCAGGCTGTTCTGGCTGTACCACCGGCGGCTGCGCAGCGACCAGCCGTTCGCGCAGCGCACCGTCCTGATCTCGCTCGACGAGCAGCGCAACCTGATCCGGCTCCAGCCGCGGGATGCGGCGATGATCGCGGACATCGAGCTGCTCTTCAGCAGATCGCGCGCGCTCGGCATCGGGTTCCTGGTCAGCGAGCAGGTCGTGTCGATGGTCAGCCCTGCCGTCGTCACCGCCTGCCGGCTGAAGCTGGCGTTCAACAGCTCGCCGCCCGAGCTGCTGCACGTCGCGCGGCTCCTCGGCCTCAACGACCGGCAAGCGCGCGAGCTCACGACGCTGCCGCCCGGCCAGTGCATCGCGCGCCTGTCCGGCGACCGGCTTCCCCACCCGTTCCGATTGACCATTCCCTTTCCAGGAGGTGCTCCATGCAGCGCGTGATCGTGAAGATCGACCCCGAGGCCGCCAAGAAGCTGAGTCCGCAACGGCGGGCCGCCCTGCTCAGCGCCGGCCGGGCGGCCGGGCTCATGTTGGTGCGGATGCTGGACGCGCAGGGCCTCGAGTGGGACCCGGAGAACGGCGGCGTCCGACCGAAGCGGGTGCGCCGGCCGGCCAAGCGGAAGCAGCGGGCGCCAGGTGCGAACACGACGCCGCCGACGCAGGAGCGGCCGTGACGAGTCGTCGTTCGTCCGCCGGCCGACGGCACGTGGACGAGGCGTCCGCGACGCGCGGCGGATCGAGCCGCCAGGAAGGAGCGGCCGTCTCGTACTGGCCGGTCGCCCGCGCCTCCAGGACGTCGGCCTGCGCGGCCGTCTCGGGTTGGCGAGTGGCGAAGGACCATCGCGACGCGGTCCCGGCCGGTCGCGATCGTCCCGGGAGGTGGGGACCTCCGAAGCGGCCGCTGGGCCTCGGCTCGCGCCGCACGGCAGGCATCGTGCGGGAGGGTACGGCCGCTTCGCGCTGCGGGCACGGCGCGAGCTGCGGGGACGCGCGGCCACGCCTTGGTTCGGCCGCGCGCCAGTCCTTGGTCACGGCGCTGTTGCTCGCCGCGGGACCGGTCGGTGGGGCTCGCAATTGCGCCGCCGGTCGCCGGGCGCGCGCGGCCCGGTGCCTTGGTTCCACCGGAGGGACGCATGAGCGCTGAGCACGAGAGGCCGCGCCCGACCCTCGCCGAGGTGGCGCGCCGCAGCCTTGAGGAGTTGAACCGCGCCGTCGTGCCGCGCGCCGGCCCCCTGCCGCTGCCGACGCCCGTGCCACCAGCACGACCCAAGAAGCCCTCCACGCCCGCCCTGAGCGACGACTGCGCCCGCCTGCTGGAGCATGTCGCGCGCCATCCGGAAGCGACCATCGACGAGCGCGCCGACGCCCTGGGCATGGACCGCAACGCCGAAGGGCGGGCCCGCAGCTTCCTGCTGAAGGCGGGGTTCATCACCAGGACGGGCGCGATCGGCAAGCAGCCGCTCTTCGGCCTCACGGAAAAAGGCAAGGACTGGGCCCGCGAGCGTGGGATCCCGCTCCTGAAGGAGGACACGGGCACGCTCCACGAGGCCCTGTGCCGGCGGTCGGAGGGATCGTTCACGCGCGACGTCGAAGGCGCGCGCAGCATCCGCCCGGGGAACATCAGCGGCGTCCTGCCCGACCGTCTCCTGGTCCTGGACGACGGCCTGCGCATCGCGATCCAGGTTTGCGACGCGAACACGGCCGCCTACGAGGCCGACCGGCTCGCGCGGCTGGCGGCCGACCGGACGGTCGACGGCGCCGTCCTCGTCGCGGCCACGCGCGCGAAGGCTGGCATGGTGCGTCGCACGCTCGCGGCCCTGGTGGCCGGGCCTACGGGCGACCGCGCTGCGGGAGCGCCGCTGCCCGACGCTGGGCTGCCCGCGCCGGCGGCTGCTGACCGGCCCGATCCTCTGGGCGCGACGGCCGAGCTGCGCGCGCTCGTCCATCGGAAGGTCCTCATCACCGACGCGGCGGCCATCGAGAAGCGCCAGTTCCGCTGGGCCGACCTTGTGGCCCGCTGGCGCGCGGCCGCGAAGGAGGCGCGCGATGCAGCCTCGTGAGCTCGGGCGTTCTCGCCTCGGCACCCGTCGCCTTGCCGGCGCTCGCGCCGCTCGCGTCGCACGCGCACTCCGGCACGTTGTCGCGGATCACCTCCTTGGCGTCGCGGACGCGCCCACTTCAGGTCTTCCGGCCCTGCGGGGCGCGAAACCCCGAAGGGGCGGTCCGCGGAAGGCAGGCGCGGAGGTGATGTCCGTGTACGTGCCTGGGTGCTGGCGTTGCGACCGCTGCGGCGACGAGACGCCGCGCGGCGAGGACGTGTGCCTCGACTGCGAGAACGAGTTGAACAATCCCGAGCCCCCCGAGGAGGGGGGCCGGGATCGCGCGCAGGGTGCAGTTTCCGTCCCGCAAGGGGACGAGTTCAACCGAGAGCGAGAGGAGGTGATGAAGCATGAGCGAGAAGACGAAGCCCGTGAGGACGTTCCGCGCCGGCGGCGTGACGGCCTCGGTCTGGATCAACGTCGTCGACAAGGACGGCGCGCAGGTGAAGTTGCCGTCGATCCGGATCACGAGGACGTACCGCGACGCCGACGGGTTCAAGGAGACGAGCAGGTTCGCGGTCGGCGACCTGCCGAAGGTCCAGCTCGTGGCGGCGAAGGCCTACGAGCATCTGGCCATGGGTGGCCAGGACGACGCCGCGGGCGGCGCCGAGACGTAGGGAGCAGCCAGGCCTCCGCTCCCCCCAGGCGGTGGGCGGGGCGGGGGCCTGGGGCTTCAGGTTCCGATCGCGGCAGCAGCAGCGGTCGGGCGAGGGCAGGCAGCCCTCAGCCTCCCGACCCAGAGGGTCAGTTGGTGTGCAGGGAGCTGGAAGAGGGTGAGGTTGGTGAGTTGGTGAAGTTGGTGCTTGGCGAGGGAGCCCGAAAGTGAGCACGAGAATGCATGCAGGTGATCGCTGGCGCGCGCGGAGGATCGTCGATGCACGCACGTGAACCCTTCGAGCATGCTGAGCACGAAGCTGTCTCGGGCGAGCTGCTCACCACGCAGGAAGCGGCCGCCTACTTCCGCGTCCATCCGACCTCGATCCGCCGGTGGACTCGGGCCGGCCTGCTGCCGTGCGTGCGCATCGGGACCGGCACGGCTTCGCGGAGGACGGTCCGCTATCGGTTGGACGACCTCCGCCGGCTCACGGCGACCCTCGCCGGCACGGCCGACGACGCGTCTCCATCCGCGAGGCTGCCGGACCATGGACGGCCATGAGGAATTGCTCACGCTCGACGAGGTTGCCCGGCGCCTCCGTGTCCCGCCGGCGACCCTCAAGCGCTGGAGCGCGCTGGGGCGGTTCCCCCGGCTGCTGCGGCTGTCGCGCCGGCACTACCGGGTCCGGGCCGAAGATCTCGACGCCTGGCTCGACGGCCGTTGGACCGAGCCGGCCGATCAGCTGGCGAGGCAGCGGCTGGTCATCAGGCAGCCGGCGTTTGCCGGAGCAGCTCGACGGCGTCGCGCAGGGACTGATCCCGCGTGTGGAGGTAGCGGGCCGTCGTCTCGAGATCCGCGTGGCCCATGAGCTGCTGCGCGACGTGGACCGGGCAGCCGCCGTCCAGCAGGGCGGTCGCGAAGGAGTGGCGGAGCGCGCGGGCCGAGAGCGCGGGCAGCTTGAGCCGGGCCTGCCACACCTTGCACATGCGCGCGAGGTAGTAGGCCCCGCCCGGGATGATGGGCTCCTCGGGGTCGCCGTCCTTGACGAGGCGGGCCAGCACTGGCCGAAGGTGGCTCGCGATCGGCAGCTCGCGCGGCTTGTTCTTGCCGCGGACCCAGATGCGGCCGTGGCCCAGCTCGACGTCCTTGACGCGCAGCCGCTCGACCTCGGTGGCGCGCATGCCGGTGGCGAACAGCAGCGTCAGCACGTCGGCGTGGCGCTTGGAGGCCGGCAGGCCCGAGCCGCGGACCTTCGCGATGACCTGCTCAACCTCCGCCTTGGTGAAGAAGGCGCGCTTGGCCTCGCGCGGCTTGGGACGCTCGACGTCCTTGACCGGGTTCGGCGTCCCGGTCACCTCGAACAGCCGGTGGAGGACGGCGAGGTCGTGGTAGATGGTCGAGTCGGTCACGCTGTGCTTCTCGCGGCGCACCTTGATGAACCACTCGACCTCCTTGCGGTCGATCCGGCTCAGCAGGGTGTCCGGGGCCCAGGCCGACAGGAAGAGCTTGCCGCGTGCGCGGTAGTGGTCCTCGATCGTCTGCTCGGCGAGGCCCTTGTTCCGCGAGACCTCGATCAGCCGGTCGATCGCCTCCTTCAGCGTGAGGACGGCCTTCGGCAGCTCCTGCCGGTGTCCGCGCATGGCCAGGAAGTCCTGGTAGGCTTCCTCCTGGCTGGCCCGCATAGGGCCCCACTCGCGAACGCTGTCGTGGAACCAGTTGGCACGCCACCTCCAGCCCGCGGCCGTCCGCCGGGCGGCAATGTTGCTCAGCCGGGCCTTCCGCTGGGGCGGCTTCCGGCTGGTCCGGGGCGGGCTGTTCCGGGCGGGTTCCACGCCAGGATTGTTGCCCAAATTGTTGCCCGAGGCAAGTCCCGGCCACCTGCCTGGGCGGCCGCTGCGTCGGAAGTTGCTATTCTGTAGGCGTTTATGGTGGTGCGCCCGGCAGGAATCGAACCTGCGACCCCCGGTTTAGGAAGCCGCGCTCGGCCGCGCGAGCATGTGCGCGCGCGTCGCCCCAACTGCTGGCTGCGCAAGCACCTGTGCGCGTGGGGCTGCTCGGCCGCGCTTGCACGTAGTTGACCGGAATGGGCACGTTCTGCTGGCCGATTGTTGCCCGGATTGTTGCCGGCAGTTGCAAGCGGCATCGGGCGCTAGCCTGCATCGGCGCGGATAGTTAGGTGTTGCCTCAGTCCGAAGAGGCAAGCGACCGCATAGCGGGCCTCGTCCTGGGCAGTGCGTCCTCTTAGCCGACGCAGGTCCGCACGATCACCCATCACGATCAGCTTCTCGTGAACGATTTCGTTCCTGACGTCCTGCAACCGCTCGGCAGCGAGCAAGAGCTGCTCGTCCGTGACGCCTACCGCCCGAAGCTGGGTGCGGTAGCTCATCTGGCTCACACGTTTCGCGCGCGTCTTGCTACCGGTCCTCCGTAACTCGGCGAACACAATTGCCTCCATGGCAATGCTGGCGAAGACGATCGCGACGAGCGCATGTCGAAACGACCGGGACCTCCGATCCGGCGCTCCTATGCGCCGACCACCAGGCATCCGAGGAAAGCTGCGCTCGAGAAGCCGGTCTGAACGATCGAAGGCGGTCTCGGCGATCTGGATCAGATGGCCGATGTTGCTGAAGACGGGCCCGTGCACGGGACTGCGCGCTACTTCTTCGGCTTGCGCTTGCCGACAGGGTTATGCTCCTTCACCGTGGTCTTCGGGTGCGCGTCGGCATACTTCTTCGTGACGAACTGGCCGTCTCCCGCGTCGCGGTGGGCCGTTCGGGTCTTCTTGGCCATGGCAAGTCTCCTAGGGAGGTGTGCCTCATTCGAGTACGCCGCGCTAGCGCAGTCAAGATCTGGACAAGCCACTCCTCAATCGCGACGGCGGTGTCGACAGCCCGTTACCCACACCCATGGCGAGGATCAAGTCCCCCTGTACAGGCAGCATGCCATTCGCCCACGCGCCGTGGAGGCCTTCCCGTTCAACGGCGCAAGATGTTGCCCGGCAGTGCCTCGCCCGGTGGCTTCGCGGTCATGCTGCTGCCGTCATCTCGGTCTTCGGCTTGTTCTTGGAGCCCTTCGGTCGCCCAGGCTTCCGTCGCGGCTTGCCCTTCGACACCTTGGCGGCCTTCGCAGGTGCGGCACCGCCACCGCCTCCCACGCGCTGGTACTGTCCACGCCCGCGCCTCTTGAATTGCTTGGCCTTGGAGAGGCACGTGGCCACCTGCTGGCCGAAGTTCTGGCCCGCCGACCGATAGCCGGCCGCCTTGGCCGCCGTGGCTGCCTCCGCCGGGCTCACGGTCTTGCCGGTGGGTACGCCCTTCAGGATCGCCTGGAGGAGCGTCATGGCGTTCTTCACGCGGCGGCTTCGCCCGTCGCCCTTCGCGGGCCGACCCCGCTTGCGGCCGGGCTTCGGGCCAGGCTTCCTGCCACGGCGGCCACGCGCCGGGACATCGACCCCGAGCTCGGCCAGTTCCGCATCGATCGCCGCCAGGCGCTTCGCCAGCTTCGCGTGCTGCGCCTGCAGTTTCTTGCCGCCTTTCTCGCGACGCTCCAACTCGCGACGGAGGTCAGCGACGGACATCGACTTGAGGGACGCCATGGCAAGGTCCTCGCATGGATGATGGGGACGACCAGGACTTGAGCGTGTGGGCGCGGGAGAATCAAGCGTTCTCCGCACGATCCGGCTGCTGACCGTACGGCTGGAGTGCTTCGCGCACCGGATTGGGGGCCTTGGCGAACGCGCCGCCCTCTCGCCGCATGCTCGTGTAGCGCCCGTCCCCGATCACGACGCTGTCCAGCAGCGGGATCCCGAGCAGCTCACCCACGCTGTAGAGCCGCTGCACGACATCGCGGTCCTGCGGCGACGGCGTCGGGTCCCCGGACGGGTGGTTGTGCGCGACGATCACGGCCCCGGCAGAGTTCAGGATCGCGCCCTTATAGACCTCGCGGGGATGGACGACGGACCAGGACAGGCAGCCCTTGCTGACCTCCTCGCACCCGATGAGCTGGTTCTTCGTGTCCAGATGGAGCGCGTAGAAGACCTCGCGGTCGTAGCGCTCCAGTTCGCGCAGGAACGAGTAGACGTCGTCGGCGTCGCGGACCGGGAAGGGCTCGTAGCGCCGACCGCCCGTGCGCACGAGGCGCGTGCTGACGTGGTAGCCGCGGTAGGTCCCGGCTCGGAAGGACGACTCCTGGCGCATGGGTAACGCTGCGTCACGAGGGCCCAAGAACCTGACGCGCTCGGCGTGCAGGACGTGCCGAGCGTGCCACAAAGGGTTTACAGGAACCGGTTTGTGGAGGACTGGCACACCGTTCCACACGGGCAGGCAAAGTGCCGGTACCATGGGCGACGCCGCTGTGCGGCAGAACGGAGCTTGAGAATGCCCTTTACCCCTCCCACGGTCGACGTCGGTGGAGGTTTCCTGACGCCGATCCACTGGAGCGCCCGGAACGGCGTCCACGCCGACTTCCATCGCCCCGGCCTTCCGATGGAGCACATCCCCTACCAGGGACAGACGACGCTGGACATGTTCGGCTCTGGTGTGACGCGGAGCCTCCCTGAGCAACTGGGATACATCAACACGTACAATCTCGGGAGCTTGCGAGGCTGAGAAGTTCATCCTCGCCACCGGGAAAGGAGATCGCGGCTCATGGAGTCCTTTCCGTGCGCCGCGATTCCTTTCATGGTAGGTCAGGGTGCCTTGACCTGCCTTGTGGTCTGTTTGGATGGGATGCAGCTGCACTGCATGGGCTGCTTGCCGCAGTGGCCGCATCTTGTGATGAACCGATTACAGCCGCAGTAGGGACAGCGCAGGGGACTGTCTCTAGGGGGCCAGTACTCTCCGCATTGGGCACAGATGTTCCAGTGGAAGCGCGTCTCGATGGCCATCATCATGGATGGCATGCCGACTAATAAGCGCTGACGCTCGTTCGAGCAGCAGTCCACGAGACGCAGGCAAGTCGGAAGGCGTCGAGGAGAATACTCTCACCTCGGGTCGGAAGTCCGTTACCTACTGTTGTGGCGAGACCGGCATGCCCGGCAGCGCCCGCGGGCCTTGTTTAAGAACCCCTCCCGCAATCTCCCGGCATGTTGCCGACAACTGCACTGCCCGCGGTCGTGCGGGCGACCGAGCCGCTCTCTGATGGGTTCCGCCCGGCCGCGCTCGCGGGCCGTGAGGAGCAGGCCTACGAGCTGCGCGGGTTGGTCGACGCCGCCGCGCGGCAACCCCTGCACCTGTGGCTGCACGGCCCGCCCGGCTCGGGCAAGACCTCGCTCGCCCAGCAGGCTCTCGCCCAGCTCGAGGAGCGGCACGTTCGGACGGCCTACGTGAACTGCTGGGGGAACCAGTCGTTCTTCGCCGTGCTCGAGGCAGCGTTCCAGGAACTGCGTGCCCTGGTCCAGGAGAAGCGCGAGCTGGCCTACCGGATCGAGCGGCTCGTGCGCATCGCGCGCGAGGGCCCGTTGGTCATCGTGCTGGACGAGGTCGACCAGATGTTCCCCAAGGAGCGCAACGTCGCCCTCTACAACCTCGCGAGCCTCGACCACACGTCCCTGGTGTGCGTGAGCCAGCACCGGAAGGCGTTCCACGACCTCGATCCGCGGGTCCGGTCGCGGCTGCAGCCGCGCTTCGTGGAGTGCGGGCCGTACGGCGCCCCCCAGCTCGCGAGCCTGTTGCGCGCCCGGGCTGAAGCAGCGCTGGCGCCGGACGCCTGGTGCGAGGCCGACCTCGTCCGGATCGCCGAGGCGAGCGGGGGCGACGCGCGGGTCGCCATCCAGGCCCTCCGAGTGGCAGCCTGCCTGGCCGAGCGCCACCGGGTCCCCCAGGTCCGGCCAGAGGACCTCCAGGCCGCCCTCCAGCACAGCCAGTCCGTTAGGAAGGGCTACCTGCTCCGGACGCTGTCCGAGCACCACCGGCTGCTCCACGCGATCGTCAACGAGGTCCCGGGCATCTCCATCCGGGACCTCCACCGCCGCTACCTGCAGCAGGTCCGCCAGACCGGCCTCGAGCCGATGGCCCGCCGGACGTTCAGCCACTACAAGCAGTTCCTCGTCACGGCGCGCCTGCTGCGCGAGGAGCAGGCCGCCGGCCGGCGGAATGAACGGCGGCTGTGGGTGATGGATGCTCCGTAGGGCTGCCCTGCACGGCTCTACAATCGGCGGCCGTTCGCGCCATCCGCGTGAGCGCCGCACGCCGTGGGGCGAAGCTTTATTAGGCCGAAGCGCAAACGTTCTCCATGGTGACGCGCGACCTCATCCGTGCTGGAGAGCGGCTCTACCGGAAGGAAGAAGCATCCCTGCGCAAGCAGTACGCGGACCAAGTGATCGCCCTCGACACCGAGACGGGAGCAGTCTGCGGGTCAGGCAGGACCCTCACCGAAGCGGCCCACGCCGCACACTCGCTCCATCCCGGTAGGCCGCTTTACTTCAAGCGCGTCGGTGCCGCCTTCACGGCGCACGTCCTGTGAGGGCACAATGGCCGAGTACCGGTACCGAAACGGCGATCCCCTCGTCCCGATCACCGTGATCGGACGAAGACAATCCCTGAACCTCGTCGGCTACGTGGACACCGGCGCCAGCACGATCGTGGTCCCACGGCGGGTCAAGAACGATGCCGACCTCGTGTGGCTCGGCGCGACCATGATCCTGACCGTGGGAGGGATCATCCCCGAGGACGTCTACCTTGCCCGCGTCCGTTTCGAGGGCCAGGAGTTTGACGTGTCGGTCCTCTGCCGCGACCTCCCGGGGAGCGAGTGCCTCATCGGGCGGGACGTGATCGACCGCTTCCTCGTGCTGTTCGACGGGCCGCGGAAGGTCCTGTCGGTCACGAGCTCCGACGGCAGACGTGAAGCCGCCTGACCCGTCAGCAACCGTGCGAGCGAAGCCCGCGTCCTCAGTTCCCACAGCTCCCTGGTCGGCGGCGAGTGCCTCCGCGCTACCTCGCGGTGTGGCACCAGCTGGCCGAGCGGCCGTTCGCGCGACTCGACGACGTCTGCTACGACGTCGTCTGCCGGAGCGAGGTCCTCCTCGATCAGCGAGCGAAGGCTCTGCAACTCCTTCCTGATTCCGGTCAGGTCCAGGTGAAGTTGCTTCAAGGTCACTGCTGTCATGTGCCTGCACCTACCCAATGTTGGGCGGCAGGGTTCAAAAGCATTCGGCCGGCAGCCCGGGCACGCTCTCCGCGAAACATTCTCGTCCCCTGACCGGCCACGAGGCGCTGAGGTGGTTGCATGGCCGGCAAGCGGGCCCGCGTGCTCAAGCTGCGGCGGGGGCACGCGCCGAGAAGGAGCGTGCCTGCAGGTGGGCCAACCTTCTTATGGTGCGACGTCAACCGGGTGGATGGCAGACAAGTGGGAAGAGGCCCGGAGAGTCCTTTCGGAACGAGTACGTACTAGGCGGGTGGACTTCGAGTCGTACCTGGACGATCTGGCGACGCTGTACAGGACTGCGCATCGTGGAGCCATCAGCACGGGAGAATATGCCTTCCGGCGGCGCGAACTTGAGGCGCGCTATGCGGGGCGAGTCTTCCCTGAGGACTGCCGCCGCTTCGATAGTGTCGAGGACTATCGCCGGTTCATGGACCTCTTGGCGCATATCAGTCCGACCAAGTCGGACGAGCTTCGAGAAGCACTGGAGCACGAAATCCAGCACGCGACACCGCTTCAGGGGCAGGCCGGCGTGCGATTGTGGTATGGCATGTGGATCCTCCGGGAGGACGACGGGACCTTCTCCGGGTACCCGTGCGTAGCCACCAGCGCCGACAATGACGAGATCGATCTCTTGGCACGCCGCCGTTCCATAGCTGCGCCGCACGACCTCTCGCCCCACGACCGGGCAGAGATGGAAGGCATCGACGATTGATCCCGGCTAACGGTCCGGAAGCGTCCGCAGGACCGACTGCAGCAACTTCCCCACACCGTACCCCGTCGGGCTCGGCGGACCGTCGTACACCCTGGGGACGTTGCCGTTCGTGAGTTCGGTGCCGATGTGCTTCGTCTGGCCGGTCTCGATGTTGACGAAAGTGGGCGCCTCGTACGTGGTGCCCACGTAGACCCAGGGCGAGCCAAGCCGCTGGCCGATCTCGTACCCGGCTGGCTTCTCTGACGGCTTCTCCGACATGGTTGTGGTCTCCAGGCTGTTGTGGGTGCTTCATCCTACACCGTCGTGGCGGGCGGTGGGACGGGTATCGAGCGTTCCAGGAGTGGACTGGAGGACCCTTGCGGGGGGCGGGCCAAGGCACGGGGCAGGTCGGGCCACACACAGCAATCCTGCGCGCCGGCGTCAGCCTTGCCTGACCTTCGTCTTCTGTCCAGTGCACGCAGGTCTGGCAAGCACGGCACGGCGCTCGGTACGCCCTCTTCTTCCGGTGCTGTCCAGGAATCCCAAGGAGGATCGACATGACCGGCAAGCGAGCCAGGGCGAGGAAGCGACGGCGGCGACGGAGGTGGTACGCGTGGCTGCGCGAGAGGGCCGAGATCGAGCTCAGCCGATAGCTGCTCCGCTCACGCAGCAGCGCGATCGTCTTCCGGCCTGGGTGCGGGTCGTGGAGGACTTGGTGGAGGAGGTGCGCTGTTCTCATGGCGCAGCTCGTCGCGGACCATCGCCTTGAAGAGCTCGCGCACTTCGGGCCGTGCCAGGAAGCGCGCCATCAAGTCCTCTGCGCGGTCGGTACGCGCCCGCACGTCGTCAGCCGCGGTGATGCCCAACGCGTAGCCGCAGCGGTAGCAGAGGGCCGCGCCGGTCGGGTTCGGCGCCTGGCACATCCCACAGGTCAGGCCCAAGGCGCGCTTCGCCTCCTGGCCGTGCTGGACGCCGTACATGCGCAAGATCGCGTCGTTGGCGTCCTTGGTGACGAGGTGCGCGTACGTGGAGAGGATGCGGCTGTCCGCGACCCAGCCGAAGAACACCTTGGCTTGGGCCTCGTTCAGGCTGCCCGAGGCCAGAAGGTGGGTCGCGCGCGAGTGGCGGAAGAGGTGCGGGTAAATGCGCTTGGTCACGCCTGCGTCCTGGGCGGCGCGCTTGATCCAGGACGAGAACTCGCGGTAGGGCAGCGGCTGCAGATAGGTCGGCGGCCGCAGCGAGGGCCAGAGCGGCCGTCCAGGGTCGGCCCGGCCGGGATGGAGGTTGAGCCAGGCGACGAGGTGGCTTGCGTACTGGACGACTCGGACCGTGCGCTTCCCGGTCTTGCCGTCCAGGTCGAGCAGCAGGCTGTACTCGTCGCGCGTGACGTCGCCCACGCGCAGGCAGCCGACCTCGCCGATGCGGCCTCCGATCTC
This sequence comes from Candidatus Aenigmatarchaeota archaeon, assembly GCA_016198585.1. Lineage (GTDB taxonomy): Archaea > Aenigmatarchaeota > Aenigmatarchaeia > QMZP01 > QMZP01 > JACQOD01. Next base: position 26,720 of record JACQII010000012.1, on the reverse strand, counting down.
GTACAGGACGGCCAGGAAGGCCCGGTTGCGCGGGTTCTGGCTGCCCTGGACGATGCGCTCGACCTCGTCGGTCGTGAGGAGGTCGGCCGCGCGGACGCGGCAAAGGTCCCGCCGCTTCATCGCCGGCTTGATCCAGGCGACGATCTCGGGCCAGTCCTCGCGCGTCAGCGCGTCGTCCCCAAAGACGAGCCACTTGTAGAACTTCCGCAGCGCGATCTTGACGTCGTGCTTGGTCCAGAGCGAGTACCCGGCTCGGGACTCGAGGCGGGCGATCGCCTCTTGCAGGTCGTGCTTCGTGGCCTGGCGGAACGGGACCGGGAGGAACTCCCGGGCGGCGTCGCGCAGGTGGCGGAGCAGCTTCGCGCGCCGCGGGACGCTCAGGCCCTGGACGACGCAGAACCGATCGAAGGCGAGCAGCAGCTCCTTGTCCTCTTCGGCGATCGGGTCCTCCGCGATCCGCTTCCGCGCCTGCCTGATCCAGTCCCCGTAGTCGTGCACGTCCCACGTAGCCATCCGTCACCTTCCCCATCCAGTTCAAGAGCCGGGTGCGCGGGCGTTGCGGATCTTGCCCAGACGCCCTGTCCCGGCGCTCGACCCTGGGTAGGACTTAGGGCGATGTACATTCCCTTCTCCTCAATGAATGGTACTACCCTCTCAAGGCGAATTGGGGAGAGTTTTATAATTGGAAATCCCAGACTCAACCACATAAGGAGAAGAAAAAATGTCCCGAAAAAATAAGTTATCCGTATTGCTTGTCATAGCAATGATTGTCGCCGTGATTGTCATAATCCCGATAGTAACATTGAACATACTATCGAACGTTGGGTGCGAAGAGAAGGAGATAGCCGGACTTTTGATTGTAACTCGGTTGGAGTCATATTTTGATGATCGTGCCACATATCCCGCTTCTTTATCGGAAATTGGTCTACAAAACGCATCGGACTTTGATTACGCACCGGCCTATCTCATTCCGTCCTATCGTGATTATTACATTCAGAATTATTGTAATGGAGAACTCTCATGTCGTGGTGCCTATTACTTGGCGTTTAGGTGTGGATTTCAGAATCCCGTTATTCCTACTAGGTATACTTACTATCCTCAGAGTGAGAGTTTCCATAGAGTTGACTGGACGAACACTTAGTTGCCAAGAATACTCGTACCACTAAGCGTTGAAATCAGGTTCTCCGCGTTCTGGTACGCAAACTTTTCCTGGACTGCGGGATCGAGCCGGCCGATGAAGGCGCGGCTGTAGGTGTTCAGCGTCAGCGCGACGTCCGGATCCACGGACCACGGCGCGCTCCAGCCGCGGTCGGTTCCCCAGAGCACCTGATCGGGGTGGCGCTCGATGAAGCCTTTCCACGTCGCGAGATCTTTTTCAAGGAGCGGCTCTGGGTCCGCGAAGTGTGCGAGGAACTCCTCCTTGCTCACCTCGGGTCGCAGGAGCCACACGTCGCCGTACAGTTCGTCGACGCCATAGTATGCATTCGGATGGTTCGAGAGAATATCCTCGACATTGCTGAGATCCTGTTCGCCGTTCACATAGGGGATCAGCTGGTCCCCGTGCCAGATGAAGGAGATGTCCTGGTTGTCCTCAAGCGCGCGCTCGAAGCTCTCCTTCTGGCCCTCGCCGAGGTGGACGTACACGAGCAGGCCGCGCTCTCGGACGACCGGATAGATCTCGAGGAGCCGTTCCGCATCGGGCGGCAGCGCAGCCGCCCCGCCGGTGCGCGCGTAGAGGCCGATTTCCCCATAGCCTTTGAACAGGCCCGGGTATGCGTTGAGCATCGTCTGCAGGGTCTCGGCGTTGACCGTGGGATAACCTCCAGGGGAGTTGTCATTCTCCGGCGGCATGAGGAACGGGACGAAACGGTCGGGATAGGCCGCCATCGTCCTGTTCACCACTTCGAGCAGCTCAGGAACGATCGGCTCCCACACGGGAAAGAAGGCAAACACTTTGCTGGTCTGCTCGGTGTCCATCATGCAGACATAATCGGTCATCCTGATGTTGACCCCCATCACGGGCCGCCCGTCGTGCCCGAGATCCGGGGCTGACAGGTCGTCCGGGATCGCGGCGATGTGGATATGTGTATCGATGAGCGGGCCTGTGTAGTGCGTGTCGTCGAGGGAGCGGTCAGCGATAGGACAGGCAACGGGCTCGAACGACGAATCGATGATCTGGTCCCACCCGCCTTCAGGGGGGAGATCACCCAGCCGGCCCTGGTCCACGCCCGCGGCCAAGAGGAGGAATGCGGCAACCGCAACGACCACGATCAACAGAACAATGGCGTTCTGCATGCACCTATTTGGTCGCTGCCGCTTAAAGCGGCCGGAGACCGCGGGGAAAGCTTTTTAAGCTATTGTCACTCTATAATAGTGACACTATGAAGCCCTTGAGCTGGATGGAGCGAAGCGTGTACTACCCGCTTATCGTAGCGGGAGCTCTGGTCGCCGCCAACCTGCCGGGGGAAGAGCGAGAACCTGCACGGCCTGCAGCGTACCGGGCATCGGTAAGGGAAGCACCTCGGCTCGCCATTCCGGGCTGGGACGACCCGGTGTACGCCCTGCATGACGCCGAGATCCTCGAGCAGACCGCGTACTGGAACGCGCAGTTCGCCTCGCTGCCCGGGTACGAGCCGCTCGACCCCGAGGTCGTGAAGGCCATGGTCCTGAAGGAAGCGGGCGGCGACCTCGACGCCTTCGCCTATGACCCGCTGCAGATCGCGAATGCGGGCGACTTCGCCCTCCATGTCCTGCGCGACGGCCTCGAAGTCTCGGTTCCTCCAGGAGGATACGCCGACCTGCAGGACATCCAGGAGACGCCCCGGGGAAGGAAGACCGTCCAGAAAACGGTCAAGGGCGAGAAAGTCCCTGTCGAGATCAGCTTCTGGGATTACGGGAGCCACGAGCACCGGATCACGCCCGAGCTGAGCATCCGGTATGGCATCCGCTGGCTCTGGCAGAAGAACATGCGCTTCGACGAGGTCGTCGTCGAGGACCATGCCTCTCCCCTCCTCTCCTACACCGTCCAGCCAGGGGATTGCCTGGACACGATCGCGAAGAAGCAGGGGACGACCGTCGAGACGCTCAAAACATACAGCGACATCGACAACCCGTCGCTGATCCGCCCCGGCCAACTGCTCCATTTCAAGCCCGCGCGCCGCTCGCTCATGGTGGTCGGCCTCCGCGGCTGGGACAAAGCGCTCGAAGACTACAATTCCCGCGCCTCCTACGCCGAGGACGTGATGGACATGGTCGAATCCATTGATGGCGACTGAGGCTAACTCATCGCGGGGACCCGCCTGCCGCCGCCTGCGCAGCGCTTGCAGATGCCCTTTTCGGGCAGGAAGTCCCGTGGGCAGACCAGCGAGCCGCAGAGCATGCACGTCGCTGCTGGTCTCGCGGGCCGGCCGCAGATCGCGCACAGTCCAGGCACGTCCATACATCCTCTATCCCCGCCGCGTGAGGCAGTTCCGGCACATGGTGAGGTTGTCCAGGAAGCATTTCGAGCAGACCGCCATCTTGCAAATCGAGCAGGTGTAGAGCCCTTTGGCCTGGCGATTGCACCGATCGCAGGAGGTCTTCTCCATGGGACTACATTAGCGCGAAATCTTAAATAGCCGAGAACGGCCGGGAGGAATTACGGCAATCGGCCGCCTTCCCTGCCATCATGTTTAAAAAACCAGGGCCCCAGGTCTCTCCATGAGGACCTGCACCGAGTGCGGCGAAGAGTACGAAGACCGGGAAAAGGAGCGCGAATTCTTCATCTGTCAGGTCTGTCTGATCGGGATGGATTAAGGCCTGTCCACGATCTCGCCGATCCCGGCGGGGATGAGCCGCTGGATCTCCTCGGGCGGCAGCCCTTCGAGCAGCCACCGATGCTCGACCGCGCACTTCACCAGCAGCTTCGTCCTGATGGCGCGCGCCAGGTCCGCGGCCGGGACGGTCCCTGGGCGGACCGTGACGAAATAGGCCGCCCGCTTCCGGATCGCCAGCAGCGGGCCAGAGACGACCGCGATCTGTCCCTGCCCGATAGCCACGCCGATCGCCAGCCGCACGACCGTGTTCCGGAACCATTCGCGCTCGCCGGAGATGATGAACGAACCCTTCGCGAGGCCGGTTCCCGAGGGCGGGGTCTTGGACACCTGGTCGGGCCGCGCCGCGAAGACGTCGACGGTCCCGAGGCCGGTGGGCCAGGCCTTCGAGTGGGCGGCGGCGAACTCCGCGGCCTCGCGCTTCGCCTCGGGCGTGATCGGCCGGCCGCTGGCCTGGATCACCACGAGCGCCGCTCCCGGGATGTCGGCATGGAACGCCAGGTCGCCCTGCTTGAGGTGCTTGCTGAACAGCAGATCGTTCTGCTTCGCCTCCTTGCCCGCGACCACCAGGAACCCGTCCGAGGTCGTGAACCACCTGAACGCTTCGTACCACTTCGCCCGTTTCCGCTTCGCAGGCGCGGCCTTGGTCCGCAGCTGCTTGGGCTGCTTCGCAGGCGCGGCCTGCGCCTGGACCACGCCGGCCAGCTTCCGCTTCGCGGCCTTCGCCTGCTCGAACAGCCGGGCCGCGTTTTCCTCCACGCTCAGGCGCAGGTCCAGCTCGACTTCCTGGCCGTCAAGCCGGAGCAGGAGCTTCCCTTCATGCTCGCGGATGCCGACCACCTGCGCAGGCAGGCGCTTCTTGATCTCCTCCCACGGCCTGCCGGCACTCCTGAACTGCCGCACAGCCTCCAGGGCGTCCTTGACCTCCTGGTAGTGGGCGTAGAGGAGGTCGGCCGCCGTCTTCAGCTGGTCGCGCTTCGCGGCCAGAACGTGGCGGGCACGCTCCTGGGAGGCCGCGATGCGGGCAGCCCGGTCATCTTCAGCAGCTGCCTGAACAGCTTCCGCAACAGGTTCGTGCCGCGCGGCGAACTCGTCGATCGCCTCGGAGAAGGAGGGGAAGGGCGTGCCTCCCGTGCGGCCCGCCAGGGGGAAGGGAGAGACGAGGTCAGCGTATAGGGTGGGTACGCTCTCCTTGCCGAGCGACTCCAGGGCACGGTGGAGCCGCGAGACCGCCTCCACGTTCAGCTCCCGGGCCGGTTGCTTCGGCTCGAGGCCGGCCCGCGAGCACGCTTCGTTCGCGTACGCCGCGCCGAGGCCGAGACTCGTTGCCAGGAAGGCGGCCAGGACTTTGTCGCTCTTTCCGAGGGCGTGCAGGAGGTCGTCGAGGCCGCACCAGGGATCCCGCTGCTGGGGCGGGGACTGATAGGGAACCCGCGGCGCGACGTGCCGCGACGCCCACCGCTGGATCTCGAGCGGCATGATGATGTTGCGCGCGGCATCGCAGAGGATCACGTTCCCGGGCGGGACGAACTCGGCAACCAGCGTGGCGTCCAGGAAGCGCAGCTCCAGGACCCGGTCGAAGCCGCCCTGGATCACGTCGACCAAGGTCTTGCCCATGAGGTGCTTGCGCAGGAACATGCAGAACATGGGCGGCGTCTCCGGGGTCGCCGGCTTCCGCTCGGTGAGGAAGACCCGGTGCTGGTCCAGAAACAGCAATCGGCCGCCGTGGCCGGGCACGAAAAATTCGAGGAGGAAGGCTTTCTTGTCCACCTGGTAGATCTTCCGGACTTTCCCGCCCTGGAGCGCGCCCCGCAGCTCGCGCACGAGAAACCGCAGGTCAAGGGCAGCCATGTCCGTAGCGTCCATGCGCTTCTTATTGCGCCCAGGCTAAAAAGAGGCATGGACGTCGTGGCCTTCGCCCAGTCCCTGGTCCGGGTGGACTCTTCCCGCGGGAACGAGACCGACCTCTGCAAGCTCATTCAGGAGACGCTCGACGACCACGGGATCGCCTCCGAACGGTTCGGTGCCGACCCCCGCCGCCAGAGCCTGCTCTTCCGCGTCGGCACGGGCAGGAGAAGGCTCCTGCTCAACGGCCATCTCGACACGGTCCCGGTGGGCGACGAAGGATCCTGGACATATCCCCCGCTTGAAGGCCGGATCGTGAGCGATAAACTGCACGGCCGCGGCGCCTCGGACATGAAAGGCGGCCTCGCGGCCCTGGTCTTCGCCGCCATCGCCCTCAAGGAGCAGCGCCTGCGTGGCCAGGCTGTCTTCGTGCTGACCCAGGGGGAGGAGACCGGCCTATGCGGCGCGCGCGAGGCCGTCGCGCGCGGCATCCGGGCAGACGCCGGCATCGTGGCCGACGGTAATCTGCGCGAGATCGTTATCGGCTGCCGTGGGGGCATGAACGTGCGGGTGACCACGCACGGCCGGGCGGCCCACACCGGCGTGACGAGCCACGCCGCCAAGGGGAGGAACGCGGTCCTCATGATGACGAAGGTCCTGCAGACGCTAGAGACATTCCGGCCACCCGCATCTCCCGTGCGCGGATTCCCCCCGGGCAAGGTGACGCCAGGCACGATGATCAGCGGCGGCATCGCCGAGAACGTGATCCCCGATCGCTGCGAGGCGAGCGTGAACTGCCGCCTGACCGTCGGGCAGACCCCATCGGGCCTGCTTCGCGGGCTGCGCGCCCGTCTCCAGCCGCTCCGGCGGAAGGGCGTGACCTTCACCCTGGAGGACGAGGGCCACTACCTTCCCTATCGGGCCGAGGCAGACCATCCGGTGGTGCGCACCCTCCAGAGGCAGCTGCGCGCCCACCTCGGCAAGACCCTGCCGCTCGGGTACAGCGGCGGCGGGACCGACGCCAATATCTTCGCCCCTGCGGGCATCCCCTGCGCCGTCGTCGGCGTCGAGGGGGGCAACTTCCACGCCGAGAACGAGTGGGCCTCGGTCCAGAGCATCCGCGACCTCCAGCGGATCCTCACCGGCACGGCCGCGGACTTCCTGAGTGGCTGACAGCCGCGAACATTAAAACTCCTGCGCTCCAAGTATACACATGGACGCGAAGGAGATCGAGCAGCTTCTCCGCCGGAAGAAGATCGTGCCTGGCGACCGCATCCGCGTCGTTGCAGGCGGCCTCACTACTGAGGGAATCCTCGTCCCGAAGGGCGATGCGGACGACCCGCGCTGCCTGGCCATCAAGCTCGATTCCGGGTACAATGTCGGGATCGCCCTGGAGAAGGGCGCGACGGTCGAGAAAGTCGCCGCGGGAAAGGCGGGCAAGGCCCTCGGCGCGACAAGCAAGTCCCTCCTGAACCTGCACTTCGACCCGGCCAAGCCCCTGGTCTCGATGGTCGCCTGCGGCGGGACCATCGCCTCGCGCGTGGACTACCGGACCGGCGGCGTCTATGCTGCCCAGGAGCCGCGCGAGTTCCTCCACAACGTCCCCGAGTTGGCGGACAGCATCAACCTCGCCACCATCACCAAGCCGGTGACGCGCATGAGCGAGGACATGGGCCACCAGGACTGGATCGAGATCGCCAAGGCAGTCCACCGCGAGCTCAAGAAGGCCGAGGGCGTGATCGTGACCCACGGGACTGACACCCTGCACTACACGGCCGCCGCGCTGTCCTTCTTCCTGCGCACTCCAGGCAAACCAGTGGTTCTGGTGGGTGCCCAGGTGTCCTCGGACCGCGGGAGCTCAGACGCGGGGATGAACCTCGTCTGCGCCGCCCGGCTCGTGGTCGCCGACCTGGCCGAGGTCGGGACCTGCATGCACGGGAGCGTTAACGACGATTACTGCTTCTTCATTCGCGGGACCAAGGTGCGGAAGATGCACACCGTCCGCCGGGACGCCTTCCGGCCGATCAATGATCTGCCGCTCGCCAAGGTGTTTCCCGAGGGGAAGGTCGAGAAACTCCAGCCCTGCCGGTCCCGGTCCAACCAGGAGCCTGCCCTCGACGCGGCCTTTGATCCGCGGGTCGCGCTGGTGAAAGTCCACCCGTCGTCAGACCCCGGCGTCCTGGAGTACCACCGGGGCAAGGGAGTGCGTGGCTTCGTCATCGAAGGGACCGGTCTCGGTCACGTCCCCACGGCAGCGGCACGGAGCTGGATTCCTGCGATCAAGGAGGCCGTCAAGGACGGCGTCCCGGTTGTGGTGACCTCTCAGACCATCTACGGCCGGGTCAACCCGAACGTGTACACCAACCTCCGCGTCCTCTACCGCGAGGCCGGCGCCATCCCGGGGGAGGACATGCTGAGCGAGGTCGCGTTCGTGAAGCTCGGTCACGTCCTCGCGAAGGCGAAAGACCAGGACGAGGTCCGCCGCCTGATGCTCACCAACCTCGCGGGCGAGATCACCGACCGGTCCCTCCCCCAGACGTTCCTCTACTGAACGGAATCGTATATACGATCTCGGAACGTCAGGAGAAGAAAAGAAGGCTGATACAATATGCGGTTTCAGGAGATTAAGCGGATCATGAAGGAGAATCAGAAGTACCTGGATATGCTCGAGGAGTACGACCGGACAGGCCACCTCCCGATCGAAAAGATGCGACGGAGTTTCACCCTTAAAAGGGTATCCTACCAGAGATTAAAGGATGCGTCGCGGAAGACAAGGAAGCCGATGTCGACGCTCCTTGATGAGCTGATCGAGAAGGAACTCCCATGAAATCGAACAGCGCGCTGACCGCCGGCCTCGAGATCCACCAGCAGCTCGCCTCGGCAAAGAAGCTGTTCTGCAACTGCCCGACCACGTTCGCGGAGAAGCCGCTCGACCTGGAGGTCGTCCGCCGGCTCCGGGCCGTGTCCGGGGAGACGGGCGAAGTCGACCAGGCAGCCCGGTACGAGGCCCGCCAGGGCAAAGCCTTCCGCTACCGGATCTACCCGACCGAGAGCTGCCTCGTCGAGACCGACAGCGAGCCGCCCCACAACCTGAACCCGGAAGCGCTGGACATCGCGCTCGAGATCGCCCTCCTGCTGCACTGCACCGTTCCCGCAGAGATCCACGTCATGCGCAAGAACGTCATCGACGGCTCGAACACCTCCGGGTTCCAGCGCACCGCTCTGGTGGGACTGCACGGCTGGATCGAGACCGCCTCGGGCCGGGTGGGCATCCTCTCGGTCGCGATCGAGGAAGACTCGGCCCAGATCCTCGCTCCTGGGACGTTCGGGCTGAACCGCCTGGGCATCCCCCTAGTCGAGATCAGCACCGCGCCGGACATCCGGACGTCCGAGCACGGGAGGGAAGTGGCCGAAGCCCTAGGCATGCTGCTCCGGTCGAGCCGGGTCCGCCGCGGCCTCGGGACCATCCGGCAGGACCTCAACGTCTCCGTCCCCGGCGGTTCCCGGGTCGAGATCAAGGGCGTCCAGGACCTCAAGGGGATTCCCCTCCTGATCGAGAGCGAGGCAGCCCGCCAGCGCGCGCTCATCGCCGCTGGGGAGCAGGTCGCGAACGAGGTCCGCAAGGCCAACCCTGACGGCACGACCAGTTTCCTCCGCCCGCTTCCCGGGGCCGCGAGGCTCTACCCGGAGACCGATGCGGTCCCGATCCGCGTCTCCCCGGAGCGTCTGGCCTCCATCCAGAAGCACCTGCCCGAGCTCCTCGGCAACAAGCGCGCCCGCCTCTCCAAAGAGCTGGGTGTCGGCGAGGACGTGATCACTTCCCTGGAGAGGGCAGGGAAGCTCGACCTCTTCCGCTCGGTCCCCCGGGAGCACGCGCCCTTCGCCGCTCACGTGCTGCTCTCATACGAAGCCGACCTCCGCAAGCGCGGCGCAGACCCAGCGCGCGTCCGCGAGGCCGACTTCCAGGCGGTCTTCTCCCGGCTCGCGAAAGGCGACCTCATCAAGGACGCGGTCATGGACACGCTCGCCGACATCGCCTCAGGCAAGAAAGCGGAAGCCGCTCCCGCAGCCCGGGTCGACGTCGCCAAGGAAGTGGCCGCCCTGCTGAAGAAGAAGCCCGGCCTCAGTTTCGGGGCCTACATGGGCATCCTCATGGGCACACTCAAGGGCAGGGTCTCGGGCGACGAGATCGCCAAGGCCCTGAAGAAGGCGATGGGTTAGTCGCTCTGGCCTCTATGCAGGAGGAAGAACGTGCCCCGGATATGGACGAGTTCCTTCTTCCGCGAAAGCTCCCGAAGAAACTTCACCTGCTCAGGCCATATGCGCGGGTTATAGTCGTGCCATACAATCGTCCCCTTGGGGCGGAGCATCGAGAACGCCTTCGTGGCATCGGTCCGTGCATATGCATACGTGTGACATCCGTCGATGAAGATGAAATCCATCTGTCGCCTGAACGGCCGCGCGTCAAATGCAGCCGAGTCCCCTCTGAGGCAGGAGATCATCTTCGCGTAGGGGTTCTTGAAAGCGGTTGCCTGTCGTGAGAAGATGTACTTCATGTTCTTTCTGTCGATGGGGTAGCGGGTCTTCCCAATCTGGCGAGGCAGGTCCAGCGTGTAGATCCTGGCGTCCTTTGGGGCGTTCATGGCCAGGATCAGGGTGCTGAACCCCTCAAACGTGCCGAATTCAAACAGGGTCGCAGGCTCAGTCATCCTGACGAGGCGGGCGAGGATCTCGCACTCCTTCTCCGAGACCAGGGAGCCATCCTTCAGGCTGCGATGGGGAGGGACCAGAAACCCAGCAGACCTGCCGAGCTGGTTCTCCACGTCACGAAAGGGGAGGGAGCGAATGGGCACAGTGAGTTATGCGCTCTGTTCCTTAAAACCCCTCGCCATACGTTTATCCGTCGGCATACTACAATAGAAACGAGGGAATGATCATGAAAGACCAGTGGAAGAAGAAGCTCACGCCGGAGCAAGCGCACGTGCTCTGTAACGAGGGGACGGAGCGCGCGTTCACCGGGAAATACTGGAACCACCACGAGCCCGGAACCTACCGCTGCGCGGCATGCGGTAACCGGCTCTTCGCCTCGACGGACAAGTTCGACTCCGGGACCGGCTGGCCCAGCTTCTCCGCCCCGGCAGCGAAAGAGGCCGTCTCCACCAAACACGACTTCAAGCTCCTCCTTCCGAGGACGGAGGTCCGCTGCAGCCGCTGCGGCGGCCACCTCGGTCACGTGTTCTCCGACGGCCCGCAGCCCACGGGCAAGCGCTACTGCATCAACTCCCTCGCGCTAGATTTTGAAAAAAAGAGCGGCAAACATCCTGGAAAGCGGAAAAAAAATCCAGATGGTTGAATGGCTTAATTAGCCGATCCACCCAATTAACATATTGTGCTGACCTTCCGGGACCTGGTGGTCGCATGCGACACCGACCTCGAGAGACAGCACTACCGCCTTCTTACCGCCGCCGAGCATGAGACTATCGAGGGTATGGTACTCGACCACATCTACGGAACCGCTGATCTCTCCCTCCTCGACGGGCCCTGCGAGGACGTCCCGGGAGGGAACGCGGAAGAGTTTCGGAGGCTCTACCAGATCGGCGCGCTCGCCTACCTCGACGCTCTCGATTTCCACGAGCCGGATGACGCCTTCGCCTACGCGGAGCGACAGATTGACCGGGAAGCGGATCCAGAGCGATGACGTCCGGGACGTGCGGGAGAATCACCACACGGCCTACGCGTCCGTAAGGTATTTAAACACATGTCTACGTAAATAGACATATGTCTAAAAAAATAGACGCCATGACACTGCTCGATCCCTTTCTCGCGGAGCCGAACCGGACATTCAATGTGCGGGAAATGGCGCGCCTGACTCGATTGAACCCGACCACCTGTTCCCGCTACCTCACGTCCCTCCGCAAACAGGGTTTCCTTGTCCGGAAGAAGGAGCGGAACCTCATCCTCTACGCTGCGGATACGGAAAGCCACGCGTACAGGGACTTCAAGATCTACCGCAATATCCGGAGAATCCGAGCCTCGGGCCTTCTCCAGCATCTCGAGGATGCGCTGAACTATCCGGAAGCCGTCATTCTGTTCGGCTCCTATGCCAAGGGGGAAAACGCGGCAAGAAGTGACATCGACCTGTTCATTCTTTCGGAGTCGGGAAAGCGCTTGGATTTGGACGCCTTTGAGAGGAAGCTAGGCGCTTCCATCCAGGTCTTCATGCACACGCGGCAGGAGCTTGAGATTCTGAAGGTCAAGAACAAGGAACTCTTGAATAACATCCTCAATGGCATCGTCCTCCTGGGGTTCGTCGAGGTGTTCCGATGAGGTTCCAGGACTTCATAGATTCGGGAAAGGCAAGGAGAGCCAGACCGGACATCCAGCTGGCACGCTCACTGATAAAGATGTCGGACAGTCTCCTCGAAACCTTGGCTGGGATACCCTGCACGCCGCAGTCAGCGCCGACCATCATGACAAACTTCTACGAAGCCCTGCGGGAGATTGTAGAGGCGATGGCAGTAAAAGACGGGTACAAGGTATATTCCCACGAGGCGTTCACCTTCTATCTCAGGGAACTGGGCGAAACCACCATCGCTGAGAAGTTCGACCGGTTCAGAAGGATACGGAATGGCATCAACTATTATGGGAAGCCGATTGATGCGCCGTCTGCGCAGGCGTACAGCGGGGACATACGCCGCACGATCGAGGAGCTGAAGAAGAGGCGCCTGCGGGGTGTGCTCCCGCCATCAGCGTGATGCCGCGTCATCTTCCCCGCGAAGTCGTGGATCGCGCCGCGTTCCATGGCCATTCCCTGGACGTCCGTCCTCAAGAGGCCGTCCCGCGGGCTATGCCGGGCTTGCGATAGCCCCGGGCAGATTCGAACTGCCGTCAACAGGTCCAGAGCCTGCTATCCTTGACCGTTGTCCAAACCGTTTCCCACGAAACCGTGTTGGGAAAAAGCTTTCTAGACGACGGGGCTGTGCCCTAAACTTTCTCTGCGGGTATAAATCCTTTCTCTCCCTCGGTCCAAGCACTGTAAGCACCTGTTGGCAAGCCATTTAAAGGATAGACGGACAAATCAATGCATGAAGCTGCTGCTGATCCATGCCGACCACATCGAGTGGGCGGCCGTGAAAAAAGCCATCCCCGCGGCCGAGGAAGCGGGGAGCGGCACGGCCGATGAGGCCCTCGTGGCGTTCTGCGCGGTCGAGAAAGGGGATGAGAAAGACCTGCCGAAGGTGGTGGAGCAGGCCGCGGCCGAGATCCTGAATGTGGCTGGCCAGGTGAAGGCCAAGAGCCTGGTGCTCTACCCGTACGCCCACCTCTCCTCCCAGCTCTCGTCCCCGGGCGCGGCGCTCCAGGGCCTGAAAGACCTCGAGCGCGCGCTCCACGGCAAGCTGCCCGTCACCCGCGCGCCGTTCGGCTGGTACAAGTCCTTCACCCTCCAGGCGAAAGGCCATCCCCTGGCCGAGCTGAGCCGGACCATCACGGCCGAAGGTCGGCAGCCCTTGAAACCGAGGCCCGCCGGCAAGATCATCCTCGACCGGCGTGAGCTCCCGCCGAACGACCACCGCATCCTGGGGGAAGATCTCAAGATCTTCCACCTCGCGGACGAGATCGGCGCCGGCCTCCCCCTGTGGCTCCCGAACGGGGAGACCATCCGGCATGAGCTGGTCGAGTTCATGCGGAAGACCGAGGAGCGCTGGGGCTACCGCTACGTCTCTACTCCCCACATCGCGAAGGGCGACATCTTCCATGCGACTGGCCACCTCCCCTATTACCGCGACACCATGTACGCCCCCATCGACATCGACGGCCAGGAGTTCTACCTCAAGCCCATGAACTGCCCGCACCACCACATGATCTTCCGGAAGCTGGTCACCAGCTACCGCGACCTCCCGCTCCGGCTGGCTGAACCGGGGATGACCTACCGCTACGAGCTGTCCGGCGTCACGTACGGCCTCCTGCGCGTGCGCGCGTTCACCCAGAACGATTCGCACATCTATGTGACTGCCGACCAGCTCAAGGTCGAGTTCACCCGGGTCCTGCAGCTGTTCGACGAGGTCTACAAGGTCATGCACATCAAGGACTACTGGTTCCGGCTCTCGCTCCCGGACTTCCAGAAGAATCCCGACAAGTTTACCGGCGACCCCCAGGCCTGGGAGCACGCCTCCGCGGAGATCCGCGCCGCCATGCGCGAGCACGGCGCGAAGTTCGTGGAGGAGATCGGAGAAGCAGCGTTCTACGGCCCGAAGATCGACGTCCAGATCAAGAACGCCCAGGGCAAGGAGGAGACCATCGCCACGTCCCAGGTGGACATCGTCGTCCCCGCTCGACTCGGGCTGACGTACACCGACCGGGACGACCAGAAGCGGCCGGTCATCATCATCCACCGCGCGATCCTCGGCAGCTATGAACGATTCATCGGCTTCCTGCTCGAGCAGACCGCGGGCGCGCTGCCGGTCTGGCTGGCGCCGGTCCAGGTCCGCGTGCTTTCGTTCACCGAGCGGAATGCCGCCGCTGCCGAGGCCCTGGTTCAGGAGCTCCGCGAGCGCGGCATCCGGGCCGAGGCCGACGTCCACGACCACACCGTCGAGTACAAGGTCCGGGACGCGGAGGTCATGAAGGTCCCCTACATCGTCGTGATCGGCGACAAGGAGGCGGAAGCCGGCACGCTCGCGGTCCGCGAGCGCGGCAAGAAGAAGGTCGCCTTCGGCGTCAAGAAAGCCGCCTTTATCGCCGACCTCGAAAAACGCATTGCGTCGCGCAGGTAACGGGAGAGACTTGGGCGACAGTTGGGAAAAACTATTTAATAGCTCCGGAGAACGGTCTGCTAGATATTCAGCTCGATGACCCTCCAGCTGAAGATTGCCTGGGATGAATCCCGCCTTCATGGCGCCGGATGACCAAGCTACCCTCCTTGGCACCTTCTTGGAAAGAAAGTGCACAAAGAAGACTGCTGAGCGATGCTTTGGAATGAGCGGAAGGCGTCATCGAACGAGCGCAGCGGGTGAGATAGCCTCCCTTTTGGCGGTAGCCTTTTTGGAAAAGGCTACTTCCAGGTGATCCAGGCCAGCACCAACAGTGCAACCATTTCGATCAGGTTGACCGCGAGGTGGAAGGTCGTGAGGCCGGTGATGGCCTGCTGGAGGATCGAGTTGTAGAAGTAGAGGTTGAAGATCCCTTCAAGCAGGAACGCGCCGGCGAAGACCAGGAACCCCAGGGTGATCCGCGAGGGGATGGCGCGGTAGTTGCGGAGGTGCGTAGCGAAGAGGATCAGCGCCAGCAGAATGTCCACGCCAATGATCAACAAGATGATGTCGTCGATGGTGAACATGGGACCTACTCCTTTATCTTCTCCTGTATCTCTTCAAATACCTTCCGGTTCTGCTCGAAGATCTGCGAGGTGAAGTAGACGGTCCCGTAGCGCTTCTCCTCCGAGGTCACGAGCCGGTTCTCCTCAAGGAGCTTGATGTGGTGCTGGACGGTCTTGTAGTCCAGGGTGAGGTCTTTCTTGATCTGGTTCATGTTGCACGGCCGCTGCGAGAGCAGGGTCAGGATCCTGATCCGGGTGGGGCCGCCGCGCATCCCCGCGAAAATGTACCACATCAGGCGTTTGATGTTGCTGTCGTAGTACACCATGGATATTCTTGGCGCGGGATATTCTTAAGACACATCCGTTCCCCGGGCCCGTGACGCGGACCTGAGCAGGCCGAAACCGGCAGCGGATAACGGTGTTATGCGCGGTTCGCCATCCACCGACGCTCATAACGTCGTTATACCGGTAGCAAGCGCAACCGCTTTCAAAATCAGCAGCGGCCAGGGGCTCGCCTGCCAAAACACGGACGCGTCAAAACACTTATAAATCCGTGCATCAATTTTGTTCAGACACCTTTTCACACCCGCACGAAAATGGAGGAAACAAGTATGGCACGAAGACAGCGACGGTCTGCAGCGCGCAAGTACTACATCATGCGACAGGGCCGCGAAGTCTCCATCTACACCGGCCGCAGCCCGCGACAAGCGGCACTGAAGGCGGCAACCCGAGGGGTGGGAGACATCCGGCTGCGCGAGCGCGGACGACGCAACCGCGACGGCACCTATAGCGTCCACATCTTCAAGGGCAAGCGCCAGAAGGTCACGGTCTCTACGGAGAACCGACCGGAGTGGCTACCCTCGTCGGTCTGGAAGCCCGTAGTGGCCAAGGTCCGGGTCGAGCGCGTTCGCAAGATCTGATTTCGTTTTTTCCCTTTTTTTCTTCATTTTTCAGTCCTGCCCTCTGGCAGGTCGGTCGCTCGAGGCCGTCACAGGGGAGCGTCCGAACGGCAGTGCTTCCGTTTTCTGCCCGCTCTTTGGGGAAGGGGACTAGAAGAGGAACGACAGCAGGTCGCCGGCCAGCAACTGCACGAGAATGGTGAACGCGAAGGCCATCGATAAGCGCACGCCTTCCTTGATCCAGACGCTGCCTCCCTTCCGCTTCAGCGCGGCGATCTCCCGCTTCGAGAGGGTCTTCCACTTCTCGCCGATGGGCACGTCGCCCTCGCGGAGCTCGCGGACCGGGATCTTCCTCCTGAAGACCTGGCGTTCGATGTAGCGGCCGTAGTTGACGAAGACCAGCAGCAGGAAGACCGCCGCCGGGAGGGCCGCGAAGATCGGCAAGGCTTTCGCTGGCAGGCTGTACCAGGTGAGCAGGCCGCCCGCGAGGAGGGCGAAGAGGACGGTGATCCCGGCGACCCGCACGAAGCCCTTCCGGAACGACCGCAGGAACCGGGTCATCACGCCTGCATGGAACCCGACGGCAACGCTGTAGACGGCCATGTAGGCGAAGCCGGTCACGAAGAACATCATCAGCAGGAGCAGCGCAGGCGGAAGGGCAGAGACCGCAGGGCCGATGCCGCTCGGGAAGAGGAAGCCGAGCGCACCGAGCAGCCAGGCGTCGCCGTCGCCCCACTGCTTGGTCTGGTAGAGCACGTGGCCCAGAGCCAGGAACGCGAGCCCGACCAGCGCAGACTGCAGCAGCGGCTGGATCGATCCTGCGATCCCCGCGGCTGCGCCGGCGATGCCGAGGCCGGCGGCGATCAGCGCGTAGGGGATCCAGTCCGGGAACTCGGTCGTCTTCAGGTCAAGCCAGCCGGCCCATCCGAAGCCCACCAGCCCGACAGCAATGGCGACCCACTCGAGCATACGATTACTATTCTCGCGCTCCCATAAAAACGTCCGTCGATGATGCGACTTTCAGACCTGCGACACAGGTCGACAGCTTACTCAGTGACCTCAACCGGAGCCTTGTCGCCGTGCTTGAAGTAGCGCTTGCCGGTATAGATCATTTCCATCTTGAGATCATCCGCTGCCGCGATGACTTCTTGGTCACGAATCGACCCTCCCGGGTGAAGGACCAGGGTGACGCGACTCTTCGCCAACTCCCGGAGCCCGTCCGGGAAGGGAAAGAAAGAATCGGTTGCCGCAGCTCCCCAGACGCACAAGTCCCTGTAGATCTGGAGCCGGTTCCTCTGCATCTCCCCAACTTCATTCGCCAGGATGGCTTGGTCTGCGGCACTTGCAGTGCCTTGCACAATTCTATTCTCCCGTTCGTAGAAGCGCCGGGACCGCTCGGTGGCCTCCCAGCACGAATCGCTCCTCCCCGGCTCGGCAATCCCGTAGCCCACCAGCTGGAATCCATCGGTCGCGTACTCCCGCGCGATGACCGTCGCATTCGACGGCTCCTGGAAGCATAATCGGACCGCGAAGTCAGCCACTCGTGTGAGACTTCTTGGAGGGGAAGCCTTCGTGACGACCCCGACTCGCCGGGTCTCAGGCTTTTTCCCCTGGGGCGTATCGACCATTTTTCCGGTGGGGCGGTCGTATGCCGGAACGAAGAGGCCATCGATCTTGCCGTCCTCGGTGAAATAGAGGGACGGATCCCGCCGCTGGACGAGGTGGCCTCCCCGGATGGGGCGCATCTCATAGGCCGACTCCTGGTCGAGGAGTCCGGGAATGGTGACGAGCCGGGTGTTCACCTTCTTCCCTTCATGGCCCCGGATGTGGTCGATGGCCTCTCCAGAAAAATCAGGCGCGAAAATCACGTCACGCCGCCAGCCTATCTTGTCCTCTATGCCGTTCGGCCGGTCGCAGAGATCCTGCGCATCCGCGAGCTCGAACCGTCGGGCAAACCCCCAGATCCCGCCGAAGGCGTTCATCGGATCGCCCTGATAGGCGCGCTCGACGGCATGTTCTCCAGTCGCCGCTCCGCAGGCCTTGCCGTGCTTGATCACGACCACCGGGTTCTGGTAGCCGCCCCGGTGCAACTCGCGGACAAAATCAACGCCCGCGTTCACGTCGATGTAGTTGTTGAATCCCAGCGCGGGTCCAAAGACCACCTCAGCGCCCGCGACGTCCGGTCCCGACGCCGGTGGGCTGCGAAACAGCCAGGCTCGGTCGTCCCAGTTCTCCCCGTACCGTCCGAGCGGCTCTCCGCGGCGAAGATTAAAGGGCTGGTTCATACGTCGATGCCGAGCGCAGCGGCCTCTTCCTCAAGTCCCAGCTGATCATAGAACCGGTCAATAGCAGCGTCATACTCGCTTGTCCGCTTGAAGGCCGCGTTGCGCAGCTGCCTCCGAAGCGCAAAGGTCGTTGCCCCGTCCTGCGCACGCAATTCACCAAGGAGCGGGTCGTATTGTGACGGGTCGGTCAGGATGGCCACGCGTTTGGCATTCTTTGCCGCGGCACGGATGAGGGTGACTCCACCGATGTCGATCTTGTCCCTCGCTTCCCGGGGGTTTGCGCCAGAAGCCACGACCTCCTCGAAGGGATACAGGTTATTGACCACGAGATCGATCGGGTAGACACCGTTTCGTACACTGTATGCGATGTGTTTAGGATTTTCCCAATCCATGAGCAGTCCTGCATGCACCTTGGGATGGAGCGTGACAACGAGATGGTCAGGACTCTGCGGGGCGCCGGTATACACTTCCAGATCGAGAATCCGCTCATTGCCCGGAAACAGGCTCCTGAGTTTCCCGAGGGTCCCGCCCGTGGAGAGGATGGTGAGATCCGGATTCACCTCATAGAGGCCTCTGGTGAGCGGTTCAAGACCGTCCTTATCATATACGCTGAAGAGCGCGTTCCGGATGGGAACCAGGTTGGTCGGCATAGTGCTTGTGTCATCTTTCGAAGAAAGTTTTTTAAAGGGAGCGTCGCCGGAGAGCAGCAGGCCCTCGTTCGTCTCTGCAGCCCTAATAAGGGGGCCGGCCCCAATACTACACATGGGGTCCTACCGCCGGTACTACGAGACGCCGAACCTGGAGACCCGCGAGTACCGCCTCTTCCGGAAGTTCGAGAAGCGGCCGCTCTCCTGGTACGAGCGGACCGTCCAGCTCGCGGGTGGCCTGGTGAGGATGAGCCCGGACAAGCGCTCGGCCGACCGGCTGAAGAACGAGATCGCCTTCGCCAACCTGCGCATCACGCCCGACCAGGTGATGGGCACGCTAGTGGTCAGCATCATTTTCTTCGCCATCCTGGGGGTCGCGCTCCTGGTCTCGGGCATCATCCCCTGGCTCGGCGGCCTCTTGGTCACGGTCCTCGGCCTGCCGATCGGCTACTTCCTCTTCAAGTACCCGACCAGCCTGGTGAAGGCCATGCGCATCCAGGCCTCGTCCCAGGTCGTGCTCGCCGTCCTGTACATGGTCGTCTCGATGCGGATCTCCTCCAATCTCGAGCGGGCCTTGCGCTTCGCGGCCTCGAACATCTCCGGCCCGCTGGCCTGGGACTTGCGCAAGCTGCTGTGGGACATCGAGGTCGGGACCTACTACTCGGCCGCCTATGCGTTGGACAGCTATATCGAGAAATGGAAGTCCGAGAACGAGGAGTTCGCCGAGGCCTTGCGGCTGATCAGGGACTCGCAGACCCAGGCGGCGGGCAAGACCCGCGTCATCCTGGACGAGGCCCTTGACGTGATCCTCGATGGAACGAAGACGAGGATGAAGCACTACAGCCAGGACCTGCAGCTTCCGATCATGGTGATCCACATGATGGGAATCGTCCTCCCGATCATGGGGTCGATCATGGCCCCGATGGCCGCCGTGTTCCTGTCGGACTCGGTCCAGCCCTGGCACTTCGTCCTCGGGTACGACATCGTCCTGCCGCTCGTCATCATCGGCTTCATCAACTTCACCCTCGCCAAGCGGCCGATGACCTTCTCGCCTATCGACATCCGCCACCACCCCGCTGCGCCGAAGGAGGGCTGCTTCCGCCTCAAGGGAAAGAATGTCCCCGCCCTCCCGGTCGCGCTCCTCGTCGTCCTCGTGATCGCGGGCCCGGCGATCCTCTTCTATGCTGCTGATCCCTCCGTCCTCTTCAAGGGCGTCGCCCAGCGCGAGGTCACGCTGGAGTCGCTGGTGATGTCGATGCTCCTCGTCCTCGGAGCAGGCCTGGGCATCGCCGTCTACTCCTTCCTGACCAGCTTCCAGCGCCTCGGCCTCCAGGAGGACATCTCCTCGATCGAGAGCGAGTTCGAGCTGGCCCTCTTCCAGCTCGGCAACCGTATCTCAGGAGGGACGCCCACTGAACTGGCCATCGAGAAGGCCATGGCAGACGTGAAGGACCTCAAGATCCGGGGCTTCTTCGAGATCATCCTCAACAACATCCGCAACCTGGGCATGACCTTCGAGCAGGCCCTGTTCGACAAGCAGTATGGGGCCCTCATCTTCTACCCCTCGACCCTGATCCGGAACGTAATGTTCACCGTGGTCGACACGGCCAAGAAGGGCGTGATCTACGCCTCGGAGTCCATGCTCCGCATCGCCAAGTACCTCAAGAACATCCGCGAGACCCAGGAGTACATCCGCGACCTGCTCGAGGAGACCGTGAACTCCATGAAGTTCCAGGCCTACTTCCTGACCCCGATCGTGACCGGCCTCATCGTCTCGATCGCCCAGATCATCATCCAGGTCCTCGGGAAGCTCGGAACGTACGTCGAGGGCATCGGCGTCGGCAGCGAGCTCGGCCTCGGCGACCTCTCCTCCCTCTTCGGGAGCGCTGAGGCGTCGACCTCGCCCGAGGTCTTCCAGCTCATCATCGGGATCTACGTCATCGAGGTGATCATGATCCTGGGCATGTTCCTGACCAAGATCAACCACGGCAACAACCAGATCATCCAACGCAACATGACCGGCAAGATGCTCTTCGTCGCCCTGATCGTCTACTTCCTGGTCGCCCTGTTCTCCACGGTCATGTTCAGCGACCTCATCGGCGAGGCCCTCGCCAACATCGGCGTGTGACCACAGAGAGCGGCGCCACCTTAATATGACTCAACACGCAATACTTCTCATGCCCGCGCGCTACTACGTGGAGAAGGACGGCCAGGTCTTCCTGGTGAGGAAGCGCGGCCTGCTGACGTTGCCTGAGAAGCGCGACCTGCCCTTCAGGGTCACCAACGTCCGGAAGATGCCCATCCGCGGGACCGAGATCCTCTACGCGACCCCAGTGATCCGCCGCCACCCGTCGGAATGGCCCCACAAGGACGACCTCGTCTCGATGCTGAATGTGAGCCCGGTCGTCCAGGAAGCGGTGAACCGGTCCCTGGTCCGGCACGTCTCGAACGCCATCATCGTGCGCGGCGGCAACGTCCTGCTGGTGAAGCCGAACCGCGGCTTCAGCGAGGGCCGCTGGGCGCTGCCGGGAGGGTTCATCAACTTCGGCGAGTCGCCCGAAGAATCGCTGAAGCGCGAGGCCAAGGAGGAGACCAACCTCGCCATCCGGGTCGGCCGGCTCGTGCTGAGCGATTCGACCGTCTACAGCGACCACTACGTTCTGGCGCTCATCTACCTCTGCACCGGCCGCGGCCGGCCGCGGGCTGATCCGACTGAGATTGCCGAAGTCAGGTGGTTCCCGCTCGACGAGGCCATCGCCGTGACGAAACAGAAATGGTTCGTCCACCAGGCCCTCGTGGCCTACAAGAAGTCGCTGGCGCTGCCCGGGAGGCGCTGAACCGGGAAGCTCACTTGTGCGCGAACGCAATCACGCCTGGCCGGTCGACGCGGCCGAACCCGACGCGGATCATCTGGACGATCTCCCCTGGTCTCACCGAGCCGAGGGCGCGCTCGCCGACGGCCTGGACGGTCTGGCCGGGCATCAGGATCGTGATCGGCACGTGAGGCTTCTCCGCCACCCATTGGATCTTCGGGGTCTTCAGGTCGAACTCCTGGCGTTTGTCCAGGACGGGCTGCTCGTCGAGGACGACGTTGAAGAGGTCCATGAGCCGGACCGGTTTCCCCCGGAAGCGCGTGAAGTCCTCCCGCGAGACCAGCAGCGTCCCCGAGACCGGAATCTCGCGCAGCTCCTCCCGGTCGGGGTGGGCCTTCCCCTGGACGGCCTTGCCCAGGCCGGTCAGCTGCAGGATCAGGGAGACGTCGATGGCGACCGGGTCGGGGACGACCATGTACCGGCCTGCCCGAGGATCGATCAGCCGCCGGTTGAGGGCCTCCAGGTTGGCGAGGTCGATCCGGATGTCGGTCTTGGACAGGCCGCAGGAGAGAGAGAACTGCCGGATGGCCTCGGCCTGGAAGCCGCGGCGGAGGAACGCCCGGATCGTCGGCAGGTTGATGTCGTCCCAGCCCTGGTAGCGGCCTTCGGCCATCCCCGTCCGGATGTCCCGCTTGTGCATCTTCTCCCCCGGCAGGTAGAGCATCCCGAAGTTCACGGTCACGGGCGGCTGCAGGCCCAGGGCGCGGTAGAGCTTCTCCTGGATAGCGGTGTTGTGCTCATGTTCTTTCCCCCGGAACACGTGCGTCACCCCCGAGCGGCTGTCCATCACGACGTTGGCGAGGTTGTAGAGGGGCCAGACCCGGTAGCGGTCGCCGGTGAGCGGGTGCGGGGCGTCGACGATCCGCAGGATCGCAGGGTCCCGCATCGCGGGGTTGGGATCCTGCATGCTGGTCCTGAATCGGACGACCATCTCCCCCTCCCGGTAGCGGCCGGAGAGCATGCCCTTCCAGCCGAGGACGTTGCGGTCGGTGGCCTGGTAGCGGCAGGGGCAGTCCTCCTTAGCCTTCTTCTTGGCCTGGAACGCCTGGGCCGTGCAGGAGCAGACATAGGCCTGGCCTCCCTGGAGCAGTTGCTCAGTGGCCTGGTAGTAGAGGTCCATGTGGGCTGACTCCAGGTCTTCCTTCGCGACCTTGACGCCCAGCGACTGGATGTCTTCGCGGATCATGCCGTAGAACTCCTTGACCACTTTCCGCGGGTCGGTGTCCTCGAACCGGAGCAAGAAACTGCCGTGGTACTGCTCGGCGTAGAGGGAGCTGATGAAGATGGCGCGCAGCGCGTGCAGGAGGTGGATCGCGCCAGTGGGAGCGGGCGCGAACCGGGTGACGACTTTGCCCTCGATGGCCTCGGGCAGCGGCGGCAGCCCTTCCCTGGTCTGGCGCTCGGGCAGCGTGCCGGCCTGCTCCCGCTGCGTTTCAGCAGGCAGGGTATTCACCTCCGCGACCACGGCCTCGACCTGCGCGCGGGCAGCGGCGAGGTCGGCCCGCAGTTCAGGATGCGCGGCGAGCACCCTCCCCAGCACGGCCGAGACCGAGGCCTGGCCGCCGTGCTGGACCGCGTTCTGGAGCGCGAGCGTGCGGATGTCCATGGGTAATCATTCGCCTGCGACTGTTAAATATGAGCGAGATCTGCCCTGAGCGGAGAATAGAAAGAAGAGAACTATTTCATTTCATCCAGCGTCATATCCAGAAAGGAATAGTTGAGGATATCAAACCGTGCTTCTACAGGATAGTTCTCGTCAAATCGCTTGACGCCTTCCAAATAATCGGGCAGCGGAAGTCTGTGTGTAAACTCCTCGCTATAATAGGGGTTGCCACCAACTCCCGTGATAGTGATGAAAGCTCTCCTGATTCCAGCGTCATAATGTGTGTGCCATCTGGTTATTCTCTTATCTTCAGGGAGGCCCGCGTTGAACGGGCCAACAAATACTCCAAAATCGTGATCGACCTGGGCGGTAATCTGTTCCTTGACTCTGGCGCCCCGTTCGCACAAGCGACTGAGAAGCTGTTCACCTCTGCCAATGAGGCTTTGGCTCTCTGTGAAATCTTCCAACAAAGAGGCTATATCCATATATTCTATGCACGAACTGGAATAAAAGCTTGAGGAGGAGCACGCTGATCTCTCGAACAGCCGAGGCCAAGACGGCCCTTCGGCTGGGGGAGCGAAAAAAGAAAAAAAGAAGGAGGAAGGCCTCCTCATGTTGCGAGTTGCTTCACTCCGCGGGTTCTTCTGGGACATCTTCGGCGGGTGCTTCGTGGTGGGCTTCCTTCTTCTTCCCTGCAGTGGCCTTGCCGTGCATCTGCTGCAGGGACTTCACGACGAAGTCCACGATCTCGTCCTGGTCAGGCAGGGCAATGCTGCGGCGGAACCGCTTGGTCCCGTCCTGGGTGAAAAACCCCCGGGAAATGGCGATGAACTCGTTCTCGCCTTCCTGCGCAACGGCTTTCTTCCGTGCGACCTCGAGGAAATTGTTCTTCCCGAACTTGATCTCCTCTGCCTGCAGTGTCTTGAACTCAACGTCTGCCATAGGTCCTCCGTTTCTGATGAGGCAGCCTCATCCAGCGCGGGCCGGGAGACACAGTGTATAAGCCCCGCTGTACGCTGCCGTCGTGTGCACTGTGTACAGCCTCCTTGGCTGACGGCTTTTTAAAGGTTTGTCCGGTCACGAGAGCGGGGCAGGCCCGGTCAGTCCAGGTGCTGGACGGGCAGTTCAGGAAACGGTGACTGCCGGCCCGCCCGGCGCAAAGTATATAAACGTTCGCCTCCGAAACATGAAGCATGAATACCTGCGATGTGTGCAGCCAGCCGATCCGGCGCGACCGCAAGGTATGCGACACCTGCGAGGACAGCGTCGGGCGCCAGGACAGCGAAGCCGGGTTCTCCGAGGCAGATTTCACTAGCGGCGATGAAGAATTCTGAGACGCGGCGCCTGTGCGCGCGCCTCGCCTAGGGGTGCGTCGTGCCTTCTGTCGCGCTCCCGCAGAACGCCACGCGGGACGGGATATTAATCTGTTGCGCGCCCAATAGTGTGGATATGGCAGACGACGACGCGCTCGATCTCCACCGCCGGCTGCGGGGCAAGATCGAGATCCACTCCAAGATCCAGGTTACGGACCGGAAGACCCTCAGCCTCGTCTACACCCCGGGCGTCGCTGCGGTCTCGACGGCCATCGCCGAGGCCCCGGAGAAGGCCTACGACTACACGATGAAAGGCAACGCGGTCGCGATCGTCACCGACGGCTCCGCGGTCCTCGGCCTGGGCAACATCGGCGCGGAAGCTGCATTGCCCGTGATGGAAGGCAAAGCCCTGATCTTCAAGGCCTTCGCCGGCATCGACGCCATTCCCCTCTGCTTCAAGGACCAGAACCCGCGGGAGATCATCGACGCGGTCAAGAACATCGCGCCCGGCTTCGGCGGCATCAACCTCGAGGACATCAAAGCGCCGGAATGCTTCGACATCGAGGCCGCCCTGCAGGGCATCGGCATCCCGGTCATGCACGACGACCAGCACGGGACCGCGATCGTGATCCTCGCCGGCCTGATCAACGCGGCCAAGGTCGTCGGCAAGCGCCTGGAAGACCTGCGCATCGTGGTCAACGGCTCCGGCGCAGCCGGCACGGCCGTCGCGAAGCTGCTCTCCTGCGTCGGCTACGACCGCCGGATCTGCACCTCGGTCAAGGAGATCATCGTGCTCGACTCGAAGGGGATCATCCACCGGAAGCGGCCGGACCTCAACCCCTACAAGCGCGAACTGGTCGGCTTCACCAACCCCGCTGGCGTGCAGGGCGGCCTCGAGGACGCCCTCTGCGGCGCGGACGTCTTCATCGGCGTCTCCACCGGCAAGGTCCTCCCGGCCGCCAGCATCCGCCGGATGGCGAAGCAGCCGATCGTCTTCGCCATGGCCAACCCCACACCCGAGATCATGCCCGACCTCGCCCGCAACGCAGGAGCAGCCGTCGTGGGGACGGGCAGGTCCGACTTCCCGAACCAGGTCAACAACGCTCTCGTCTTCCCCGGCATCTTCCGCGGGGCCCTGGATGCGCGGGCCACCGTGATCAACAGCGAGATGAAGCTCGCCGCCGCCTACGCCCTGGCCAAGTGCGTCCCGCACCCGACGGCGGAGAAGATCCTGCCCGAGATCTTCGACAAGAGCATCGTCCTCCGGATCGCCGCGGCCGTCGCGCAGGCCGCGACCGAGACCGGCGTTGCAGGTCGCCTGGTCGCCGCGTCGTGACCGTCTTCTGGACTTGGCGAAGCTATTTAAGCCTCCGTGCCCCTGATGGGGGTATGAGCGTCACCATCTTCACCACCCCCACGTGTATCTGGTGCAAGCGGGCGAAGGAGTTCTTCAAGGAGCACAAGATCGCCTACAAGGAGGTCGACGTCTCCGTCGACCAGAAGGCGGCCGAATACATGATCGAGAAGACCCAGCAGATGGGCGTGCCCGTCATCGAGGCCAATGGCGAGTTCATCGTCGGCTTTGACGAGCCGCGGCTGCGCACGGTCCTGAGGATCTGACATGGCTGGCAAACCCCTCGAGAAGGAAGACCAGGAAGCCGCTGCCCAGGCCGAGAAGCAGGAGAAGCTGCTCTACGCCTGCCTGGCCTGCCGGGCCACGTTCAAGGACCCGGGCATGTGCCCGGACTGCGACGCGGTCCTGAAGAAGAAGGCCGGCTAAGTCGCTGCTGTTCCCTTGGGCTTTTCGCGACTCACCGCATGAACCTAGCTCCCGCTTCAGGCCGGGACCAGGGCCCAGGCCGCCAGGATGAAGAGCGAGTACGCGACTGTCCCGAGGATGAAGTAGAGCGGCTTCCCGTGCCTGCCCACGGGCAGGGAGTGGCCGATCACCGTGAAGAGCAGCGTCCCGATCACCACGCCGAGCAGGCCCGTCTGGACGACCTCAGGCACGGCCACGAGGGAGGCGAACACGACGCCCAGCAGCGTCGAGGCCGAAAGCAGCAGTTTCATGCCATGGATCTTCGGCGGCGTCACCGGCAACGTGCTCAGCATCGTGTAGAGCAGGAC
>JACQII010000011.1 GCA_016198585.1 Candidatus Aenigmatarchaeota archaeon | reverse complement strand
GTGCAGGCCGACGACGGAGCAGCAGCAGAGCAATCGGACGGACACGTGGCCACGGTCTCGCCGACGATGTCGCCGCAGAAGCCGTTGCCGTTGCAGAGGGTCGGACCTTTCACGATGTCCTGGGCGTTGATCACGAACAGCGACGTCGACGGGAGCCGGCCGCGGAACTTGACCACCTTGTCGTTAGGCGGCTTGTCTGGGTAGAAGTAGAGCGGGACGATCAGGATGTCGGTCAGGGTGCCGTCATCGTTGAGGCGCGAGAGTTGGATGTTGTGGTGGTCGCCGCCGGCAAACTCGTCGATCCACGAGCGGGGAACGGTGAATTCGAGGGCGATCTCCTTGAGGGAGTCCTGGATGTTTGTCTTGAGCTCAATGGTCTGGTATTCTTCCCTGCCCAGGGCCCGCAGCGCTAAGCGGGCCGCTGCAGCTTCGTGTTCGTAGTAGGTGATGCCGGTGAGTTCGACGTCGGTCACGTCCCGTGACGGTTGGAAGGAGACGCGGGCGCTCCCGCCGCGGGGCATCAGCAATGGGACGCGCACCTCCTGGACGCTGAGGACTTCATTGATGGTCAGGGTCCCGCGGAGCAGGGTCTCGAAGATGATGACCAGCTTGTCCTTGTACTGGACGCCGAACGCCTGGAGGGTGCTGCCGCCTCCTCCCTGCGGGACCAGGGGGACGTCATCCTCCTGCTCGTACGAGGCTTCGAGGTTCAGCGACCGGCCATCGTCGCCGCCGCTTCCCACGGCCGCCCCTTGGGAACCGGACTCCTCATCGCCCGAGGAAAAGATGGGAACATTTAGGCTGCCGCCGCCGGCCGAGCCCGAGGTGCCCTGCGCTGCTCCAGCGGCTTCTGAACCCTGGTGGCCGCTGCAGTCTGGACTGCAGGTCAAACATGCGCCGGCGGCGCAGCTGTTGGCGCAGCTCACTTCGACGCCGTCCGGACAGATGGAGGTTGACTGGCCGCAGATGCCGCAGTCACGCGGGGCGAGCGATGACCCGGAGAGCGTAAGGAAGAGGAAGAGGAGTCCGATCAGGGCGGTGTACTCGATCCCCATCAGGGCTTTCATGACCTTATTTGTCCGGCGGGATTAATATTGTTGCAGCTTTCTTCCTGGTGGGGAGCGACAGGTGTTTTTATGCCTCGCTTCCTAACACTACGGTGATGGAGTTCCAGATTCTTGACGTGGACTATGTCGTGGTGAACGACCGTCCCATCGTGCGGATGTTCGGGAAAACGGCTGCAGGGAAGAGTGTCTGCGCTTTTGTCGAGCACTTCCTGCCCTATTTCTACCTGCGCAGTCCGGCCCCGGCACCCGAGCGGGCGCTCAAGGTGGAGCAGGTCAGGCGCAAGGACATCGCCACCAACCGGGAGGCGGAGTTCACTCGGGTGACGATCGCGAACCCCGCCCAGACGCCCGAGTTCCGGGATGCTGCCCTGGCCGCAGGGGCCGAGGTGTTCGAGGCCGACATCCTCTTCAAGTACCGTTTCCTGAACGACCGTGACTTCCGGGGGTTGGGGTGGGTGCAGGTCGAGGACTTCGCGGAGGTTGGGACCCACACCGTGGCAGTCGACCTGACGCTTGCAGCCAAGAAGCTGGCGCCGCTGAACCGGGAGGCGGATGCGCCGCTGAAGACCCTGGCTTTTGACATCGAATGCGTCTCGATCCAGCCAGGCGACGCGCCCGACGCCCGACGAGATCCGGTCATCATGATCTCGCTCGCCTGCAGCCCTGCCCACGAGGGCGAGCAGGCGATCGTGCTCGCCACCCGTCCCGGTCCTGGTGTCCGCTACTGCGAGTCTGAAAAAGCCCTGCTCGAGGAGTTCATCTCCTTCATCAAGGCGTACGATCCGGACATCGTCACCGGCTTCAACTGCAACAACTTCGACTTCCCCTACCTCCTCGAGCGCATGGAGAAGAACGAGGTACGGCCGATCTTCGGCCGTTGCGCCACCAAGCGCGTGATGGCCCGGAAGGTGGCCGGCCGGTTCAAGGTGACGATGGCCGGCAGGGTGATTGTCGACTCGTTCGAGATCGTAAAGAAGGATTTCTCCCTCCAGCGCTACAACCTGGACTCGGTGGCCGATCGGCTGCTCGGGAAGAAGAAAGTCGGCGTCAAGCACTCGGAGATCGAGCGGCTGTGGAAAGGGCCGGCCCAGGACTACCACCGGCTGGTCGAGTACTCCCGGGTGGATGCTGAACTGGCTCTGGAGCTGGTCACGAAACTCAACCTCCTGGACAAATACGCCGGGATCTCCAAGATCGCCGGGACGCTCTTGCAAGATACCCTGGAGGGCGGGGAGACCACGCGGATCGAGCATGTCTTGCTCCGGGCGTTCAATAAGGAGGGCTACGTCTTCCCTTGCAAGCCCAACGACCGGCAGGTGGCCGAGCGGGAGGCCATCAAGCAGAAGGGATTCGAGGGCGGCTACGTCATCGAGCCGGTCCGGAAGCTGCACGCGAACGTGGTCGTTCTGGACTTCAAGTCCATGTACCCGTCGATCATCCGAAGCTTCAACATCTGCCCGACCACCCTCTCCCCGGACGGCGACCACCAGAGCCCGTGGGGCGCCCGGTTCCTTGCCAAGGAGAAGCGCCAGGGCATCATCCCCCGCATCCTCGAGGAGCTCATGAATGAGCGGCAGGTGGTCAAGAAGAAGCTCAGGGTCGCGGCGGGGCCAGAACGCCGGGTCCTGTACGCCAAACAGTGGGGACTGAAGATCCTGGCCAACGCGTTCTACGGGTATCTCGGCTATACGCGAGCCCGGGTGTTCAACATTGACGTTGCCAACTCGATCACCTCCTATGGTCGGGAGATCATCAAAAAGACCGCCGACCGCATCACCCGCGAGTTCGGGTATGAAGTTGTCTATGGGGATACGGACTCGGTGTTCGTGGTGATCCCGGGCGACGTGGATGTGATGGCGGCCAAGGCGACCGAAGTTGCGGGTGCGGTGACGAAGAGCTTACCGGGCGTGATGGAGCTGGAGTTCGAGAAAATCTTCATGCGCTTCCTCCCCCTGAGCAAGAAGCGGTACGCAGCCTGGAAGTTCGTGCCGGCCCTGAAGGAAGGGGCCGCCGGATGGGAGGATGGGATCGAGACTAAAGGCATCGAGACGGTCCGCCGTGACTGGTGTCCTTTGGTTGGGGAGACGCTGCAGGACGTGATCCAGCTCATCCTGAAACAGGACGACGTGAAGGGGGCAGTCCAGCTGTTCAAGGGGATCATCACCAGCCTGGTGAATGGGAACATCCCGGTCCAGAAGCTGGTGGTGACCAAGACCATGACCAAGTCGGCCCGGCACTACCTCGGCGTCCAGCCGCACATCGAACTGGTGAAGAAGATGCAGGCCCGCTCACCCCAGGAAGCCCCAGGCATCGGCGACCGGGTAGCCTACGTGATCGTCAAGGGGACCGAGCTCCTGTCGAAGCGGGCTGAGGACCCGGGTTTCGTGGCCGAGAACGGCCTCCAGATCGACTCCCAGTACTATATCGAGAACCAACTCCTGCCGCCGCTCGAGCGGATCTTTGCCTCCCTCAACATCACCAAGTCCGAGTTGCTCGGCAACGGCCGGCAGATGGGCCTGATGGACATCTTGCGGGCCCGACCGGCGGTGGTGGAACCGGCCACGCTCCCGTCAGCTGACGTGCGGGGCTTCGCCTGTGAGCGGTGCGGGCAGTTCTACGCCACGGCGCCGCTTCTCGGCGTCTGCACTTGTGGGGGAAAGCTCCGCTTCACCTCCCCGAAGGGCCAGGCCGACGCCATCAGCATCAACGCCGCGCAGTGAAGTCGCGGCCAGTACGGCACGTATAACGCTGTTATGTTTATCGCCGTCTCCGTGCCTTCCACACAGGAAAAGATAACGGTGTTATGTTCATCCTCGCCTCCGTGTCGCGTGGGCAGAAGAGCTTCTCCCCACCCCAGGCATAAATAACAGCGTTATGTTTCCCTGGGAGAGGGTGAGGGTGGACTGCGCCGTCACCGAGGTGGCCAGTTCCTGCCTCCCCGCCCAAAATTAAGCGCTTGATGACCTTCACTCCACCGGACATGAAGGGGTATGCTCGCCGGTGAACTTGG
Source organism: Candidatus Aenigmatarchaeota archaeon (assembly GCA_016198585.1). GTDB lineage: Archaea > Aenigmatarchaeota > Aenigmatarchaeia > QMZP01 > QMZP01 > JACQOD01. The sequence goes on along the minus strand of JACQII010000011.1, from coordinate 91,329 downwards.
CTCCAGAGGAAATGAGGGGGTGCGTGCAGCTGCGGTGAAGGGCAAGTGACGTTCACACCAGCAGCAGGCGACACTGTCCACTCGAAACGAAGGGGTGTTCATTCATGTGACGGCACATGATGTCACCAGTAAGCGCTTCGCCTGCTTCCTGCACATAACGGTGTTATCTCTGTCTCGAGTTTATTATGCCTCGCGGGAAGTGTGCCTATGGAGCGGTTCGCGCTCGTGTCCTTCGTGCTCGCTGTGAGCGGGCTCGGCGCCCTTGCCGCCATCGCGTTCTCTTTCCCGTCGCCGGTGGAATTGACCGGCGCACTGACTGCCGATCGGGTAGGCCAGATCGTCACGGTCTGCGGCACGGTCGAAGGGGTGAAGATCTCGAAGAACAACCACACCTTCTTCTCAGTCGCCGACGAGGAAGGCAGCATCCGCGTCGTTGCCTTCAACTCGAGTCAGCTGGCACCGCCGACCGGGCCCACGTGCGTGACAGGCCGGCTCAACCTCTACCGCGGCGACCTGGAGATCATCGCCGACCGTCTGACCGATCATGATTGAGATCCTCGAACTGGCTTTCCTGGGTGTTGGGGCAGGGGTGGTTGCCGGCCTGCTGCCAGGCATCCATCCCAACACCTTCACCTCCCTCCTCCTGCCCGTCATGACCCCACTGGTTGCGACCTTCACCGCGCCTGCGGTGGTGGTCTTCATCGTGACCATGGCCATCGCCAACACCTTCGTCAGCTTCCTCCCCGCGGTCTTCCTCGGCGCCCCAGAAGGGGAGAGCGCGCTCTCGGTCTTGCCTGGCCATCGGCTGCTCCTCCAGGGGAGCGGCCATGAGGCAGTCCTGCTCGCCGTGGCCGGCGGAGTCGGCGTAGTGCTGCTCTCGCTCGCGACGCTCTGGTTGCTCTTCCCGCTCCTCCCCTTCCTCTACGCACAAGTCCAGGCGTACCTGTCATTCCTGTTGTTGGGTGTCGCCGTCCTGATGATCGCCGGTGAACGGCATCGGTGCGCTGCCCTGGTGGTCTTCATGCTCGCCGGCGTCCTGGGGTTGCTCTCCTTCCGGGCGCCGTTTGCCTCGGCATTTGTCCTCTTCCCGATCTTCACCGGCCTCTTCGGCACGAGCACGCTGCTGCTCAGCTCCAAGGCAGCTCCTCCGCCGCAGCGGCATGGTCCGGTCCGATTGCCGAGGGGCCTGCTCCTGGCCGGGGTGGGCAAAGGGTTCCTCTCGGGTGTGGTGGTGGGGGTCTTGCCAGCGGTCGGCCCGTCCCAGGCCGGCGTCCTGGTGCATCAGGCGACCCGCAGCCAGGGCGGCCGGGAATTCCTGGTGTCCCTCGGCGGCATCACGACGGTCTCGACCTTGTTCTCGCTGCTGTCCCTCTACCTCATCAACAAGCCGCGCAGCGGGGCTGCCATCGCTGTCCAGCAGGTCATCGGCGCCGTCGGGTGGGAGGAGATGCTGCTGATCCTGGCCGCCGCGGTCTTCGCGACCGGAGCCGGCGCTGGTCTCACGATCGGGCTGTCCCATCGCTTTGCCGGCCTGGTCACCCGGGTTCCTTACCCGAAACTCTCTTGGGCGATGATCGCCTGTCTCGTCGCGTTGACTGTCGCGCTCACGGGATGGCAAGGCCTGCTCCTGCTTCTGACCGCAACCGCGATCGGCTTGCTCCCGCCGTTCTGGGGGGTCAAACGTACCCACACCATGGGCGTCCTCATGGTGCCGGTGATCCTGCTCTCCTTCGGGCTGGCGTGACAGGGGGACCGTTCAGTAGGATATATCGCTGTTATATTGACCCGAACGTGACTGTTCCTGTATGGTTCTCCACCCGGGCCCAGGAGCGGGGATCGGTCTGCACGATGGTCACACCCTTGTAGATTGACGCCTTGTTCTCGGCCGCCCAGACCCAGAGGATGTCTGGCACGCGGTCGATGAGGTAATCGTCGCGCGCCGAGGTGATGGTCTCGGGGAGGTGGCGCTTCTTCAGCCAGCCCTGGGGGTTACCTGCGCCCGTGGCGATCAGAAGCTGGGCGCCGGCAACCTGGACCCACGCCGGGACCCGGGGCACGAAGGCGATCCCTGGCAGGTTCCCGGTTCCAGCAGCGACTTGGTGGCCAGGCTGGGCGAGCGGGGTCGGCGTCAGGAGGAGTGTCGCTGCCGGTTTGTCGCCGGTGGGGAGGGGGAGATCAGGGTAGATCAGTTCCTGGAGCAGGACCTTGCCCTCGCGCATCTGCCCGCGGACACCAACCACGTCCCGGGGGTCGGGCCGGTCGGCTGCCAGGACAGCGATGGCGCCGGTCGGGTCCTCGAGCACGAAGCCCCCGGGGACGGGTTCGCGCACCATCCCGATGAGGGTTACCGAACCAAACGATCGGAGGGTATTGCCGATGGAGATCGGCGCGAGTTTTGGGAGGAGCAAGGCGCGAATGCCGGTGAACTTGTGGAGGGCGAAGGAGGTGACATCCTGGACAGTGACCTGCGACGCGACGAGGGGCAGCTGCACCCGCGCGTCGCCCGCGGCCGCGGCCACCAGGCCGTCGGTCAGGCCGTCGATCGCGGCAGGATCGAGCTGCGCGCCCAGGTCAGCGGAGAGGAGCCTGCCTCGTTTCAGGAGCGCGAGGACTGCAGTCTTGTCCATATCACGAGAACCGGCCCAGGCGGTCCAGGAGGTAGTTCTCCTCCAGGATCTTCCTGGTCTTATCGAGCAGGGCCGGGTCGAGCATGACCCGGATTTCCCTGGTCCGGCCGTACCTCCCCTTCGACACCACCCGGGAGGAGATGATGCCCAGCATGTCGAGCTCGTTGATCAGGTCAGAGATGCGCCGCTGGGTCAGGACTTTCAACCCCCGGCTGGCAGCGATCTTCTCATAGACCGACAAGACGTCGCCGGTCTGGACTCCGTGGTCGCCAGAGAGGGTGATGATCGAAGCGAGAACTGCCAGGGATTGTTTGGGTTGGGTGCGGAGCACCTCGGTCGTCCGGTCCGTGTCCAGTTTCTGGGACGCAGAGTCGATGTGGTCGATGAGGACTTTCTGGCCTCCCTGCCGTTCGACGACCTCGCCGGCCACCCGGAGCAGGTCGAGGGCCTTGCGAGCGTCTCCATGCTCCTGGGCGGCTAAGGCAGCAGCTTTCGCCACCACGCCCCGGTCGAGGACGCCCTCCTGGAAGGCTTCGGCCGTCCGCTGCAGGAGGATGTCCTGGAGTTGGGTTGCGTTGTAAGGGGGGAAGATGATCTCCTCCTCGGACAGGGAGGACTTGACCCGGGGGTCGAGACCGTCGGTGAACTGGACATCGTTCGAGATGCCGATCAGGGAGAGGTGGGCATCGTGCAGGTCCTGGTTGACGCGCAGAAGGGAGTAGAGGACGTCGTCGCCTATGTTCTTGATGATGTTGTCCACCTCGTCGAGGATGAGGACGGTGGTCTTTTTCTGCTGCTCGAGGAGGGAGAAGAACCGGGTGTAGACTTGGTCGGTCGGCAGCCCGGTCGCCGGGACCGACCCCCCCAAGGCGCGCACCAGTTCAGCGAGCAGCCGGTATTCTGTATCAGAGACCCGCTTCATCTTACAGTTGATGTAGAGGGTCTTGATGGCAGGGCTCTCCTTCTCCAATTCAGCAGTCACGTGCCGGGTGACCAACGTCTTCCCAGTCCCCACTGTCCCAAAAATGAAGGTGTTGCTGATCTTTTCTCCCCCAACCGCTGGCGCGACGATCCGGGCGAGTTGGTTGATCTGGGGGTCGCGATGGAGGATGTTACCAGGGGAAAACCGTTCGGTGAGGAGTTCCTTATTTTTAAAAATGGTGGGGGCGCGCTCCCGGTAGTGGCTGAAGATGTTTTTCAGGTCGGTCTGCTTCATCGTCTCCACACCATACCCTGGTTCTTTGCTTTAAATAATTTCTAGTGGAGTGGTGGCGACGCAAAAACCTGCTCCCCCTTCGTTTCTTGTGGAAAATGAAAAGAGGGTAGAGAGAGTAGAGAGAGTAGTATATAACAACGTTATTATTACCTTACTTTTCTTTCTTTTCCTATAACAACACCTTTCCTTCCTTTCCAAAAGAAACCAACCCCCACCACAACAGTAGTTCCGAATGTCAAAATCTGGCAACTAGTTCTATGAAAATCAACCATCACATAACAACGTTATCTTTTTTAACCCCCTTCCCCAACAAAAGGTATGAGAATCCTCGTTGTTGCAGACATCTATGGCGACCTGGCTCACCTCTCCTCCATCATTGAAGCCGCTGCCGCGCATAACCCCTCCCTAGTGGTCTGCCCAGGCAACATCACCGACATGTTTGCTGTCTCCGAGTTCTCACAGATGGATGTGGGTGAGTTGGTGATGTTGAAGTTGTTGTCGCTGCGGAAACCTGTCCTGGCCGTCCCCGGGAACCACGACCCCCCAGGCCTCATCGACGTCTTCGAGGATTACCACACCAACCTCCATGGCAAGCGCCGCACGATCCAGGGGATGGAGTTCGTGGGCTTCGGCGGCGCAACCACCCCCTTCCACACCAACTTCGAGCCAGGGGAAGAGGAAACCCAGGAAACCCTCGCGGCCGTCTCCACCACCATCGGCCAACACGTCCTCGTGGTGCACAACCCACCCAAGGATACGAAGCTCGACACCCTCGCCTCGGGCGAGCATGTGGGATCAGCAGCCATCCGCGCCTACATTTTGGAGAAGAAGCCCCGCTTGGTGATCGCTGCCCACATCCACGAGGCCGCAGGCAAAGACACCCTCGGCGGCAGCGTGCTGTTCAATCCTGGGCCCGCGTTCCAGGGGAAGTACGGGATCGTCGACCTGACGCCCGCCGGTGTGGTCTGCACCTCCCACACCATCCCCGGGTCATCCCAGGCCACGCCGCCCCCCACCACATCGCCTGCGCCGCTGAAGAAGCGGCCAGCCAAGAAGTGATGAACAGAACGGCCGCAGCTACTCCAATCCCTGGAGCGCCTTCACGATGTCATCGACCTTTTCGAACGTCGAGACCGCGAGGGGGATGTTCTCCGCGTCCGCGATGCGCTTGGCCACCTCATCAACCGTCGACAGCCCGTGCAGCACCACCAGGGAGGGATGCAGGTTCGTCAGCTTGATTGCCACCAGCGGGGTCTTCCCGGTCGTGACTTTGGTGAAGATCAGGCAGCGCTGGGTCGTCATCCCGTAGAGCTTGATCAACTCCTGGGTAGAGAACTCGGTGATCGCCTTGAGTGAGTCGATGATGGTGTAGCCGTAGATGAAGTGGTTGGTGGGCGTTCGGGTCAGGAGGTTGCCGCCCACCGCCTTGCAGAAGGCCTCGATGCTCATGCCGGAGGAGAATTCCTTGATGTCGATGATCGCGTCCGAGAGCGGTGGAGCTGAACTGGTGCGGGCGAAGCCGCGGATCACGTTCCCGCCGTTCTGGGTGTCGATGTCCAGCAGGGCGGTCACGTACTTCTTGATGACCCGGATGCCCGGGCTCTTCCGGCGGCCGGATTCGTAGTCCGACACCACCGAGGAGGTGATCTTGAGCTGGCCGGCGAGGTCCTTCTGGGATATCTGGAAGATGTTCCGCCACTTCTTGATGACGCCTTCCGGTGACTCAGAGAGGATGATCTCCCCGACAATCTCCTTGGCGACCCGCATCCGGAGGAGGCCGAATTCGTCAGACGTGTGAATCATGTTCGTTCATTGCAGAACATCTTTATATCCTTGGCCGTCCCTGCCGCGGACAATATTAAGGCAGTCTACCAAGGAGATGGCATGACCTACAGCAAGGGGGTCTTCTGGGAACGTGAGCTGATTGCCTACCTCACCGGCCAAGGGTTCTCCACGGCCCGCGTGGCAGGATCGGGCCACAACACCCCCGCCGACATCCTCGCCGTCCGGCGGGGCCTGGTGCTGGCGATCGAGTGTAAGGCCCACGCCAACCGGCCCCGCTTGCCTGCCGACCGGGTCGCAGAGCTCCGGGCGTGGTGTGAACAGGCCGGTGCCCACGGGTTCCTCGCTTGGCGCGCCCCGCGCCAGGACTGGCTCTTCCTCCCCATGCACGCGCTCGCGGAGAGCGACTACGCGACCGAGAAGTGGATCCGGAAAGACGCCTGGCTCGCGGCGCTCATCCCAGGCAGCGAGGTCGCGCCGCCGACCTCGGATTAGCGCTTCATCGCCTTCTTCACGTCGAGCGCCCGCAGGACCTGCTGCTCGGTCGGCCGGCCGCGCAGCTTCACGAGCTTCATGCGCAGGCCGACCGCCTCCAGCTCCTGCAGGATGGTGACCTCGACAAACGGGTCCATCCACACGTCCAGCGTCCGCGAGACGACCCACTTGTGCAGCCCGGTCCGCCGCGCGATCTCCCCGACCGTGATCGGGCCGTCCTCGTCGCGGAGGGCGCGGAGGATCTTCACCGCGTTCACCCGGGTGTTCTTGTAGAACTTCATAAGGACCTGATTGCGCGCTCGATCCGATCCATGCCGCGCTCGATGAGCGGCCGCGCCGTGGCGTAGCTGATCCGGATGTAGCCTTCGCCCTGCCGGCCGAACTCGGTTCCTGGGACGACCGCGACCTTGGCCGCGAGGAGTTGTTTGGCGACGTCGAGCGAGCTCCTGCCGAAGCGCCGGATGGAGGGGAAGGCGTAGAACGCGCCTCGTGGCTCGACGCAGGGCAGTCCCATTTCCCCGAGCCGCCGCACCACCAGGTCGCGCCGCCTGCCGTATTCTTGGACGGCCCGCGTGACCGTGTCGGTCTCCCGGAGCGCGGCCAAGGCAGCTGCCTGGGAGATGGAGGACGACGTGAGGGTCGTGAAGAGGTGCAGTTTGGTCATCGCCGCGATCATCTCCCGCGGTCCGGTGGCGTAGCCGAGCCGGAAACCGGGCATGGCGTGGGACTTCGAGAAACTGAAGAGGGTCACCACCCGCTCGGCCATGCCATTCAGCGAGCCGATGCTCACATGGACAGTTCCATAGGTGAACTTCTCGTAGGCCTCGTCTGCGATGATGAGCAGGTCGTGTTCGACCGCGAAGCCGGCAATCTCCTCCAGGTCCGCCCGGGAGAGGACGGTGCCGGTCGGGTTGGACGGCGTGTTCAGGATGAGCGCCCGGGTCTTCTCCGGCACGATCGCCTGTTCGAGAGCCTCAGTAGTGTAGCGGAATCCCTGTTCTTCGCGCAGCACAAAGGAGAGCGGCATGCCGCTAAGCATCTCGACGAGCGGCCGGTAAGAAAGAAATCCAGGATCAGGCAGCAGGACCCCCTCCCCCGGGTCGACCGCGCAGAGGAGCGTCAGCAGAATCCCCTCGGACGACCCGTTGGTGACGATCACGTCCTCCGGGTCGGCATCGATCCGGTTCTCGCGCTTCAGCTTGCGCGCGAGGGCTGCGAGGAGGTCAGGCCTCCCCTGGGGCGGGGTGTAGTGGGTCTCCCGCCGGTCGAGAGCCTGTTTGGCTGCACGGATGACCGCTGGGGGTGGGCTGCCGTCCGGTTCACCCGGCCCGAGGGAGACGACCCCAGGCTTGCCGGCGAGGGCGAGCAGGCTGTTCATGACGAAGAAGGGCAGCTCCTGCTCGCGTTCCGCGATACGCATAGTATTCATTGTGTCCGTGGGCTTTAATCCCTTCCCGGTCGGCCGACGCAGAGATATATGCGCGCGACACCAACAACATCCCATGAAGGTGATGGACGACTTCTTCTCCCCGCGATCGGTCGCGATCATCGGCGCGTCCCGCAATCCGGCGAAGGTCGGCCATGTCGTGTTCCGCAACTTCATCGAAGGCCCGTACAAGGGCAAGATCTACCCCATCAACCCGAACACCCCCGAGCTGTTCGGCTACCGATGCTATTCCTCGGTGCTGCACGTGCCCGGGCCGGTCGACCTCGCGGTCATCACCGTGCCGGCCCCGCTCGTCCTCCCCGTCCTGGAGGAGTGCGGCAAGAAGCGGATCCCGGCCGCGATCATCATCTCGGCAGGCTTCGGCGAGATCGGCAACCACGAGCTTGAAGCCCAGGTCGTGGCCACGGCGAAAAAACATCACATCCGCTTCCTCGGGCCGAACTGCTTCGGCGTCGTCGACCCGGCGACCGGGGTCGACACCATGTTCCTCCCACGGTTCAAGATCCAGCGGCCCACGCCGGGCGCGATCGCCTACATCTCCCAGTCCGGCGCGACGCTTTCGGTAGTGCTGGACTGGATGGGCATGAAGGGCTACCGGATCAGCAAGTTCATCTCCTACGGGAATGCAGCAGACATCGACGAAGCCGACCTCATGGCCTACCTCGCCGACGATCCCGCGACCAAGGTGATCTGCGGCTACTTCGAGGGCGTGCGCGAAGGCCGGAAGTTCTTCGCGGTCGCGAAGCGCATCTCGCAGAAGAAGCCGATCGTCGTGCTCAAGGGCGGCCAGACCGCGCAGGGCGGCCAGGCCACACTCTCGCATACCGGTTCGCTGGCCGGCGAGGCCCGGATCTACGATGCGGCTTTCAAGCAGGCGGGCATCATCCACGCTGCGAACCTCGAGCAGGTGTTCGACTTCGCGCGCGTCTTCGCCACCCAGCCAGCGCCGAAGGGCGACCGTGTCCAGATCATCACCGACGGCGGCGGCTACGGCGTGCTCACGACCGACGCCGTCATCCGCAATGACCTCCGCCTCGCCCAGATGCGGCCCCAGACCGTCCTCGCCCTGCAGAAGGCGATGCCATCCCACGTCGTGATCAAGAACCCGATGGACCTCACCGGCGACGCCACGACCGAGCGCTATCGCCTCGCGATCGAAGCCGCAGTCGCCGACCCTGGTGTGGACATGCTCGCCGTCATCGTCCTTTTCCAGGTCCCGGCCCTCACCGGTGATGTTGTCGAGGTGATCGAGGAGGCGAAATCCGCGAAGCCCATGGTGGTGATCGCGGGCGGCGGCAAGTACACCGAAACCCTCAAGAAGCCCCTGGAAGACGGCGGCGTCCCCACGTTCTCCTACCCTGAGCAGGCGATCGCCTCTTTGCGGGCGCTCTACGATTTCTCGCACCGCTAGCTGCCTCGGGGCGCGCAGCAATTTATCCCCGCGGCCCCAAGAGAAGGTATGCCGGCCTTCAAGCTCTACATCGGCGGCAAGTGGGTCCCCTCAGGGTCGGGCCAGACATTTGCTTCCCTCAATCCGGCGACCGAGCGGCCGATCGGCCGCTTCCAGAAAGGGACGGCCGCGGACGTGGAGAAAGCGGTCGCGGCCGCCGAGAAGGCCCTCCCGCGCTGGCAGGAGACGCCGCCGCCTGTCCGGGCGCGGGTCCTCTACAAAGCTGCAACGCTCCTCCGCCAGCGCAAGGAGGAGCTGGCCCGCCTGGTGACGACGGAGATGGGCAAGGTCCTGCCCGAGGCCCGGGGCGACGTCCAGGAGGCGATCGATACCGCGGAGTATTTCGCGGGCGAAGGCCGCCGCCTGTTCGGCACCACCACGACCTCTGAGCTGCCCGACAAGTTCGCGATGACCATCCGCGTCCCCGTCGGCGTCGTCGGCCTCATCACTCCCTGGAACTTCCCGATTGCCATCCCGTCCTGGAAGGCCTTCCCTGCGCTGGTTTGCGGCAACACGATCGTGCTCAAGCCGTCCTCGGACACGCCGCTGTGCGCCACCCGGTTCGTTGAGATCCTGCTCGAGGCTGGCGTGCCTCCCGGCGTCGTCAACCTCGTGACCGGTCCGGGCGAGGACGTCGGCGACGCCCTGGTCACCCACCCAGCCGTCCGCGGCATCTCCTTCACCGGCCACGGCACGACCGGCGAATCGATCGCGAAAAAAGCAGGTACGAAGAAGGTCGGCCTCGAGATGGGCGGCAAGAACGGCATCATCATCCTGCCGGACGCTGACCTCGCCCTCGCCGAAGACGGCGTCGTCTGGGGCGCGTACGGGACGGCTGGCCAGCGCTGCACCGCGGCCTCCCGCGTCATCGCGGTCGGCAGTTCTGTGAAGGAGGTTGAGCGCCGGCTCGCGGCCCGCACGCGGGCGCTGCGCCTCGGGCCCGGCCTCCTCCCCACGACTGACGTCGGGCCGCTCATCAACCGCCAGGCCGTGGAGAAAACCCATCGCTACACCGAGGTCGGGAAGGCGGAAGGAGCGAAGCTCCTGGTCGGCGGCTCCCCGCCCGTAGGGAAAGGATTTTTCTACCGGCCGACGCTGTTCACCGGCGTCACGCCCGACATGCGCATCGCCCGCGAGGAGATCTTCGGTCCGTCGCTCTCGATCCTCCATGCGCCGACACTCGACGATGCGATCGACATCATGAACAGCGTCGAGTACGGACTCTCCTCGGCGATCTACACGCGCGATGTCCGGGCCGCGTTCCGTGCCATTGCGCGCATCCAGGCGGGCATCACCTACGTCAACGCGTCCACCATCGGCGCCGAGGTCCACCTACCGTTCGGCGGCGTCAAGGGAACCGGCCACACCCGGGAAGCGGGGTGGACGGGCCTCGACGAGTTCACACACGTGAAGACCGTCTATGTCGACTACTCCGGCAAGCTGCAGCGCGCCCAGATCGACGTCGAGTGAGATCTGAGCCACCAATATTAACCGCTGCGCCCACAGTATATGCATGGTCGTGACCAAGGCCGCGGTCAGGAAACTCTTCCCAGCACGGAAGCCGTGGAGCCACAAGGGCGACCACGGCCGCTTGCTAGTGGTCGGCGGCAGCAAGCTCTACACCGGCGCTCCCGGCCTCGTCGCCCTCGCCGCCCTGAAGACCGGCGTCGATCTCGTGACCGTCTTCGCCCCGAAACGGGCGGCCGACATCGTCGCCTCGCTCTCCCCAGACCTCATCACCTTCCCCGCCCGCGGCGACTTCCTGAATTCCTGGCACCTCGGCGACGCGCTGCGCCTCGCGGCAAAAGCCGACGCGGTCGTCATCGGCAACGGCCTCGGTGACCGGCGGGAGACCGCGATCTTCATCGAGCAGTTCCTGGAGAAGGCGGACAGGCCCTGCGTCATCGACGCCGACGCGATCCGCGTCGCGGCGAAGAGGCCGCTGCGTGCGGACGCTGTCCTGACGCCGCACGCTGCTGAATTTGTCGCGCTCACCGGCGACCGCCCGCCGGAACACGAGAAGGATCGCCTCTCCCTGGCCCAGGCCGCAGCCAGCCGGTTCGCTTGCACGGTCCTCCTCAAAGGGCATGTCGACGTGATCGCGAGCCCTGAGCGCACGGCGACGAATCGAACGGGGAACCCGTTCATGACCGTCGGCGGGACCGGCGATGTGCTCGCCGGCATCTGCGGCGGCCTCCTCGCGCAGGGCGCGGAACCGTTCGCCGCCGCCTCCGCAGCGGCCTGGATATGCGGCGCGGCCGGCGACCAGGCAGCGCGGCGCCTGGGTGTCAGCCTGCGCGCTGCGGACGTGATCGGTGCGATCCACGAGGTGCTCGCATGAGGACGATCATCATGGGGGCGGCCGGTCGGGACTTTCACAATTTCAATGTCCTCTTCCGCCACAGCCGGACCGACCGGGTGGTCTGCTTCACCGCCGCCCAGATCCCGAACATCGCTGGCCGACGGTATCCGCCCGAGCTGGCCGGCAGGCTCTACCCCCGCGGCATCCCGATCTACCACGAAGACCGGCTCGCTGAACTCATCCGCAGCGAGCGCGCAGAGCAGGTCATCCTCTCGTACTCCGACCTCTCCCATGCCGATGTCATGCAGAAGGCCGCCCTCGTGACCGCGGCCGGCGCAGACTTCCGGTTGCTCGGAGCGGCGCGCACCATGCTGCCCTCTTCCAAGCCGGTGATCGCGGTCACCGCGGTCCGGACCGGCTGCGGCAAATCCCAGGCGACGCGCCACGTGGCCGACATCCTCCGCGGCTACGGGAAGTCGGTCGCCGTCGTGCGCCACCCCATGCCCTACGGCAACCTGCGCGAGCAGGCGGTCCAGCGCTTCGCGACCTACGACGACCTGGAGAAGCACCAGGTCACCATCGAGGAGCGGGAGGAGTACGAACCCCTGCTCGAACGGGGTCTCATCGTTTACGCGGGCGTCGACTACGAGCGCATCCTTCGTCAGGCAGAGCGCGAGGCCGACGTGGTCATCTGGGACGGTGGCAACAACGACACTCCCTTCTACCGGCCCGACCTCTGGATTGTCCTGGCCGACCCGCTCCGGCCTGGCCACGAGGTCTCCTACTACCCCGGGCTCACCAACCTGCGGGCCGCCCACGTCGCCATCATCAACAAGGAACGGTCGGCGACCAGGAAAAACATCGAGCTCGTACGCCGCAACATCAAGGCGATGAACCCCGCGGCAACAATCATCGACGCGACCTCGATCGTCACCGCCAGCAATCCCCAGTTACTGAAGCACAAGCGCGTCCTCGTGGTTGAGGACGGTCCGACCCTCACCCACGGCGGCATGGCGTACGGGGCCGGGACGGTCGCCGCTGAGCGGGCCCGCGCCACCATCGTCGACCCCCGCCCCTACCTGACCCCTGAACTACGGCAGGTCTTCGCCCGCTTCCCCCACCTGGGCAAAGTCCTCCCGGCGATGGGCTACGGGGAGCGGCAGGTAGCTGATCTCAAGCGGTGCATCAGCCGCGTGCCCTGTGACGTGGTGGTCAGCGGGACACCCATCGACCTGCGGAAGGTTCTCTCCCTCGCGAAGCCGGTCGTGCGCATCCGCTACGAACTCGAGGAGTTGGGGAAGCCCGACCTCGAAGGCGTCCTCCGCCGGTTCGGCAAGGCGAAACGCTGAACCGGGACTACCACACCCACACCTGGACCGCGAGCGGCATTCCTGTATCACCGAGGGCGATCCTGCGCACGGCCGCGAGATCGACCCCCTTCGGCAGCGGTGGGCCACAGCTGACCGCGTTCAGGCTCCCGTCGACGGCCGCGACTTCGACCCGCACCTGGTAGTCCCCGAACGCCGGCTTCTCCAGCAGGTCGAGGTCATGCCGGACGGTCTCATATGCGTTCGTGCAGGTCGCGTTGAACGCCGCCATCTTCGTCGCGCTGAGGACGGGCCAGGCCGCCGCAAAGCCGATGCTGCCGTTGGTCTTCACGAGGATCTCCGAGGCGGCGATCGCCTTGCTCTCCTGGACCGTGCTCAGGTAGTCGTCCGAAAAGAGGGAAACGGTCGAGTTGAGGGTGTTCAGCACGAAGACGACGATGCCGATGAAGACGATGGCCGCCACCACGAACTCGAAGACCAGTTGGCCTTTCCGCGACCGGTTGCGGCGTCCCATGAGCTCTATTTATGCGCCCGAGATTAATAATACCCAATGAGATGGCTCTTCCTCTTGCCGGTCGTGCTGATCTCCGGCTGCACGGTCCCCTTCATCGGCATCGACGTGCCATGGGGGAACACGATCTCCCTGGAGAACGACGTGATCGTCATCACCAAGCTCACTGCCATCCCGGACAAGGCCACCCCGCCTCAGGCCATCCGGCTCCTCGCCACGATCCAAAACCAGGGCCAGAGGGAGTTCGGCACCGGACCCGACGCCATCACGACCTCGGCGATCCCGATCGTGGTCGACCTCTACGACTTCTGCGAGGGGCTGTTCGAGAAGGTCGAGGTTACTTGCCCCGACCAGGTGCCGCATGAAGGGACGACCTGCGAGATCAAGGAGCTGCTGCCCAAAGAGAGCAGGGAGGTGAGCTGGACGCTGACTCCCAGTCCAGACACGAAGCTGGTCACGCCGTGCACGCTGAAGATTTCCGCCTCCTATCCCTACGAGACCTCGGGCCTGACCACGGTCCACTTCATCAATTCCGACGAGTACAACCGCCAGCTTGACCAAGGGACGTTCGTCCCGAAGAGTTCGACCGTGTCCCTCGGCGACGGGCCGGTCAAGGCCTGGTTTGAGGTGAAGGACCAGCAGCCGGTCCCGGCCGCGCCCACGCCAGGCGACTCGGTCATCCCGGTCAGCCTGATGATCGAGAACAAGGGCCTCGGTTTCGTCCGCGAGCTCCCCGACGGGACCGGCCAGGTGAAACTGGTCGCGACCAACATCTTCAGCCCCCCCTTCAGCGCCAAGGTGGATGGCTGTTCTTTCGCGGTGAACCAAGGCATCCGGCTGATCCAGGACGAGCGGTCCCTGCCCTGCCACATCACGCAGCCGGCCGACGAGGACATTCTGAAAGAAACGACCCGCCAGCTCACGGTCGACATCTCTTACGTCTACGAGTTCCGGGACGACATCAAAGTCACGGTCGAGGCCCCGTTCGAAGTCTAGTCCAGTCGTCCGCAACCTTATATACGTAAGCTGCCCAATAATTAAACGAGTTCGATGCCCCGCACATCGCTTCCTGCGCTGATTCCGCTCCTCGCCGTCGTGGCGATCGCCGGCTGCACCAACCCTTTCGGCGGCTCAGGCGCGGCGACCGGGCCGGGCGTCGTGATCACCGGCTGGGAACCCGAACTCGCAAACGTCTTCTCCAACGACCAGGTGGACCTCCTCCTGAAGGTCGAGAACCAGGGAGAGTCCCGGGCCAACAACGTCGTCGCAGAGCTCATCAACATCGACACGGCCGAGTGGGGATCGATCGGCTTCGATGCCAGCAAGCAGCTCGGCGACCTGATCCCCGTCGACCCGGTCACCGGCACGCCCGGCGAGACCAAGACTGTCCAGTTCCAGAACCTCAAAGCCCCCCTCCTTCCGAAGGGCGAGACCTTCACCTTCAACCCGACCGTCCGGGTGTCCTACGACTACGCGACGACAGCGTTGAAACCGATCACCATCGTTGACGCTGATGAGCTGGTGAAGATCCAGCAGCAGGGCAAGACCCTGCCCAGCAAGCCGACCGCCTACACCTCCGGCCCGCTGTCGGTGGAGATCATCATGGGCAACTTCGTCAAGACCTCCAGCCAGTTCGGCGGCTTCGCCCAGCAGTATGACATCTTCCCGGTCCACATCCAGATACGCAACACCCTTTGGGGCAGCGGCGGCTCGGTGATTCCGAAGGGCTTCGGCGGCGGGTCCGCGAGCAACTTCGTCTTCGGCGACGCCGACTACCCGGTCCGCGTCACGATCCAGCCCCCTGCAGGGACGAGCTTCGTTTTCTCGGGGTTCGGCGACGATTGCTCGTCCTTCGAGTTCACGGTTGAGCTGTTCCGCGGCGAGGAGGCCGAGATCACCTGCGAACTCCAAGTGATCAGCGCACCCCAGTTCCTGACCGAGTCGCTGATTCAGGTCGAGTTGGACTACCGCTTCTTCTCGGACCGCGTCACCCAGGTGACCGTCCAGGGAACGAAGGAAACAGGCAGCCTCTTCTGACGCCGCATTTAAGGCCGCGGCGAGAACTATACGCATGAAGGCCCTGCTCCTCGTCGCCGTGCTCCTGGTCTCTGGCTGCACGGCCAGCGGCACGGGAGTGGTGATCGAGGACTTCGTGGCCGACTTCTCCACGGTCTTCGTGAAAGAACCTGTCGGCTTCCAGGTCCAGGTCCGGAACACCGGGTCCCAGGATTCACCGGGTGGCGAGGTCCGCTTGCTTGGTCTGGACGACTGGTCCGGCCAGGCACAGCCCTGCACGGTTCCCGGCCTTCTTGCCGGCCCGCCGGGCGAGGTTTTCACCTGCCCGACCGCGACGCTGACAGCTCCCGACGTCCCCCAGGGGATCACCGTGACCTACCGGCCGGTGGCCCGCCTCGCCTACTCCTACACCTCGACACTGCTCTCGCAGATCACGGTCGGCACGCAGGACGAACTCCGCCGCATCGAGCAGGGCGGCGGGACGCTCCCTCTCGACGCCTCCGCGTCCAGCGCCAGCCCGATCCTGGTCACGGCGAAAACACAGGGGCCGCTCCGGGTCTTTTCCGGCAGCGTGACCTTCCCCCTCGAGATCACGGTGACGAACCAAGGGGGCGGCGTCGCCTGCAAGGGCGACTTCACGGACTGCCTCGACCATCAGAAGTGGAACGCCCTGTCATTCACCACCCAGATCGCCGGCCAGAAGGTCGATGATTGCAGCCGCAGCCTCACCATCACCCAGGGCAGCAACACCATCGTCTGCCAGGCCACCCTCACCGACATCCCGTCGACCGGCGTCCTGCAGAAAACGATCAGCATCCAGAGCACGTACGGCTACTTCGTGGACCGGGAGATCCCCGTCACGGTGGCCTGGCGGCCTGCCTAGCCTGCGCTCAGGCCGAACCGAAGTGCGTGAGGGACGTCTGGGTCGGTCCGGCGCGCTTCGGCGTCGCGCGCGCGCCTGACGCCGGGTCGAGGACCGGCTCGCCATAGACACCGTCGTAGCCCGGCCGGATCGTCACCTTCCCCTCCCGGATCCGTGTGATCAGATCGGCGGCCTGCGGATCGGTCTGCGCGATCGCAGCCTGCGGCGTGTCGAGGAGGATGCGGAACTCGTTCCCGAACGCGGCCACCAGCCTCGCGTGCCGCTCCTGGACACCGCGGGAAAACGGTTGCGTGCCCGTGGCCAGCGCGAGGATCTCGGAGAGGGGCATCAGGCTCGTGAACGGCTTCGCCCCGGCCGGCCGCGTGCCCGGCGGCCGGTCGGCCAGGTCCGTGACACGGTGCTCGACGCCGATCGTCAGCGGCCTCTTGCATGCGGGGCAGATCTTCTGGTGCCGCCGCGACTCGTCGGGCGACAGCACGATGTTGCAGTCCCGGTGGCCGTCCCAATGGTATTTCCCGTAAGCAGGGTCGACCTCAATCGTCCGCACCAGACCGTCGCCCGTCCGGATGGCGCGGAGGATCTGCTCGCTGCGAAGATCCTTGACCTCGAACATGGTGACCTCCCTGCCGAGGCGGTGCGGCCAGAAGCTGTGCGCGTCCGAGAACGAGAGCAGCTGGATGCCGTCGAGCATGCTGAGGCGCCAGTTCATGGCCGGGTCTGAGGAGAGGCCGGTCTCGATCGCATGGACGTGCTTGGTCTGGTCGCCGAAGCAGTCGGCGAGCGTGTCGAATCCGGTCTTGGATCCGAAGACGCCGAAATAGGGCGTCCACGCGTGCGCAGGGACGACTTCGATCTCATGGCTGATCGCCCGCATCATCTCCACCAGCTCAATACAGGAGAAGCCAAAGATCGGCCGGCCGTCGTAGTCGACCCGCCCGCGTCTCTTCAAGGCTTCGATGACCTGGTCGGCAGTCGCCAGGTCAGGTGCCAGGAGCAGGAGATGGACGCGCCGACCATGGCCGCCTTGGGTGAACGCGAGGGAGATCTCAGTCTGCAGCAGGAAAGGGAAACCGCCCGCCGACCGCAGGAGGCCCTGGTCCTCGGTCAGCGTGTCCAGGTCTTTCCGCCATCGAGGGTGTTGGAAGTCGCCCGTACCGAGCAGGTCAATGCCCTTGAGCCGGGCGTAACGCTCGAGGTTCTCGAGGGTCAGGTCCTTGCTGCAGGCCCGGGCATAGCGGGAGTGGATGTGCAGGTCCGCGATCAGCTGCATGCCGTTACTTGCCCAAGAGCATTAAATAGGGCGTCCGCAGGCTGAAGATTACGCTTCTTTCTTCTTCCGCGCCTGGTACTCGCGCTCCATGCGCTCGGCGAAGTCTTCCGCGTCCTTGATGCCGCGGCCGTCGTTGCCGATGCCCGACGTGTTGCCGACGCCGATGACCAGGACCCGCTCGCCACGCTTCACCTCGGCGAGGCTGCGCTCCAGGGACTCCATGACCAGAGGATAAGCATCGGTGATGACTTTCCGGAGGGGTTCAATGGCTTCCTCGCCGGACATCTTCACGATGATGGAATCCAGCGGGATGTCATTCTTGACGGCGACCCCTTCTATGTAGCTCCGCTCGACGCCGATACCGCCCATGGCGACCCCGACACCCTCCGCGACGCTGCCCGTCCGCTCACCCTCGAGCTTCGCGGCCGCGTCGATGCTGACGATCTTCGAGAACCGGTACTGTCGCGCGAGCTTGTCGATCACGTAGCCGGGCCGCCCGAGCCGGCCGCCGGGACCCTTCGACTTCAGGAGGAACAGCTCCTTCCCGTCGAGGTCCTTGCGTGCAAGGATGATGTCATCACCGACGTCGCGGACCTTGGCCTTGCCGATCATGCGCGCAACCATGTACGGTCCAGCAGCATCGCCGATGGGGTGGCCGCGGGCGAGGGCCTTCGTCCCCTTGAACAGCGACTTCGACATCCGCTCGATAAGCGGCAGCTGCATCTGGAGAATCATGGCGATCTGGAAGCTCTTGGTCTTCTTGACGACCTCGACGTAATGCTTGACGATCTTGGAGATCTCGTGGAGGCTGATGCCGCCAGCCAGGCCCATCTCGATATTGGCTTGCTTCTCCTCCGGGAGATCAGGTGCAACCTGCCGGACGAACGACCGGAAGCGGTGCCGTTGGCCGTTGACGAGGTGCTCGACCTTGCGGACGACCCCGTAGGGATCGAGGTCAACGGGCGTGATCATGAAGAACTCGAAGAAGCGGTTCACCGCGTCCGTGGTCTTCTTGTCCGGTTTCTTGCTGATCTCACCCAGCACGACCTTCTTTCCCTCTTCGTCCAGCCGCTCGAGGTCCTGGACCGTCTTTTCGAGCTTCCACATGATCTGCATCAGCATGATGCGTGGGTAGAAGAGGAAGAAGACCACTAAAAAGAACAGCGATACCAGGAACGAGAACGGGTTCCCGTCCAACCCTAATTGGGCAAGGACAGACATAAGTTCCACTACACTAATAGATGGTCGCCTTTAAAAGCGTGCCGCGGTCGGTTGCCTGGCCAAGCAGCGGCGGTGAGCCCCGTATTTATATGCGGACGACGAAACATCATCTATGTTGGACTGGAAAATCCTCGCGGCATCGTTCGTGGCGCTGCTGGTGATTTCTGCGGTGTTCCTCGGCAATTTCGGCGTCAGCGACTTCCTCTCTGACCTGATCGGCAAAGCGGGCGGTGCCATTAACGGCTCACCGTTCGGCGGCAGCCCTGCTAGTGGGGACGGCAAGCCGGTGGCTCTGATCCTGCACCCTGCCACGCTCACCTTGCAGCCGGACCAACCGGTGACGGTCCATGCGGGGGAGACGGTCATCACGGGCTTCACCGGCGACCTGGCATTCGACTTCACCAACCTGACGGTCCGGCTGACCGCGGAGAAGCTATCGATCTCTTTCCCGATCGACCAGGTCGAGGTCAGTTCCCTGGCGATGAAAGACTTCGCGGTCGAGGGCATGAAGCTGGAGATTGAGCCCGACATCGCGACCGACGCGGGCAGCGTCGACGTCGGTGGTTTCGACGGGACAGCCGTCGCCACGCCAGAGGGACTGCGTCTCGTCGGGGCGGTCACCTCGTTCCAGGTGACGGTCGGTGATCACACCTTCGAGCTGGTGTGAATCCAAGCGGGAGTTGCGCGCGGGCGAATATAAAGGCGGCGTCGAATTGTATACCGTGCCTCGGTAGCTCAGCAGGTAGAGCAACAGGCTGTTAACCTGTGGGTCGTAGGTTCGAGCCCTACCCGAGGCGCTCGTGCAGGACAGGGAAGGGCCGCCAATTTAAGCACGCGGTCCTACCTTTAGCACGGGGCAGTAGCTCAATGGGAGAGCACACGTGGACCATGACATATGGCCCGGTGAGACTGAAGATCGTGGTGTTGGGAGTTCGATTCTCCCCTGCCTCATATGGCAACGGAACGGCCTCTGGCGGCCTCGCTGCTGACGTCCAAGGTGGTCGTCGCGCGGCGTTTCGAACCTCTGGCGGAGCGCAACTACGGAAAGGAGCGGAACGGCCGGCTTGAGCTCGGCTTGATCGAGTCCCTCTATCTCGTGGAGAGGGGGAAGATCATCGTCAGCCGGGGAAAGGTGCGCCACCCCTTCGCGAAGCTGATGGCCGCCGGCCTGAAGATCGACCGGCGCATCCACGAGAAATACCTGGTTTACCGCGACCTGCGGGACCGTGGGCTCGTGGTGAAGACCGGCTTCAAGTTCGGCTGCGACTTCCGCGTCTACCAGCGCGGCGTTGGCGTGAAGCGCGGCCCGAAGGCCCCGTCAGAGCACACGAAGTGGATCGTCTACGCGCTTCCCGAGGACGGGACCTGCTCGTTCCAGGAACTGTCTCGGGCTGTCCGGCTGGCCCATTCGATCCGCGCGCGGATGCTCTGGGCCATCGTGGACAACGAGGGCGACGTCACCTACCTTGAGGCCATCCGCATCAAACCCTGACGACGCGGCTGTGGAGAGGAGCCGCGAAAAGGAAACAAGATGATGCGCAGCGGCCGCTCACGCTGCGGGGGCTCGCTTGCTCTGTTTCACCTTGGTGGTGAGGTAGCCGGCGAGGATGTTCCGGATCCGCTTCGAGGTGATGGGCTTGACATCCCCCAGGATTTTCTTGTTCTTCTCGAAGCTCTCCGTGAACGAGTGCTCGGCAAGGAGGCTGTCGCCGAGGGTCTTGATCGCGATATTCTTCACACGGCCCATAGGGTCACCCTATACTGATGGCGCTCCCTTTTAAATAGCTGTGTCGGTTCTTTATATGATCGCGCGGCAAGACTGGATATGGACATCACCATCTCCGGCCACAAGGCCTTAACCGGCGAGAAGAAGGAAGACCCCTTCAACACCATGATCGTCGACAAGCAAATCCGCAATGAGCTGGCGAAGCTTTCGCGGCGCATACTGATCAACCACCTCATGGTGCATCTCGACCGCCACCACGAGGAGGGTAAGCGGGTGAAGTACTCGGTCAAGGTCCGGATGATGACCGAGCGCGGGTCTTACTTTTCCCACGACTACGCCTGGGATATCGCCGGAGCCGTCCGGGGCGCCCTGCGTAATCTGGAACGCGAGGTCGTGAAGGACATCGAGAAGTCGCGGGGGAAGTCGCGGCCACGCGGCTTATAAGCCTGCGGACCGAAGATTTAAGTTCATCGCCCAGGTGTGGTTATGAAATTGAAAGAGCCGTACTCGACGATCGCCTACGTCATCCTGGGTGTCCTGCTCGCGGTCGGCATCAACGCCGGCCTTGGAGCCCTCCTCGGGACTGACTTGCCGATCGTGGCGGTGGAATCCGATTCCATGAAGCCCACCTTCGCCAAGGGCGACATCCTGATCCTACAGGGGAAGCCGAACTACACCCTCACCGACATCATCGTCTTCTCCCCCAGCCCGGACACGACGCCGGTGGTCCACCGCGTCGTCGCGATCAACACCGACGGCTCCTACCAAACCAAGGGCGACGCGAACGCCAATCAGCTGCCCTTCGAGAAGCACATTCCGCCGTCTGCGGTCCACGGGAAGGTCATCCTCATCGTCCCCTACCTTGGGTGGATCAAGATCGGCATCACTGAATTTATATTACCGAACGCCATATGGATCGCTGTGGTCGTCATTTTCGTGTACCTGGCCATTACTGGACTGAGGAGGAGATAGCGCATGGATTTCTGCAAGAAGTGCGGGTCGATCATGGTTGCGAAGGAAGAGAAGAAGAGGATATTCCTTGCCTGCCGGAGCTGTGACTTCACGCTCAAGAAGTACAAGCCGTTGGAAATCGAGGAGAGCGTCAAGAAGAGGCCCCTCGAGACCGACATCGTGATCGTGGAGAAGAATCAGGAAGCCCTCCCGAAGACGCGGGCCGAATGCCCCAAATGCTCGCACACCGAGGCAGTCTGGTGGATGCAGCAGACCAGGTCTGCCGACGAAGCGCCGACCCTGTTCCTGCGGTGCACGAAGTGCCGCCATTCCTGGCGCGAGTACGGGTAAATTCTCAGGTTAGTGGCAGTCGCCACGTTCTTACGCAGTTTACGAGAAGATCAGGAAGCCGATCAGGACGATGACGACCTCGATGCCGATCAGTCCGAGCGTGATCTGGCGCTCGGTGAACGAACCCGTCCGCAGGAACACGTGGGTCAGCGAGGAGATGCGCGGGTACCGCGGTCCGAGGCGCCCGTCCTTCTGCAGGATGCCGAGGCTGGAGACCGCGAACCGGCCGCGGAGTTTCAGGAACGCCTCGACAATCCACGGGATGTAGATGAAGATGCCGAACTTCTCGGCATTGCCGATGATCACCGCAGTCACGAAAGTCGCACCGATGAGGTAAGTCAGCGAATCCCCCGGGAGGATCTTGGCGGGGAACCAGTTGAACTTCAGGAAGGCGAGCAGTGCAGCCGCCAGGGTCAGGGAAATGATCGCACCCTCGAGGCGGCCCACCTGCAGCAGGTAGACGCCGAGCGCGAGGCTCGCGACGAATCCCAGCCCGGCCTCGAGGCCATTCATGCCGGCCAGCATGTTGTTGACGTTGCTGACCACCACCACCGCAAGCGGGACGAGCAGCAGCGGGTAGAGGATGCCCACATCGATCACGCCAGTGAACGGGAGGGCAAGGTCGCTCGCGCCCGCCGAGATCGCCATTAGCGGGACCGCGCCGGCAAGACTCATCACCGGCTTGACCCACTGCCGCAGCCCGATCCGATACTCCTTCGTGCCGGTCCGCGCGACACTCTGGGTCGTCCGGATGTTCAGGTCGTCGAGCACGCCGACCAGAGTGACGATAAGGATGGTCGACGACGCGGCGAGCAGCGCGGTCAGGTTGAGCCGGCCCGGCTGGATGAAAGTGTCAGCAGCGATCGCGAGCATGATGCCGGCGAGCAGGCCGAAGGCGACGGGCAGCCCGCCCGAGCTCGGCAGGAGCGGCCGGCCCTTCTTCTGCTGGTCGATTCCGACAATATTTGACCCCCTCAAGAAAACCATGAACCGCGGGGTGATGGCGAGCGCGGTGAGGAATGAAAACGCGAAGACAACCAGGATCCAGAGCATACGGCCTCGTCAATTTATATACGACCTGGTTATCATTCACATGAAGCCTTTAAAACTTGTGGTCATGATCCCGGCGTACAACGAGGAGGAGACCATCGAGAAGGTCATTAGGAGCGTTCCCCGGCGCATCCCGCGCATCAGCTCTGTCGAGGTCTTGGTCATCGACGACGGTTCGACCGACGCGACCGCCGAGCGCGCCCTCCGGAACCGGGTCACGGTGGTCCGGAACACGCGGAACCGTGGCCTGGGCGCGACCTTCCAGCGCGGTCTTGACGCGGCCCTCGCCATGGGCGCGGACATCATCGTGAACACGGACGCGGACGACCAGTACGACCAGGCGCAGATCCCCGACCTGATTGCCCCGATCCTGGACGGGAGGGCCGACATCGTCCTCGGCTCCCGCTTCCGCGGCCACATCGAACACATGCCCCTCCGCAAGCGGCTCGGCAACCGATTCGCGACCTTCGCCGTCCGCGCCGTCTCTGGAGTCCCGGTCTCTGATGCGCAGACCGGGTTCCGGGCATTCTCGCGGGAAGCCGCCCTCCGCACCCAGGTCCAGTCCACCTACACCTACACCCAGGAGACCATCCTCCAGGCCGCCGCCCACCACCTTGCTGTCACCGAGATCCCGGCGACGTTCAAGAAGCGCGCCGGCGAGTCGAGGCTGATCTCGAGCCTCTTCACCTATGCGAAACATGCGGGACTGACCCTGCTGAAAGGTTCGCTCAACTACCGGCCGCTCAAGGTCTTCCTCTTCATCGGTGCGATCTTTTTCCTCCTCGGTTTCGCCCTCGGCGTCCGCGTCCTCGCGCACTACCTGGCCACCGGTCTCGTCACGCCCTACCTGCCGTCGGCCATCCTCACGGCCATCCTCATCATCTTCGGCTTCCAGATCATCGTCATCGGGCTCATCGCGGAGATGATCAAGCAGCAGCGCGCCGTGAATGAGGAGAACTTATATATAGCGAAGTCGCGGAGATGAGACGCATGGCGACCTCTCACGACGCTGTCTCTCCCGCGTTGCGGGACCTGATCGCACACTCGTTCCACCCACCCGCAACGGCAGGCATCCCGCTGAGCGTCCCCTCCTACGGCCCGGAGGAGATTGCCGAGGCCCTGGACTCCCTGCTCACGACGCAGGTGACGATGGGGGCGAAAGTGCGGCAGTTCGAGTCACTCTTCTCCTCCTACGTCGGCGCCAAGGAAGGTGTCATGGTCAACTCCGGTTCGTCCGCTGACCTGGTCGCGCTCTCGGCGCTGGCTAACCCGGCCTTGCCCCGGCGGCTGCGGCCGGGAGACGAAGTCCTGACGCCGGCCGTGACGTGGTCGACCACGGTCTTCTCGATCCTCGCCGCCGGTGCGGTCCCGCACTTCGTCGACGTGACCGACGACTACCTCATGGACATCGAGCAGCTCAAGGAGCAGATCACCCCCAAGACGCGGGCGATCATGCCCGTCCACCTGCTCGGCAATCCGTGCGACATGAAGGCGATCATGGACCTGGCGAGCGATCATGACCTCTTCGTGGTCGAGGATTGCTGCGAGGCCCACGGCGCCGAAGTCCGGGGCAAGCGGGTCGGCAGCTTCGGCCACTTATCCGCCTTCAGCTTCTTCTTCTCGCACCACATCTCCACCATCGAAGGTGGGATGACCCTCACGAGCGATCCGGAACTGGCGGACCTCGCGCGGATCCTCCGCGCCCACGGCTGGATACGGGAATCGTTCCGGCGTGACGAGCTCGCCGCCCGCCACAAGGGCGACCCCCGCTTCACCTTCGTCAACTTTGGCTACAACCTCCGGCCCATGGAGATCCAGGGCGCGATGGGGATCCACCAGGTCGGGAAGCTGGAACGGTTCATCGAACAGCGCCGGGAGACCGCGGCCTTCTGGACGCGCCGCCTCGGCCAGTTCAGCGACCTCTTCCTCCTCCCAAAAGAGCGGCCGGGGACGCGGCATGTCTGGTTCGGCTACCCGCTCACGATCCGTGAGACTGCCCCGTTCACCCGTGATGACCTCACCCGTTTCCTCGCGGGGAAGCAGATCGAGACCCGCCCGATCATGACCGGGAACATGGCCGCCCAGCCCGCGATGCGCCTGCTGGACCACGAGAAGCCCGCGCTGCCTGTCGCCGAGCAGGTCAACGACCGGGCGTTCTTCGTCGGCAACCATCACGGCGTCGGCGACCGGGAGCGGGAGTACCTGGTCTCCTGCATCGAGGAGTTCGTCGCGGACAGCGCCCGTGGCTGAACCGGTCGGGCAAACGATTATAAAGGGCAACCCGCATAAGGAGCCTATGGACTGGCACGACCTGCTCATCACGCCGGAAAACTTCGAGGCCTACGTTAGCCGCTTCAGTCCTCCCGAGAATGTCCGCGACCTGGCTGTCCGGTCGTTCTGGGAAGGCAAGCGGGTCTTCATCACCGGCATCTCCGGTTTTGTTGGCTCGCACCTCACCGACAAGCTCCTCGAGTATGGTGCTGAAGTCCATGGCTTGGTCCGCCGGCACTCGGTCGCCACCTACCCGAACCTCAAGGATACGATCGATCGGGTCAGCCTCATCGAGGGTGACCTAGAGGACATCGATTCGCTTGCGAGCGCGCTCGACGCGGCGGAGCCACAAGTCATCTTCCACCTCGGCGCCCAGAGCTTCGTGCCCACCTCCTTCCGGGTCCCCCTCTCCACCTACTCCAGCAACATCATGGGGACGGCCAACCTCCTCGAGGCCGTGCGCAAGGCCGCCTACCCGGTCGAGGCCGTCCACATCGCCGGCTCCTCCGAGGAATATGGCCAGGTCGACGCCGCAAATCTCCCCATCACCGAGGCCACGCCGCTCCGGCCGATGTCACCCTATGCCCTCTCGAAAGCCGCGACCGACCTGCTCGGCTCCCTCTACCACCGGGTCTATGGCATGCCGACGGTGATCACCCGCGGCTTCAACCATTCCGGCTCGCGCCGCGGCCTCCAGTTCGTCACCTCGGTCATCGCGCGCCAGGTGGCCCGCTGCCTCATCAAGGGCGGCACCACGATCGCGATCGGCAAGAAAGACTCGGTCCGGGACTTCACCCACGTCGCGGACATGGTCCAAGGCTACCTGTTGGCGGTGGAGAAAGGCAAGCGCGGCGAGCCCTACAATCTCGGCCACGGCTACGGGATCACAATCGAGAACCTCGCGAAGGTCGCTTCGGCAATCTATGGTGTCAACCCCTCGATCGTCATCGACTCGACCCGCTTCCGGCCCGCGGAGGTCGACATCCTGATCTGCGATTACGCCAAGGCCAAGCGCGACCTTGGCTACGCGCCGCGCCTCTCGCTCAAGACCTCGATTCAGGACGCTGTCGAGCACTTCCGTGCCAACCCGGAGCTCGTGGACATCGAGCGGCATTAACGAGAGGGAGCGGCAGCTTTTTATATCCCCGCGGAAACAAAAGTCCATGTCCATCAAGGAAGAGGAAGCCGTCGAGCGGGCCGTCCGTTTCATCGAGTCGCGCCACGGGAACCTGGAAATGCTGGATTTCCAGGTCCAGGCCGTGACGCCCGCGGGCGGTGACGTGTGGGTGGTCCGCTGCACGCTGTTCCCCAAAATCGGGTGGGAGACCAAGGTCGGCTACAATGCCCGGGTCAACATCAAGACCGGCGACGTCGATCTCGAGCAGCTGGCCGTCTAGGCGCGCTCTTTGTGCGGCGCCTGGCTGCCCCGGACTTCCCTCAGCAGCGCGCCGACATCGACCTGTTTCACGAGCACGAGCAGCGTCACCAGGACCAGGGAATAGTCGATCATGAGCAGGAACAGGGACACGGTCGTCGAGACCGAGGAGGCGATGCCCGCCTGCGCTGTCAGGAAGATGAACACACCCTCGCGCACGCCAAGGCCGCTGAAGGTGATCGGCAGGATGGAGGCCAGGCTGGACAAAGGGACGATCGCCAGCAAGATGAGGAAGGGGACCGGTTGGCCGACCGAGAGGAACACCAGGAGGACCACGATGACATTCAGGACCCAGCGGGTTGCAGCGAGAGCGACCGCGCCGGCCACATACCGCTTCCTCGTCTTCAGGTAGCTGATGAACGTCTCGGCAAAGCCCGCGAAGAGTTCGGCGCGCCCCCGGAGCAGTCGCCGAACCAGCGCCCGCCCCCGATCCGAGAAGATGACCGCCACGCCCGCGATCCACAGGCCGATGAACGTGGCGGACAAGGCCCAGGCCGTCGTCGGGTCCAGGAAGAGGGCCATCCCGAGCATGCTGAAGAGGATCAGCACCAGGATGGTCGTCGCCTTGTCCAGGGCATACACGGCCGCGGTCTTGCCGACCTCGATCTTGTCCCGCAGGAAGAAAGAGATGGCGAACTCGCCGACCTTACCGGGAGTCACCAACCCCAAAGCCCAGCCGAAGAGGTAGGTCTTGAACAGCCGCCTCATCCTGATGCGGGCCAGCGGCCGCAGGAGGATATTTAAATTCACGCAGTCCAATAGGAGGCTGCACACCAACACCAGGAACGCAAGGCCCAGGTACACCGGGTTTGCCCCGGCCGCGACGTCCGTGATCGACACGAACCCGACGCGGTTGATGATGAGGGCGAAGATCACCAGGGCGACGCACAGCTTGATGATGGTGACGTTCATAGGTAAGATTGCCCAAGGTCGTTAAATATGGAAACTGTCGTGGTCACCGGCGCGGCCGGCTTCATCGGCTCGCACGTGGTTGACCGTCTGCTCAGCATGGACATGCTCGTCGTCGGCATCGACGCGTTCACCGACAACTACCCCACCGAGCGCAAGGAGGCCAACCTCAAGGAAGCGCTCCAGAATCCGAACTTCATGCTCGTCCGCGGCGACCTGAACGACCTGGACCTCAAGGCGACGCTGAAAGGCATCCCGTACGTCATCCACCTCGCCGCCCAGCCAGGCGTGCGCGGCGGCTGGGAGGCGGATTATGAGATCTACCGGCGGAACAATATCCTCGCCACCCAGAAGTTGCTCGCGGCGGCCAAGGGCGTGAAGAAGTTCGTGTTCGCGTCCTCCTCCTCTGTCTACGGCAACGCCCCCTACCCCACGAAGGAGGAGACTCCCCTCAACCCGCTCTCCCCCTACGGCCGCACCAAGGTCGAGGGCGAGAAGCTCTGCGCCGCCTCGGGGCTGCCGGTCCTGGTCTTCCGCTACTTCACCGTCTTCGGCCCGCGCCAGCGGCCGGACATGGCGATCTCCCGCTTCATTAAGTCCATCTACGACGGCGAACCGATCGACATCTACGGCGACGGCGAGCAGAAGCGGGATTTCACCTATGTTGGCGACGTCGCAGCCGTCACCGCGAAATCCCTCCTCACCGAGGAGACCGGCACGTTCAACATCGCCGGCAAAAACATCGTCGTGATCAACCGGGTGGTGGAAGACCTGGTGAAGATCGCCGAGATGCAGGCCGACCTCCGCTACCTCCCCACCCAACGTGGCGACGTCGACCACACGGGAGCCGACATATCCAAAGCCATCACCCAACTGAAGTACAACCCCGAGGTCAGGCTGTTCGACGGTCTCAAGAAGCAGGTTGCCTGGTACCAGCGGGAGATCCTCGGTCGCGAACCCACCCAGCCCAAGTACTGGAAACCGTACTAAGTCTGCTCGTTTTCAAGCTGCGTGGGTCTGACATCTCACCAGAAGAGGAGTGTTGAGAGATCGCTGCGGTCAGCGGAACCCGGTCCGCAGCAGGTTGTCCTTGGCGTACTTGGTGCCTTCCTGGACCGGGACCTGCATGGGGTGGCCTTCGCCTTCGTCGTCGAAGTTGACGGGGTAGGAGTTCAGCCGGTTGTGCTCAAGCATGGCGTAGACGATGATCTCCAGCTTGCGGGTCTTGTAGTACCGCTTCAGCCCCTTGGGGAGGCCGGGCAGTCCACGAGCGAGGATCTTGGTGATGCCGACCATGAACTTCGGCGAGCTGATGTAGGACTTGTAGTTCCGGCGCATCTGCATGTTGTTGAGCCAGCTCCGGGCCTTCACCAGTTCCTCCGGGGACATGTTGAGGGAGATGGTTGGACTGTCCACCACCCGGGTGAAGAGCCACTTGTCCGAGTACGGGGTCTTGGGGATCCAGTCGTTGTGGACGGCCTGGTCGTAGAACTCCGATCCCGGCAGCGGGGTCAGGAAGTAGAAGTCGGCGAAGTTCGGCCGAATGGCTTTCACCTGCTCATAGGTCAGCTTCAGGTCGTCCCACGTCTCTCCCGGACCGCCGATCAGGTGCGATGCCCCGGTCCGGATGCCTGCTTCCCTGGTCATGGCGAACTTCTCGCGGATCATCTTCGGGGTCGTTCCCTTCCGCAGGGCGTTGAGGATCCGCTGGGAACCGGATTCCACACCATAGTCGATCTGGACGCAGCCCGATTTCTTCATGGACTTGAGCAGCTCCATGTCACCGTGGTTCACGCGGGCCTGGCACGACCAGACGAAGTCCAGCTTCTCGGCGGCGAGTTTGTCGCTGAAGTCCTTGCACCACTTCTCGTTGATCGTGAACTCGTCGTCCGCGAACCAGACGCCGTCGACCTTCCACTTCTCCTGGAGCAGCTTGATCTCCTCGATGACGTTCTCCGCGGACCGGTAGCGGGGGACACGGCCGAAGACGGCGTTGCTGCCGCAGAACGTGCAGAAGTACGGGCAGCCTCGGCTCGCCATCATGGTGCAGGACCGCTCGAGCCAGTAGCCGCGGATCTTGCCCGGCGGCCGGAGGTACCACTCCACCGGCAGCAGGTGCCGGGCGGGGTGGGGGATCTCGTCGAGGTTCTTGATCAGCTCGCGGGGCTTGTTGACCTTCATGCGGCCGTCTTCCTTGTAGGCGAGGCCGTCGATCTTCGCGAGGTCCGGCTGCTTCTTCTCAAGCTCCTCACAGAGCTCGCGCATCGTCCACTCACCCTCGTTGCGGATCGCGAAGTCGACCGAATCGTCGCGCAGGACCTCGAGGGTGTGGGCAGTCACATGGTAGCCCCCGAACACCGTCTGGACGTTCGGGTTCATCTCCTTGATCAGGCGCGAGAAGGCCAGTCCGCGGCCCATCTGGGCTGTCGTGCAGCTGATCGCCACGACATCGGGCTCCCAGCGCACGATCTTGCGGATGACTTTCTCATCCGCGACCGTCGGCAAGGGATCGAAGGCGTTGACGGTGTGGCCGGCCTGTTCGAGGGTCGAGCCGACATAAAGAATCCCGAGCGGCATCGTGCTGACGTCTTCCACCTTCGGATTCAGCATGGTCGCCCGCATAAGACACGCTCGTTAGCACTACCTATATGGAAAGCTCTTTATATACCTTTCCCCAACGCGGTCACGGTCTCTGGTTTCGCGGCCAGCCGACGGCAAGCCCATAACAACGTTATGCTCGACCACCGATGTTGGCAGATCTTTTAATAGGCACGAGCGTCTCTATAGACTATGATCCCGCAGATCGAGCCGTGGATCGGCGAGGAGGAACTCTCCCAACTGCAGGAAGTCGTCGCCGACCGCTGGATCACCGAAGGGAAGAAGACCCAACAATTCGAGGAGCGCATTCGGGACTACACCCAGGCGAAGCACGCGATCTCGATCTGCAACGGAACGGCTGCTCTCTACGTCTGCCTCAAGGCCCTGGGCATCGGCCCAGGCGACGATGTCCTAGTCCCTGACCTGACGTTCATCGCCACGGCCAACGCGGTCATCATGGCCGGCGCGACGCCGGTCTTCGTCGATGTCGACTCCTCGACGCTGACCATGGATCCCGTGAAAGCGCAGGAGGCGATCACTGTCCACACGAAGGCGATCATGCCCGTCCACCTTTACGGCGTCGCCGCCGACATGGAAGCCCTGCTGCGCGTCGCCCGCGGCCGCGGCCTGGCGCTCGTCGAGGACGCAGCCCAGGGCATCGGCGTCATGGCGCGGAACCGGCACGTCGGCACGATCGGTGACATCGGCATCCTTTCCTTCTACGGCAACAAGACCATCACCTGCGGCGAGGGCGGCATGATCCTCACCCAGAACGACGCCCTCGCAAAGAAGTGCTGGATGCTCAAAAACCACGGCCGCGAGGTGAAGGGGACCTTCATCCACCCCACCATCGGCTACAACTTCTGCCTCACCGACCTGCAGGCCGCCGTCGGGCTAGCCCAGTTCGGCAAGCTCCCGGCCATCCTCGAGCACAAGCGCCGGATCCGGGAGACCTACGAACGCCTGCTTGGGCCGCTGGACGACGTCGCCTTCCCTGACCCGCACCCGGGTCGGGTCGACTGGTTCACGAGCATCATCGTCGACGACCCCGCTGCCCTCGCAGACGCCCTGAAGGAGAAGGGTATCGGTTCCCGGCGGTTTTTCTACCCGCTCCATCGCCAGCCCGCTTTCAGCCACTTCCCGAAGCGCGAGTTCCCGGTCACGGACGACGCCTACGACCATGGCCTCTCCCTCCCCTCCACGGCAACGATCCCCGAGAGCGACATCCGCAAGGTCTGCGACGCGATCCGCGACTTCTTCAAGAAGTAGCCCGAGAACGATCAATTTAAAACCGGCAGCAATAGTCTGCTTGTGGTCTCATGAAGGTCTTCGTTGTCGGCCCGGTCCCGCCCTACCGAGGCGGCATTTCCCATTCGAATGCGACGTTGTGCAGGAACCTTGCCCGGCGGCACGACGTGACGTGCATCTCCTTCTCTCGGCAATTCCCCCGCTTCCTCTATCCAGGGCGGAAGCAGACCGACCCGAACGCCCAGCCGCTCGGTGTTCGGACGCGCTTCGTCCTCGATTCGATCAACCCCCTGACCTGGCTGCGGGTCTCTCGGCTGGCCCGGAAGGAGCGGCCGCAGCACCTGGTCTTCCAATGGTGGTCGCCGTTCTTCTTGCCGGCCTACGCGACGGTCGCGCTGCTTGCCGGGAAAACCAAGCGGATCGCGGTCTGCCAGAACGTCGCCGTCCACGAATCCGGGGTAGAGGGTTGGCTGGCACGGCTGATGACCCGGACGTTCTTCCGGCAGATGGACCGCCTGGTCACCCTCTCCACGGCAGACGAACGCGAGGCGCGGGCCCTCTGTCCTGCTGCCCGGATCACCACGATCATCGAAGGCACCTATGCCGGTCAGGTCGGCGCCCCGCTCCCAAAGGCCCGGGCCCGGGCCAACCTGCGGCTCGCGGGCAAGGTCCTGTTGTTCTTCGGTTTCGTCCGCCAATACAAGGGTCTCATCCACCTGATCAGGGCCCTGCCGCTGGTCCTCGCGCAGATGCCGGTGAAGATCCTGATCGTGGGCGAGTTCTGGGAAGGACGGGAGGATATCCTCGCCGAGATCAAGCTGCTCGGCCTCAACCGGTCGGTAGAGATCATCGACCGGTATGTGACGGATGAGGAAGCGGTTCGGTATTTCTCAGCCGTCGATGCGGTCGTGCTCCCGTATACGAGCTCGACGGAGAGTGGTATCATCCAACTGGCCTACGGCCTGAACACTCCAGTCATCACGACCGCTGTCGGCGGGAACGCCGACCTGATCGAGGATGGCAAGACCGGTCTCCTGGTCCCGCCGGGAGATCCGGAAGCCTTGGCCGGCGCGATCCTGGAGTTCTACCGGAAGAAACTCGAGGGTCCAATCCGCGCGAACATGCGCCGGCGGAAGGAATTGTTTGTCTGGACCACCGAGAAGGAACGGGCCTTCTTCGGGCCGTAGCGGCCGCGCCTCAGCTCCAGCAGGAACAGGTGCTCGCGCCCTGAGCGGCGGATGTGCAGGTAGCATCGCTGGCGGTCGAGGGAGAACTGCAGTCAGGGCCATCAGTCTCCAGCACACTTGTGCAGCCCGAGACTGCCTCACAGTATGCCTCGCATCCCGCGACGAGCCCGGCGATCACGTTGTCGAGATTTTCCATGCAGCCAGCCAGCGCAGCTGCCGCACACTGGTCGCCCGAGCCGCTGCCGAAAGCGGAGACCGGCAGATCCAGCTGCACCGGGCAGCCGGTTGACGACGGCAGCGGTGAGGTGAAAGCGCCGCCCGGAGCATTGGGGGAGGTTGCAGCAGCGACTACCACGAGCAGGCCAGCAAGCAGGACCGGGATAAAGGGAGACCTCACACCCATTTATGGTCCGGCAGTTTAATAAACGCCCCCAAGGAGCGCACAGAACGCCGCCGGAAGACGATCGGGATCGGGAGACGCAATCTCGGCCAAGGTTTAAAAAGGGTCCCACGCAAGCATTCCCATGTTCCCGCCTATCCGAACGAGGCATCTCCTCATCCTGGTCGCGGTCGGCTTCGTGGCCGTTCACCTCGTCTTCTTTCCCTCATACTTCGCCTCGATCGATGAGCACGAATACCTGAAGAACGCTTTCCTGTTGCAGGGCGGGACGCTGACCGAGCCAGCCCAGACTGCGTCCTGCGAGGGCAAGTTCACCGGCGACGGTTATGTCTCCCAATATTTCATCGGCCGGTCCGCATTCCTGGTCCCGTTCACCTGGGCCGGTTTTGAAGGCGTGATGCTCTCCGGGCTAGTGATCCACCTCCTGAACTTCGCCCTCATCGTCCTCATCCTGCGGAAGTGGGGAGTCTCCCCGCTCTACGCTCTCCTTTATCTGCTCTTTCCCGCCATGCTCTGGGAAGCCCGGACGTTGAACAGCGAGCTGCTCGCGCTGACTGGCCTGCTGGCGGCGACATTCTTCTACCTGGGAAAGAAACCGTGGCAGAGCGCGCTGGCCGGGCTGTTCTTCGGGCTTGCTGCCCTGCCGCGCTACGAGGTCATCCTGCTCGCAATCCCCTTCTTCCTGGTCCCGCTCTGCATGGACCGCCGGAAGTTCCTGGCGATGCTGGCTGGATTCGTGCCGGCCGCGCTCCTCCTCCTGGGTACCAACGCCCTCTTCTATGGAGGGATCTTGGAGCACGGCTACAGCAATGAGCTCGGGGAGATCTTCGCGTTCGAGACCGGCATCAAGCCCTTCTACGGGCTGACTTTGGTAAAGTTCCTGGTCATCCTCGCCGCGGTCTTGCCGCTGCTCATCCTCTCGCCCGTGGTTGCACCTCCTGCGCTCCGGAAGGAGTTGTTGCTCGCGACCGTGATCTTCCTCCTCTTCTACGCGCAGAATGTCAACATTGCCGATGCCCCGTGGCTCCACCCGACCGCGGTCACCGGGCAGATACGCTACCTGATCCCATTGATCGGGCTGCTGCTCCTGACCTACCCCTTCCTGGTCAGGAAGGTCCTGGGACGCCTGCGCCTGCCGGAGAAACCGGTCCTCAGCATCGCGATCGTCGCGCTCTTCGCCGCCGCCATCCTTGCTTCGTCCGTCCATGCCACATTCCTCGACGGCCGGAGAGCGGTCTTCGACCAGATCTACGCTCACACGACCACCGAGTCGCTGCTGATCGGCAGTTCGGACGACTGCAACTATGTCCTGAACGAGTTGTTTGCTGACCGGGCCTACCTGGATGTCGGGACCGCGAACCTCGCCGCCCTCGCCGGCCCCTATGGCGACGTCTATCTCCTCGACATCCGCTATGGGACGGTCGACTACAGCTCGCCGCGTGGCAAGCTGGTCGCGGGCGAGCGGCAGCAGGTCGCTGACTTCCTCGCTCAGCACGCTGGTGAGCTGACGGAGGTGTTTTCCTCATCACAACCGCATCACGTGACTATCTATCGCTGGGAGGCAACATGAGGATCGCCCTGATCGGTCCGTATGCCGACCCGGAGAAGGGGGCTGCTGTCGTTCGCATCAACAGTTTCCGCGAGTCCTTCAGCGCGGCCGGTCATGAAGTCCTCATCCTTGCCCCCGCGCGGGGAGTGGCAGCTGCCGCAGGCGTCACCCGCTACCGAGGCATCTTGCACCTGCTCTCGCTGCTCCGTCGGGCCCGGCCCGACGTCATCTTAGGAACTTCGCCGCCAATCACCCACAACGCCTTTGTTGCTGTCCAGTGCGCCATGACGAGGACGCCGTTCGTCCTCGATGCAAAAGACCCGTTCTCCTACCTGGTAGCCCGCTTCGCCCACCTCCGCAAGGGCCGGTTCAAGACCGCCGGCTACAAGGCCTGCGAGTGGATAGCCCACCGGCTCGCTGCGCACATTTTTGTGCTGACCCCCTTGGACAAGAAGAACCTGCTCGCCTGCTACGGTCTGCCCGCAGAGAAGGTGACGGTCATCCGCAACGGCTCTGATCCGCGCGTGATCCGCCCCCTCCCTGCTGCCGGCCGGACAGTGCGGGCGGCGCTCAAGGTTCCCCCCAGTGCAAAGATCCTGGTCTATGCAGGCGTCATCGGCGGCAAGGACCTCGACGTGATGCTGGACGCGCTCGCGTCGTTGCTCGCGAAGAAGGCTTACCTGCTCTTCCTCTTCACCCACGACGGGTCCGCCCACGCTGACCGCATGCATGCCCACGTGCGCGAGGCGGTCGCACGGCTGTCGCTCGAGAAGCGGGTCCGGGTGGTGGTGAACACACCTTACGAGAAGCTTGCCGCCTCGCTGTCCGCCGCCGACCTGGCGCTGAGTCCGGTCCCCGACTTCTGGCTGAGCAACCTCCCCACCAAGGTTTTCGACTACTTGGCGGCGGACCTGCCGGTCGTGGCGAAGGGCCCGCGGGGCGGGTCCATGGACGAGTTCTTCCGGACGTACGACGTGGGGACGTTCTCCACCACGTGGGAAGGTTTCGCTGCCGGTGTCGAGCGGGAGCTGGCTCACCCGCATCGGCGCGTGCGGCGGGTGATCGAGCGCCACTTCTCACGCCCAATCCTGAACCGCCGCGCCCTGAAAGTTCTGGAGGGACTGGCATGAACGTCCTGCTATCCCTCTCGACGAGCGCGTCGGTGAAAGCCGGTGTCGAAACCTTCAGCGACCATCTCTGCCGCGCGCTCGGCCTCCACATCGTGGACTACGACCGTCTGCGGGCGCAATTCCCCGAACCGTTTTCAGTCATCCGGCAGCCGACGGAGGCGAAGCGTCTCGATCACTGGTTCGCCGATCACCTGGCTGAGTACGATCCGGACGTGATCTTCACCAACGGGATGGACGGTTGGGCGCTTCAGACCGATCGGCCGGTCGTCAATATCCAACATGGAACCTTCGCCGGCTTCGCGCGGGCAGCCATGCGCCAGACCGACCTGAACTACTGGCGAACGCGGATCCTGTATGCCCGTTATGAAAGACGGAGCGCGCAGCGAGCCAGGCAGGTCGTCGCTAACTCGCCGTTCACGCAGCGGAATGTCCGCCGCTTCTATCGCCTCGATTCCGCGGTCATCCCGAACGCCGTCGACACCGAGATGATGCGGCCGGTGCCGCAGGCCGCTGCGCGCAAGAGGCTGGGCCTCCCGGCTGGCGCCACCATCGGCGTGTTCGTTGGTCGGCCCGACTACAGCAAGGGTTTTGATGTGGTCCGGCAGGTCGCTGCCCTGCGGCCCGACATCCTCTTCCTCTGCGTCTTCCCTTTCCCCTATCACCTGGAAGGCAACTTCCAAGTCCGGGCCAACATCCCGTCGCGCCGCATGAAAGACATGTACTCGGCAGCCGACTTCTGCATCGCTCCCACCCGTTTTGAAGGTTTCGGCTATGCCCCGCTCGAGGCGTTGGCGTGCAACACCCCGGTCATCGGCAACCGGACAGGCATATTCCTCGATCACGACCTCCCGGGATTCACACCAGCGACTGACGCGGCGACCTACGCAGCCGCCCTCCCGCTCGACCGTGCCCGGTCGCGACCGGGCCTGCGGCCCTTCTCGTTTTCCCGCTTCCGCCAAAGATATAAGCAGCTGGTCAATTCTATACGGTGATCCCATGAAATTGCTCATTATCGGCCTCGACGGCGCGAGTTGGTCGTTCATCGATCCCCTGATCGCGGCAGGCAAGCTGCCGGCCCTCAAGGCGCTGAGGGACCGCGGCGTCCGGGCCGTTCTCCGGTCGACGATTCCGCCGGCCTCTTGTCCGGCTTGGGACAGCTTCATCACCGGTAAGAACCCGGGAAAGTTGGGCGTCTACGACGTGTTCATGCGCCGTCCAGGGACGTATGAGACCATGCGGCCTGACGCAAGCGACCGCCGGGGGACCTCGTTCTGGAACCTGCTTCCCGGGAAGTCCGTCATCATGAACCTGCCGATGACCTTCCCGCCCGAGCCCGTGAACGGCATCCTCATCGCTGGCCGCGGCGCGACCGAGGACGCCGCGTTCACCTTCCCGCCCGATATCAAGGACGAGATCAACACCGTTGCCGGCGGCTACATCATCACGCCCGAGCACCACCTCACGATCCGGAACCTCTACGAGACCCTGGATAAACAGGCCGCCGTGGTCCGGCACCTGATGGAGAAGCCGTGGGACCTGTTCGTGGTGAACTTCCTCGCGACCGACGTGGTCTGCCACGGCTACTGGGGATCCGGGGAAGTCGAGAAGGCGTACGAGGCCGTGGACCGGCTCGTCGGTGAGATGGTTGCGAAAGCCGGCAGCGACTGCACGGTGATCGTGATGTCCGACCATGGCATCGGTCCACCAACGTCGGTCTTCTGGCCGAACGCCTGGCTCCAGCAGGAAGGATTCCTCACGCCGCGAGCCGATCGGAAAGTCCCGGGAGCCGGCTCCCGGATCAAGGCTGCGGTGGAGAACGTCGGTCTCGGACCGTTGGCACACCGCCTCACCCCCGGCCGGGTCCGCCGCCGGTTCGTCGAGCCGCCTGCCTTGGAGGCCATCGATTGGGAGAAGACCGTCGCCTACAGCATCTACGGCAACATGCCCCGCATCTTCCTGAACCTGCAGGGGCGAGAACCCCAGGGGACCGTGGCACCCGCGGACTACGAAGCCGTCCGTGAGAAGATCGCCGCCCGCCTACGGGGGCTGCAGCATCCGGACCTCAAGGATGTCACCGTGTACAAGAGGGAGGAGATTTACCAAGGCCCGCACCTCGAACATGCCCCCGATCTCCTGGTCCAGTTTGATGGCTTCGCTTCGGCCTACATGCAGCCCGGCCTCGATCACGCGCCGGCCTCACCCATGAAGGCCAACTTCGGATGGCACCGACCCGAAGGAATCTTCCTCCTGGCCGGTCCTGGCGTGCGCACGGGCACGGTCCCGGAGCTCTCGATCGTCGATATCGCGCCGCTTGCGCTCTACCTGTTTTCCGCAGCCATTCCCCGGGACCTGGACGGGAAGGTCCGCAAGGACCTGTTCGAACCCCGCAGCCCGCAGGCCCGCCGGCCGATCATCCTCCGGGATCCTGTGGAAAAGCAGCAGGAACGGCAAGCCCTGACCGCCGAGCAGGAGGAAAAACTCCTTCGGCAGCTCAAGTCGATGGGGTACTCATGAACGATCTCAGCACGCTCACGCGCATCGCGAAGGAGGCCGGCGCGCTCCTGCTGTCCCTCGCCTCCAATGGGAAGCGAGCCGATCGTGAGGCTGACCTCTTCTGGAAGGCTGCCTTGGCCGTGGCGTTCCCCGGGCAGCCCGTGGTGAGCGAGGAAACCTTCGCAGTCAGCCAACTCGCCCAGTTCGCCGGCCGCGTCTGGCTCATCGACCCGCTCGACGGCACGGCAAGCTACACCCGCGGCGAAGAGAGCTACACGACCATGGCCACCCTCGTGGAGCGGGGCCGGCCGATCCTGGCTGTCGTCCATCAGCCGGCCACGGGTAGCACGTACGCCGCCGCTCGAGGAGAGGGAGCGTTCCGCAACGGTAGGCGCATCCGAGTCTCGTCCCGGGCGACGCTCGCGGAGATGCGCCTTGTCCACCGCCACACCATGTCCAACAACCTGCCTGCCATCATCGCGGCCCTGCCCTGCGCGGAGAAAGCAGTCTGTGGCAGCCTGGGCCTCAAGCTTTCGCTGATCGCGAGCGGCCGCTTCGACCTGACCGTCTACGACAGCGAACCCAACCTCTGGGACACCCTCCCTGGGATCCTCATCCTTGAAGAAGCGGGTGGCCAGGTGACCGACCTCTTCGGCCGTCCGGTGACTGCCGACAGGCAGAAAGCTTCAGGCCTCCTCGCCAGCAACGGCCACATCCACAAGCAGCTGCTGCGGAAGATCCAGCCCCTTTCTGCGATCCATCAGCGGGGCACGCGCTGACGATTGGGGAGTCAGGTCGGCAAAGGTATTTAAGCGTAATTATGGATAATGACACCATGAAAAAGTACACCTCAGTGTCCATCCCCGTGGAGATGTACAAGGACCTGGAGAAGCTGATCAAGAAGACCAGTTTCGTCTCAGTCTCGGAGTTCGTCAAGCACCTGCTGCGCGACATCATCGCAGCCGGGGACCTCAGCCAGGAGTCCAGACTGACACCGCGCGAGGTGGAGATTCTGAAGCGCCGCCTGAGGAGCCTGGGATACACATGAAAGTGTTCGTCCTGGGGTTGGATGGCGCCCCGCCTGAACTGGTGTTTGGTGAGTGGCTGGATTCCCTTCCCAACCTGAAGAAGCTCGTCGGGTCTGGCCTCCATGGGACGCTCGAATCAACCATCCCCCCGTCCACCACGATTGCCTGGAACGCCCTCGCCTCAGGCCAGGACGCGTCCGGCCTGGGCATTTACTCCTACACCTACCGGGAGGGGAACAAGACCCGCCTCTACAACTCCTTGCACATAAAAGCAAGGCTCCTGTGGGACATCCTGTCAGATGCGGGAAAGAAAGTCACCGTCCTCAACGTCCCCCTGACCTACCCCCCGAAAAAAGTGAACGGGCACATGGTCACGGACTTCCTCACGCCTGACGCCTCCTGCGAGTTCACCTACCCTCCGTCCTTGAAGCAGGAGCTGCACGCGTTCCTCGGGAAGGACTACCAGTTCGACGCGACCGACGAAGGTCTCGGAGGCTACAAGTCGGTAGAGAAAACCCAGCTCTTGAAAAGGATTTACGAGATGACCGACATCCACCTGAAGACGCTCAAGCACATGCTGAAGAAGGACTGGGACTTCCTCATCTGCGACATCCTGGGTTCGGACCGGATGCTCCACACCTTCCTCTCCTACTACGACAAATCACATCCAAAATACACTCCCTCCGCATTCGGGTCCGCGCTCCCGGAATTCTTCACCTACCTTGATCGTGAGATTGGCGAGATTCTCTCCCTGCTCCCGAAAGACACCCTGGTGGTCGTCTGCTCCGACCACGGGATTCGGAAAGTCCTCGGTAAGATCAACCTGAACGACTGGCTGATGCGGGAGGGCTATTTGTTCCTCAAGGCCCCTCTCCGGTCGCCGGTGAAGTTTGATTTCTCCCTGGTGGATTGGTCAAAGACAAAAGCCTATGCGATCGGTTCCTACCAAGGCCGGATCTATTTCAATCTCGAAGGCCGGGACGAGCACGGGGTGGTGAAGAGGAAAGAGTACGAGTCCCTCCAGAAGGAATTGACCGAAAAGCTCACGCTCATCCCCGACGACAAGGGGAAGACCCTGGAGACGAAGGTGTTCAGGCCCCAGGACATCTACTCCGGTCCCCACAAAGACAAGGCCCCGGACCTGTTCGTCTACTTCGACAACCTGGTCTGGGGGGTCAACAACGACTTCGGAAACGAGGGCTTGCATTCCCAGGAAGACACCGTCGGCGCGACAGACGGCGGGCATTCCCCCGACGGTCTGATCATCGTTTCCGGTCCCGGCATCCCGAAGAAGGACCTGGGGAGGATGAAGATCACGGACGTCGCCTGCTTCATCCTGGACCGCATGGGGGTCCCGGTCCCGCGGGAGATAGACCGGTTGGGGGTGTGGCATGCACTTCTATGAGTCGATGGCCGTGACCACGAAAGACGGCATGCAGTTCAAGACCTATGCGAACGAGCATCCGGAAGGGTTCGTCATCGCCAAGCCCAAGTACATCCCCCGGGCGGGCATCAGCTCCGACTCGTTCCAGAAGCGGGACCTGGACGGCGTGCCCGTGAACCGCTTCGACTATTGGGCAGCTTCGGAGCAGGAGCTCAGGCAGTATATCGAGCACTTTAGGAAGCTCTATCCGTACTACTTCCATGATTCTCCCCTGCACCAGCGCTGGTTCTTCGGGGTCCCGAAGACCCGCATCGCGAGCTACCAGGATCCGAAGAAGGGGGTCCAAGACCTGGTGCGACTCCCGTCAGAGGATCTGGACACCTATTCGCTCCGCACCCAGGACTTCCTGAACATCCTGCACGATCACGGCCTCCCCTACTCGGCGATGGGAATCACGAACTCCACCCTCCTCGGGAACTACACGCACGGGCGGTCTGACATCGACATCATGGTCTTCGGGAAGGAGAATTACTGGACGTTCTTCGATTTCATCCGCGACGTCCGCCACCCTCTCCTCCGCTGGCGCACGGTCGAGGAATGGCAGAAGTACTTCGCCTCCTATAACGCCGGCCTCAACTTCTCGGAGCAGGAATTCATCTGGCACGCCCAAAGGAAGCGCGGGGACGGCCTCTTCGACAACAACGTGTTTTCCGTGTTCTGCGTGGAAGAGCCAGGCGAGACTGCCGTGCCGTGGGGCACGGAACGGTACACGCCGGTTGGGACTGCCACGGTCAAGGGCGTCGTTGGCGATCACTTCCACTCGATCGTGCGGCCCGGCTTCTATGGGCTCGACAACTCCACCGTGGTGCAGGGGCTGGACGTGCCGGTGCGGCAGGTGGTCACCTTCGCGCGGGACTTCATGGCCCAGGCCTTCCACGGCGAGACGCTCCTCGCCCATGGCGTCCTGGAGAAGGTCACGCCCGTCAGCGGGGAGGAATACTATCGCGTCGTGGTCGGCTATTTCGATAGCTATTTCACGAACCGCGGGACTGAATTCATCAAGGTGAAGCGGGATGGACCATGACGCTCGCTACCGCGAGCTGGTCGAGCGCGCCGGGCTGGTTGAAGCTTCGGTTGTTCCCGGCTGCTCGGTCTTCAAGGAAGACTGCCTGGCCATCTGGGCGCAGATCACAGGCTTCTTGGACCGGCGGCTGAAGGAAAAGGGATTCACTACCGCATACTTCCCGCTCTTCATCCCTGAAGCGGAGATGAAGAAGCAGGCCGACCACTATGAGGGCTTCCGGAAAGAGCTCATGGTCGCCGACGGCCTCGTGGTCCGGCCCACCTCGGAAATGGTGATCTACCCGACGCTGAAGCGCTGGATTTCCCGGGGGGTGCCGATCAAGGTGAACCAGTTCTGCTCCGTTGTCCGGTGGGAGCGCCTGAAGCCGAACTTGCCCCTGATCCGCGACAACGAATTCCTCTGGCAGGAGAGTCACACCGTCCATGCCACGCGCGAGGAGGCCGAGGTGATGGCGCGGGAGATGCTTGCCGTCTACAAGGAGCTGATCGAAGGCCTGCTCGCCATCCCTACCGTGGCAGGCGCGAAGCCGCCCCACCGCCTCTTCCCTGGAGCTGAATACACGCTTGCCCTCGAGGCCATCATGCCGTCGGTGAAGTCGGTGCAGATGGCCACGTCACACTTCCTCGGTCAGCGGTTCAGCCGGCCACTTGACCTCACCTACCACGGAGAGCCGGTCTGGCAGTCCTGTCACGGGGTCACCACGCGGCTGATCGGCGCGATGGTCATGATGCACAGTGACGCGCGAGGACTGATCTTGCCGCCGCGTATCGCGCCGGTTCAGGTCGCCCTCGACGGAACCGAAGACTACCGGGAAACCCTTGGCCCGCTGCGGACCGGCGTGGTTGACGATCCGGTCCTCAAGGGCGTTCCCTTGGTGCTCTCCCGTGGGCGCGGCCTGACACTCACGCGCCGCGATACGGGCGAGGCGGTCCCCGTGACCGAGGCGACGCTGCCCGCGACTGCCGCCCGCCTGTTGGAAGAGATCCAGCAGGCCCTCTGGGAGCGCGCCCAAGCCCGCGTGCCGATGCATGCGCCCGCCGAGTACGGTGAGTTCATCCGGACTGCCCAGGCGCATCATGCCTACCAGCGCGCCGGTTGGTGCGGCGCCGTGAACTGCGCCTCGGCGATCAAG
Organism: Candidatus Aenigmatarchaeota archaeon; assembly: GCA_016198585.1. Lineage (GTDB taxonomy): Archaea > Aenigmatarchaeota > Aenigmatarchaeia > QMZP01 > QMZP01 > JACQOD01. The sequence goes on along the minus strand of JACQII010000011.1, from coordinate 48,855 downwards.
CAAGATACCGGGAGCTCGCTCCGGGTCACCTCTCCCGGGACCGGGCAGTGCATCCGTTGCCGCGCTCCCACGGACCAGTCGGCCATCTTCGCTCCTGCCTACTGACACTGCGGCCGGAGACGTCGCCGGTCCCTCTGGGAAAAACCATTTAAAGGTCCTGAGGAAAGGTATCCCTATGAGATTCCAGAATGTGCTCCTGGTGCCGGTCGCGTACTACAATAGCGCTTACCGGCCGGGCGACGTGCCTGACCTGGCACTCGGCTACCTTGCCGAGTACCTCAAGTCCCACCAGATCGCCTACGATGTCTTCGACCTGAACCTCGGTTACTCGTTCGACGACCTGGTGGCCAAGATCAAGGCGGTCCGGCCCGACCTGCTTGGCATCGCCATGAAGAGCTATCGCTACAAGGACAGCTATGTCCTGATCCAGCGGATCAAGGCTGCCTTCCCCGACGTCAAGATCGCGGTCGGGGCAGCACACATCTCCACCGAACGGGAGCGTGTGCTGAAAGAATGCCCGGCCATCGATTTCGGCATCGTCAAGGAGGGCGAAGACACGCTGATTGAGCTCTGCCAAGGTGCGCCGCTCAAGGACATTAAGGGCCTGCTCTATCGCGACGGAGGCAAGATCGTCTTCACCGGTGAGCGTCAGTTCCGCCGCGACATCAACGCGCTTCCCTGGCCGCGGTATGAGAAGTTCGAACTCCAGAAATACTGGTATCCGGGCATGTGCGTCCTGAGCTCCCGCGGCTGCCCGGAGAAGTGCACGTTCTGCGCCGTCCCCGTAGTCAGTGGCAACTGGTGGCGCTTCCGCTCCCCTGAAAGCATGATGGAGGAGATCAGCCACTGGCATGCGAAGGGCTACCGCCGGATCGAGTTCCTCGACGACAACTTCACGTTCCACCAGGAGCGTATCCTGAAACTCTGCGACCTCATCGATCAGGCGAAGAAGGGCGGCCAACTGAAGGGCCTGCGTTTCAATGTTCCGCAGGGCGTCCGCGCGGACCGGGTCACCAAGCAGCTCCTCCAGCGGATGAAGGACGCCGGTTTTGACCGGATGTCCTACGGCGTCGAGGTCGGGAACGAGAAGATGCTCGCCCTGGTCAGGAAGGGCGAATCCCTGGAAACAATCGAGCGCGCGATCCGGGACGCGATCGATGTCGGTTTCGACGTCAGCCTCAACATGATGGTCGGCTTCCCCTTCCAGACCCTCCAGGACGTGGAAGACACCTTCAACCTCGCGCTCAAATACCCCATCCGCCACGCGAACTTCAATAACCTCGTGCCCTACCTGGGGACGGAAGACTTTCGGAGGATCAAGGAGAACGGTCTCTTTGTCATCCAGCCCGAGGAATACCTGAATGACGTGAATCCCAAGGCCGAGCGCGTTCTGGTGAAGACACCGCACATCACGCCCGAGCAGCGGCGCTACATCGAGGAGAAAATACCCAGGGTCCAGGCCGAGATTCGGAAGCGATACCACTTGCGCAGGCTGCGGCGCGACTACGGCTTCCCGGGGAAGGTCATCGGAACGCTCTATGCGAAGAGCGTCATCCCGAAGTCACTCTTCAACGCCGTGGTGAAGGCGAAGAACAATTAAGGCACCTCACTTCTTCCGGGGTGTGTTGTCCTCCAATCCACCCTTCGATGTTCGGAGATCCTTCAGGAGGCCTCGTTCGATGTCGCTCATGAGGCTGAACGTCGGCTTGAGCGGCACCACTCGGTGGACGAACACCACAATCAGGACAGCGAGCACGCTGTACGCCACGATGTTTGCCGCCGCGACGCCCAGCGGACCATACCAGGCAGCGCCGAGTGCGTAGGCAGCAACCCCGATCAGGGAACCGGGAAGGTAGACCCAGAAGAATCCCTTCCGCATGCTAGCATGGGTGTTGATCAAGGTCGAGATCGGACGGACCACGTTCAGGACCGAGACGCCAACGAGCATCAGCAGGGCGTAGAGGTAGATCTCCTGGACAGCGATGTCAGTGAAGATCGAGACGATCCACGGTCCAGCAATGAGGAAGAAAGCGAGCTGCGCGACGCTGAGGAGGGCAAAGTACTTCACGAAAATGAAGATCACCTCGTTCAGCCGCTCGGTATTCTGCAGGTTCACGGTCCCGACGATGACCGACTTCTGCAGTAGCCGCGGAATGATGAAGAAGAAGCCGGCGATCTCCAGGGCGATGGTGTAGTTGCCGATCGCGGCGAGGGCGGCGAAGAAGCTGAGAACCAGGGTGTCGATCTTGTAGACCAGGGTATTGAACGAGTTCGACAGGTGGGCCCAGAGCGAGTAGTCCATGAGGTTCCACCGGAGTATGTTCCTTGCGCCCTCACCGGTGAACCGGAAGTGGTACCGGCGGAACAAGAGGACGATCCAGGTGCCGGCGCTTACGGCGTCGATACCCACCAGGATCCCTAGGTAGAGGAGCACGTCAGGCTGCCAGAAGAGCGAGAACAGCAATGCGAGGAACACGAGCTTGATGACCAGGTTGACTTTCAGCACGATCTGTTGCTTGAAATCCACGTAAAACAACTCGGTGATGATCTGCTCGAAGAGGTTCAGGTTCACGGAGACCGCAATTCCGACCATGTAGAGGAAGAAACGCACGTCCTGGTAGTAGTGCCACACCCAGAGGCCGAGCCCCAGGGAGACGGCCATGATCAGCACGGTCCGGTAGGCCCAGAATTTCATGTAGGCGCTCAGGTGCTTGTTGATGCTGTCCTTGATCTTCGGGAAATCCCTGACCAGGGCCGACTCCGGTCCGAGAGAAAGGAAGCCCAGGATCGCAGCATACCCCCCGACGACGCCGATCAGCCCGATGTCCGTCCGGGGCAGGGCGCGCACGATGATGTAGAAGCTGGCCACCCCGAGCAACTTCAGGACCAGGGAGTTCAGCAGGCTGAAGGACATCAGCTTGAACACATCGAGACGTAGCGACATACTATTATAGTGGTTAATTAAGTAATATCGGTGTGCTATGCCCACGGATGAGGAATGGTCGTTCCACCTGAACCTGCGGAAGAACAGGCCGGCCTACGAGCACGAACAGGCCAACTACTCCCTGCTCCGCCACTTGCTGGCGTTCTCCGGCAAGCGCGTCCTGGACGTCGGCTGCGGCCAAGGCTACCTCCTGTCGAAGCTTCGGAAGGACAACGTCATCGCCGGTGTCGACTACATTCCCGATAACCCGTACCGGATCCCCAAGAAGGTTGTCGACTTGGATCGCGATCGGCTCCCGTTCAGGCCGCGCAGCTTCGACGTCATCATCTGTTCGAACGTTCTCGAGCACATCACCCGGCCGCTGCATGTTCTCCAGCAGGTCAAGACCTGCCTGGCGCCGGGCGGCATGGCGATCATCGCCCTCCCCAATGAGTACACCCTGCGGAACAAGGTGGACTTCGTCCTGGGCAAGCCGCTGGTCTCGCACCAGATTGACGCCTTTGGCCACAAGTACATCGCAGGCATCGGCCAGTGGACGGCCTTGGTTGCCCAGGTGTTCCCGCGTTTCCGACGCGAACTGCGCCCACAGCGCGAGCGAGGGATCGTGGGCATGGCCTCCCGGCTGCTCTCTCCGATGTTCCCCTCCTTGAACACCGAGCAGATCATCTTCATCGCTGAACGCTGAGAACGAAAGTATCCAGCAGGCTAGCCTGTATAGATGCGCTCCCAAGCTAGGATGATTCGCTTCCAGTCGTAAGCGGCAGCACGCAGCCGGGCTCGCCGCTGTTTCGCCGCGAGAGGCGACGTGACCACGCGCCGCAGCCGATCCGCCGCTCCAGGGGCGGAGAAGTCAATGAAGAAGCCGGCGTCGCCGACCAGCTCCTTGTAGGCGGGAATCGGGGAGACGACAGGCACGCAGCCTGCGGCCATCCCTTCGAGAACCGCGACGCCGAAGCCTTCGTAGGCGGAGGCGGAGACGATGAACTGGGCTCGTGCCAGAGCTCGCAGCTTCTCCCTCTCCGATGCATCGGCCAGGACGGTGACCGAGCGTTCCATCCCCGCGTTCCGCACGACACTCTGGAGGCCGGGATCGCCGACGAGCGTCAGGGTCGCGCGCGACTCCAGGCCCTTGAACGCGCGGAGCAGCAGATCAAGCCGCTTGTTGCTTGCCGACCTGCCGACAGAGACGAAGCTGGCCTTGGCCTTGCGCCCTGGCCGGAACCGGGACGTGTCGATCGCGTTGGGAAGGTGCTCGACACGCCCCGTGATCGCCGAGAACCGTCGCGCATCCTCCTTGCTAACCGCGACCACGCGGTCGACATTCCGCAGCGCGAGCCGCGTCAGCGTCGAGAAATGGAGCTTCTTGAGCGTCCCGAGCGAGGGGGTGTGGAAGAAGCCGCCGTGGGTCGAGAGCACGAGCCGCTTGCGGTGGATCCGCTTGGTTGAGGCGAGGAGGTCGAGGAAGTAGCCGAGGCCGTGGACGTGGATCACGTCATACCCCTCGATATACTGGAGCAGGTTCCCGGCGACCTTGTAGTACTTGAGGTCGACGAACGGAACGCGCGTGACCGTTACCTGCCCGTCCCGACTGGTAGCGGGCAGCGGCCGGCCGTCGCTGCAGCGGTTGAGGCAGAGCACGTCCGCCTGGTGGCCGCGGGCCGTGAGCTGGTGGCAGAGGTCGCGCACCTGGCTCTCGATGCCGCCGACGCAGGGGAAGTAGTGGTTCGTGGCGTGGAGGATCTTCATGCGGCCCTCCTTGGCGCGCGAATGAAACCCTCGACGAGGCCGAGCGCGAAGACCAAGGCGCGCAGCTGCAGGATCGCCAGCGACGCCGCCCCGACCGCGACGTCCTTCCTCACAGCCCGGAACGCGAACGGCAGGGTCGAGACGACGAGCAGCAGGTACGCCGCGCCTGCGCCGAAAAGCAGGTCGTCCCTCACGAGCGAGCCCGCGGCGAAGAGAACGACCAGGCCGACGAGGCCGATCTGGGCCTTCAAGGCCTGTGGGGTGTAGGTCTCGCTGGCCATCTTGCTCGCATGCTTCCGGTAGAGCGGCACGCGCCAATAGGCGCGCCAGAACTTGACCCGCAGGTAGTCCCCCAAGGTCGACGGATGGCGGTGGTAGACCACTGCCCGGGGAGCGAAGACGAGCTTCTTGCCCTGCGCGGCGAGGCGGAAGGAGAGCTCGCTGTCCTCTCCCGAGGCGGCCGTGAAAGTCTCGTCAAACCCAGGGAACGCGCTCTTCCGATACGCGGCGGCGTAGGTTCCGATGAAGTCGATGGTCGTGAACGATCGCATCCGAGTATAGCGGTCCTCGATCTCGATCTGGGAGAACCGGGCCATCAGTTCGGGCTGCCGGCTTCGGTAGGCTCCCTGGACGCCGGTGACCGTCCGGTCGTCGAAGGGGGCGAGCATCTCGCGGACCCACGAGCGGCTGGGCTCGCAATCCGCGTCGGTGAAGAGGATGATCTCCCCCCGAGCTGAGCGAGCCCCGCGGTTGCGCGCGGTTGCAGGGCCGCTGTGGGCCTGAGTCAGGACCCGTGCCCGGTACTGCCGTGCGACGGCGGCAGACCGGTCGGTTGAGCCGTCATCGACGACGATGATCTCCATGCGGCCACGGTAATCCTGGTCCTGCAACGCCCGCAGGCAAGTCCCGATCACGGCCTCGCCGTTGTAGACCGGGACGACCACGCTGATCATACTGCCCTCGCGATGACCACGAACTGCTCCTGGAGCGGGGCGGGCAGAAACGGATGCATGGCCTTGCGGATCGGGAAGAACCAAGGATGGCCGCTGCCCTCGGAGGATTCAGCCGTGTACGGCAGAAGGGTGAGGCGTTCCACGCGGAACCCGTGCTGCTCCAGAAGCGAGACCAGCTCCTGTCGGGTGAAGAGGGTCAGGTGGGCAGGCTTCTCATACGCCTTCGTCAGCCGGTTCAGGAGTGACCGGCGGTTGGGTGTCGTCAGGAGGAGGGTGCCGCCGTCCTTCAGGACGCGCCGGCCCTCGGCGACGAAGCGCCCTGGTTCGTCAAGATGCTCGATGATCTCCCCGGCCAGCAGGGAGTCGAACGTCTGCGCCCGGAAGGGCATGCGGGTCGCGTCAGCCTTCACCACGTTCTTGCCTGGCCGCTTGATGACGATGTCGATGGCCGTGACGTCCCTGCCGTCGGCTATTTCCGTATGCAGCGGCCCCACGGAATGGCCCACGTCCAGGATCCGACCGTGGAGGACTGCCTTAGCCAGCGCAATACGTGACATACCAGGGTTTTGCTCGGGGGGTATAAGAACATTTCCCGGACTACCTGCCAGCGGCGTTATGCGGCCTGCTTCTGGGAGACTTTGCCCTCGTCCGAGGTCGCGTAGCGGAGCAGGTGTTTGAAGAGGACCTTCGACCCTTTCGCGATGCGGACAGCCTCGCGCGGGTCGGCCACGGCCTGCTTCATCATCTTGCCCAGGAACTTGGGGTTGGTGTAGAAGTTGAGCCGGGCCTTGTTGCACCAATGGAGCAGTTCTTCTCGGGAGAGGCCGGGCCGGCTGACAGTCGTATTGTGCAGACCCTCGTCAGTGAGCCACTGGTCCCAGTCCTCGGTCGCGAGGAAGTTGTTGCTCTTCGCCCACGCGTATGCGCCCGTTCCCGGGTAGACCATCAGCGGGTAGAACTGGGCCGAGTTCGGATTCAGGTCCTTGGCGAAGTTGATCGTGGCCTGCATCGTTTCCGGGGTGTCGGACGGCAGTCCGAGGATGAAGCAGCCGTTCACCAGGAGACCGGACTTCCGGGTCGCGTTCATGAAGGTCTTCTCCATCCCGTCGGTCTGGCCCTTCACGACCGCGTTCAAGCTCGACTGTGTCGGGGACTCAAAGCCGACGCACATGAGCCTGCAGCCCGCTTCCTTCATCCTCTGCATCGTCTCTTGGTCAGTGTTCACCCGCGCGTTGCACGACCAGGTCACGTCGATGCCGCGCCGGATGAGTTCGTCGCAGAGGTCGATCGTGCGCTGCTTGTCCATCGGGAAGGTGTCATCTTCGAGCATGATCTCGCTCAGGAAGGGCATGTGCTCCTGGATCCAGGAGAACTCGTCGGCCACGTTCTTGATCGACCGGGCCCGGTAGGACTGCTTCATCGGGATGTTGCAGAAGCTGCAGCCGAACCGGCAGCCTCGGGCGGTCAGGATCTGGATTTCTGGCCAGGTGATCGAGGCGTAGAAGTACTTCTTGATGCCTTCCTCGCCGAAATGCTTCATGTAGATCTGCGAGGCGAACGGCAGCGCATCCAGATCGGAGACCAGGTCAGGTTCCTTGTTGTTGGTGATCAGGCCGGCTTGCCGGAACGAGAGCCCATTGACACCGTGCAAATCCTTTCCCGCGGCAAGATGGTTGGCGAGGCTAGTGATGGTGTTGTCGTACTCACCCCTACACACCGAGTCGATCGCGGGCGACATGCGGAAGCATTCCTGGGTCATGTTCGTCGGGAAAGTCCCGACCAGGTTGATGTGCGCGGTGGGGATGGCAGCCTTGATCGCGGTCGCGACCCGGATATCGCTCTTGATGCTTGGGGTCGAGGTATCCAGGACGACCAGATCGGGCCCGAAGGCGCGCGCCTCAGCGACGGCATCATCCTGGCTCCAGCCGTTCGTGACCCCGTCTGCAAGCTTCACCGCGAAGCCCGCCTGCTCGGCGGCTCCCGCAGCATAGGCAAGATAGTAAGGATAGTAGATCGTCCCCCCTTTGGTTACGCACGGCGATCGGGATTGGCGCGAGTACTTGGGCAGGAACGGTGGGTTGAGGGCGAGGATCTTCAGGTCGTGGCTCATAGTCTCTCTGTACGTGATGAGGGGTAAGGTATATAATTGTATACCCCACTCCTTTTTAGCTACGCATAACAGCGTTATGAATACGTGACTTCTGACGGAGGAACACGATCACAACCAGGCCAACCTTTAAATGGCGTCCCGGGTCCAATGGAGTATGATCAGCGTCATCATCCCTGCCCACAACCGACCCCAAGAGCTAGCGCGGGTCCTGCAGGCCCTCCGGGAGCAGACCGTCCCGCCCGGCGAGGTGGTCGTGGTTGACGACTCGGTCCCTCCCCTCGCTCCTGAAGCGTTCCCCGGCCTTCGGGTCGTGCAACTTCCCCCCACGTCGCACAGCGTCGCCCGGAACAAGGGCGTCGCCGCCGCCCGCGGCGACATCATCGCCTTCACCGATGACGACTGCGTCCCAGCCCGGGACTGGATCGAACGGCTGACCGCCCGTTTCCGCGACCCGGCGGTCATCGGCGTCGAGGGCAAGACCACGGCCGACCGCATGGGACCAGGATTCCACGCGACCGAGAACCTGCGAGGAGGGAACTACCCGACCTGCAACCTCGCCCTGCGGAAGGCCGCGCTCCAGGCGGTCGGCGGTTTCGACGAGCGCTACGGTTTCTTCCGGGAGGACACTGATCTGGCCTTCGCTGTCCTGAGCCGCGGCGGGACCATCGTCTTCGCTGACGACGTCCTCGTTCACCACCCGCCGCGCAAGATTTCGCCCCGCACGCCCCTCAAGGAGCTGCGCATGATCAAAAGCGACATCCGTCTCTACAGGAAGTTCCCGTCCCTCTACCGCCGGCATCTCGGACGCGTGGGCGGCGGCGGCATCAAGATCGCTGCTGCAGTCTGGATACTCACCGCCCTGTTCGTGCTCGCGTTCCCCACCCCGGCCGCACTGGTGCCGTTCGCCCTAGTCATTGCGCTCAAGTATGCCACACATCTCCGCCGCCGACGCTTCGTCGCGGGACAATGGGCAGCGTATATCCTGGTTTCCTGGCTGCGCGACCTGCTTTATCCCTTCTTCTTCGCGGCCTACGCCCTGACGGTCCGGAGTGCGTCGCCTGCGGGAGGCCGGACATGAAGACCTACCAGCAGATCCAGGGATCGTACTATGAGGACCTCCTCACGACAGGCCACAAGTCCCAATCCTGGTTCTACCGCACGCGCGAGCAGCTGCTGCTTGAGTTCGCCCGCCTGCGTCCCGGACAGCGCGTCCTCGACATCGGCTGCGGGTCTGGAACCGTGACGCGGGCCATCGCCCGACGCGGCTGCCCGGCAGTCGGCGTGGACGTCTCCGAGGCGTGCATCGCCTACGCGACGGGCAAAGCCCAGGAAGAGGGCCTGGACGCGACCTTCCTCGTCGGTTCCATCGAGGCCTTGCCCTTCGCCGACCGGTCGTTTGACTGCATTATCGCGTCGCACATCATCGAGCACGTCGAGCAACCCGGTCGCATCATCCGCGACATGTACCGGCTGCTCACGCCCGGTGGCACGCTCATCCTGACGACCCCCAACTACCTATCACTCTGGCCGCTGGCCGAGGCATTCTTCGACCACACGTTGGCCGGGGAAGGCTACTCGCTCCATGAGCAGCACGTCGTGAAGTTCAATGCGGGGAAGCTGCGGTCCGTGCTCGTGGCTGCGGGATTTGCCGGCGTCAAGGTCGAAGCGCAGTACATCCTGACCTTGCCGATCTCCCTGTTCTCGAGCCGGGCGGCGACAGCGGCATTCGCCCTCGAGAAGCGGCTGGCTTCGCTGCCGCTGGGCACGATCCTCTACGCCCGGGGGAGGAAAACGTGACCGACCGCATCGCGAAGGGGGTGTTGGCCTTCTTCACCTTCGCCGCCGTCGTGATCCTGCTCTCCCTGAACACGGGATTCTTCTTCCTTTACTCGCCCTTCACCCTCCTGGCCGGGTTCCTGATTGCGGTCCTAGTCTGGCGGCAAGGGGGCTTCTCGCTCGCCCTCCCGCCCGCGATCCCGCTCCTCTGCCTGCTTCTGGTCGCCTTGCTGGCCTTCCCACTGGCGCTCCGCGGCGTTCCCGCGGCGACCGACCCCGCCCAGACGATCGTCCTGCGGGTCCTCGATCCGGTGATCCCCCGGACATTCGAGCCGTATGCCGCCCTGAGTTTCACCTACCAATTCAGCTACCAGCTCTTCGTCAAGCCGTTCGCTGACCTGCTTCCACTGTTGGCTGACTACCTCTGGCTATGGGTCTTCGGCGTCCTGTTCGGCGCCCTCCAGATCGTGACCGTCTACCTCTTCACGTTCACCGTGGCGAAAAGCGAGCGCGCCGGCGTCCTCGCTGCGGTCCTCCTCTTCGGCACGAAAGCGGTCTACCGGGACGTGCTTGTCGGCGGCTTCCATGCCGTCCTTGCCGTCAACCTGCTCCTCCTGGCAGTCACCTGCTTTGCGCGGAAGAACAGACTGGCCTACCTCTTCTTCCCCGCGGCCCTGGCCGTCCATCCCCAGATCGGCGCGCTCTGCGGACTGGCGCTGCTGCTCTACGCCGCCTTCTACAACCGGCTCACCCAGTTCGTCCTCCTGCTCCCGTCGCTCGTCCTGATCATTCCCGCCTTCCTGACCACCTACGCGGCCCTCTTCAGTGGGCTCAGCCCCTCTGTCGCCAGCTCGCCTTCCCTCGGGACGTTCCTCCTGGTTCCGCTCTTCATCGGCGTCGTGCCTTCCCTCGCTGTTGCAGCGGGCCTCGTTCTCCTAGCGCGCGAGCGCAGGATTTCCCGCGAGAAAGCGTTCGCGCTGACGCTGCTCGTCGCCACGGTCCTGCTCTACCTGGCAATGGACCTGGCTGGCTTCCTCTTCGTGGCCCGGCTGCTCGAGGTTGCGACCATCGCCGCTGTCGCGTTCGCGGGCATGACGCTGGTCCGCCTGCGGCCTCTTGTGGTCGCGGCCATCCTCAGCATCTCGGTCCTGGCAATTCTCGCGTCCGGCGAACTGAACGAACTCCGCTGGGACGGAAAATTGACGCCCGCCGAAACAGCCTTTGCCGCGGCTTTCCAAGCGTTCGACCCCTCCCTGCAGGCGACGTTCTTCATGACCGACGGCGGCCCGAAGATCGCCGAGTACGCCAACAAGATCCCCTACGACGCGCGCGAGGACTGGTTCCTCCCCTACTACGAGAAACAGGTCCTCCATGACGCGGGCCTGGCCGACCTGGACCAGCGGCATGAGAACTCCCAGCAGATCCTCGCCGACGACTGCGCGCCCTGCGTCGCTGGTCTGCCGGTCCGCTACCTGGTCGTGAACACGGAGACCTACACCCCCCTCCCTACCGAACCCGTCCTCCAGCACGGGCCGCTCCTCCTCTACGACCTCGCATCCTGAACGGCCGACGGGGGACTGAAGCAATTTATTGTTTGGATCAGAATAGCATGACGTGAAAACGCCCGCCTGCGAACTCTCGATTGTCGTCTCCGCCCTCAACGAAGAGAGGAACGTCCGGCAGCTGTTCCGCCGGCTGACCGGAGCGCTGAACCGCCACAAGATCAGCGGCGAGATCATATTCCTCGACAACCACAGCACCGACCGGACCGGTGAGCTCGCCTCGCGCCTCGCGCGGAAGGATCGGCGCATCACCGTGATCCGGCGCCGCGGCCGGCCAAGTCGCGACCTGGGCAGCTCCCTCCGGGAGGGCTTCACCCACTGCCGCGGCCAGTACGTCCTCATCATGGACGCCGACCTCTCCCATGACCCGGACGAGATTCCGCTCCTCTTCCGCCACCGGAAGGAAGCGGACATCATCATCGGTTCGCGCTACGTCCCGGGAGGCAGCGGGGACATGCCGCTCTCCCGATCGCTGATCAGCCGGACCTACAACACCCTGGCCCGCATCCTCACTGGCGCGCCTGCCCACGACATCACCACCGGCTTTAAGCTCTACCGCCGGACAGTCCTGGACTCCCTGCACCTCACGAACACCGGCTTCGGGCTGCACGTTGAAATCCTGCTCAAGGCCCTGCGCGCCGGAGCGACGGTTCGCGAAGTCCCGATCCACTACAGCGCCCGCACCGGCGGCCGTTCGAAACTCTCCTACCGCAGGCAATTCCGGCGCTATGCCGAGCCGCTGCTCGAAGGCGTGAGAATGCGGCTGTTCGGCTGAACGGCTAATTAGCGGTTTTTCCAGAAGGCCACGGTTCGCTCCAGGCCTTCGTCGAGCGGGACCTGGGGCGCCCAGCCCAAGAGCGACTGGGCCTTGCTCGCGTCCAGCGAGAGGAACGGCGACACCACCGGCCGCGGCGGGTAGTCGGGTGGGAAACCGTGGATCACCTTCCCCGTGAAGCCGGTGAGCTCCCGGATCCGCTCGGCCAAGTCGCCCATGGAGACCATGTTTCCCGTCCCGAAATTGACGACCTCGTTCTTTGCCTTGCTCGTGATGGCCGCGACGTAGGCGTTGACGTGGTCGTCGACGTACATGAGGTCGCGGACCGCCTCTGGCGACCCCAGATAGACCGGCCCGCCCCGGAGCATCGACGTCACCAAATATTCGACAATGAAACCGGTCGCGTGTTTTCGGCCGTAGGTGTTGCAGGCCCGCGAGACCAGGTAGGGCAGCCCATAGGCCTTGCCTGCCATCTTCACGTATTCTTCAGCTGCAAGCTTGGCAACCGCGTACGGGCTCTCCGGATGCGGGATCAAGCTCTCGGAGAAGGGCTTCCGGGCATCTTGCCAGCCGTAGACCTCCATGGTCGAGGCGAAGACGAACTTCTTGAAGTCAGGCAGGTCGAGCGCAGCATGCACGAGGTTGACCGTAGCCGAATGGTTGGTCTCCTGGAACTCCATGGGGTTGTCGAATGAATGCCGGACAGCAGTCGCAGCGCCGACGTGGACGAGGTAATGAGGCGAGACATCCTTGACCAGCTTCCGCATCGCGCTGTGGTCGGTCAGGTTCCCATAGCGGACTTCGATCCGGTCCAGCGCGTCGGTGATCGGGTCCAACGCATGCCGGTTCGATGTCGTGCGCACCAGCGCGTGGACCTCATACTCCCCTGCCAGGCGCTTCACCAGCTCGCTGCCGATGAAGCCGGTCGCGCCGGTCACCAGGATCCGTTCCATGCGTTACTCCTCCCGCGTCTCCTTGAGGATGTCCACGTTCTCCTCGATCTCCTTGATGTCCTTGATGTTATTGATGGTGTTCCAGAAACCGAAATACTTGAAGGCTTTGATCTTGCCGTGCTTTGCCAGCTCGCGGAAGGTCGTGCGCTCGATGTCGCCCCGCTCGGGCAGGAAGGCCCGGATCTCCTGGCTCAAGAGGTAGACGCCCGCGTTCACGAAATACCGTTCAAGGATGGGCTTCTCCTGGAAGTCCACGATCGTGTGCGAAGAGTCCGTGGTCAGGATGCCGTACGGGCTCCGGAGCGGGCAGGAAAGCAGGGTCGCGACGGGCTTGTGGTGCAGGTGGAAGGAGAGGAAGTTCTTCAGCGAGACGTCGGTCAGTTCGTCGCCGTTCATCGCCAGGAAGACCTCGTCCCGGACGTTCTGCCGCTCGATCGCGAGCCGTAGTGCGTCCCCCGTCCCCTCAGCCTCGCTGTGGTCGTTAAGCACGATCTCCAGGCCGAAGTCCTCGGCGGCCACGTAGGCCTCGATGACCTCCTTCTTGTACGCCACGCCGAGGACGACCCGGACGATCCCGTTGTTCTTGAGCCACTTCAGGATCCAGTAGAGGACCGGCTTGCCGGACACTTCGATCATGCACTTGGGGACGTCGTTCGTGTACGGCCGCAGGCGCAGGGCCTTGCCGCCGGCAAGCACAATGGCGGTGGTCAGTTTCATAGCTAGTTCTCTGCGGTGCGGTTTTAAAAAGGATGTCCCAGCGGCAGGCACCTACTCTCGGGAGGCCTGGTACCAGCGCACGAAGCGGGCGATCCCCTCCTCGATCGAGACCTGGGGCGTCCACCCCAGAACCCGCCGGGCCTTGGCGACATCTGCGCAGGTGGTCTCGACATTCTCCGTGATGTCCTGGACGGGCTCGATGACCGGCCGCTTGCCGAGGGCCGCGCCGATGAGGTCGATGAGTGTGTTCAGGGAGACGGACCGGCCCGTCCCGAGGTTGATGACCTCGCCGCCGACCCCAACGTCCAGGCAGGCTTGGATGCCTGACACCACGTCAGAGACGTGGATGTAATCCCTGGAGGACTGGCCGTCACCGAAGCGGCGGATCGGTTGGCCCTCGCTGATCAACCGCGTGAAAGTCCGGACGGCCTGGTCGTCCCGCCCGCCCTCGCCGTAGACGGTGAAGAAGCGCAGGCTCACGCACGGCAGGCCATACTTCTTGAAGTAGTAATGGCAGAGCATCTCGCCGGTCCGCTTGGTGATCCCGTAGATCGAGAGCGGCTCGAGTTCAGCAGTCTCCGCGAACGGCGGGTGACGGTTGCCGCCGTAGACCGCGGAAGAGGAGGCGAAGACGAACTGTTTCAGGCCCTTACACGCCTCGAGCAGGTTGGCCAGCGCCCGGATGTTGATGTCCATGTAGCTGTCCGCGTTCGTGGATCCGCGGATGTCCGACAGGGCGGCGAGGTGGACCACCCGAGTCACGTGCTCGGCGCGGATGATCTCCGCGATCGCCGCCGTGTCCTGGATGTCGGCGTGGTGGAACCGCACGCCTTCCACGCGCGGCGGCCGCACGTCGATCCCCACGGCTCGCGGTCCCAGGGCCCGCAGGAGGTGCGTACCGATGAATCCCGAGCAGCCGGTGACCAGAATCATCGTTCCCTCCGGTAGGCCATGATCTTCCTCAGGAAGTAGGCAGCGTCCGCGCCCATGCGGACCGTCGACTTCTTCCGGTCGTTCCGCAGATAGACGACCGGGATCTTCTTGATCCGCATGCCGGCTGCGTAGCCGCGCAGGAGGATCTCGGTGTCCCAGAACCAGTGGTCATCCCGGACGCGTTCCAGTACAGGGAGGATGCGTTTCCGGTTGAAGAACTTACAGCCGGCGTTGGTGTCCCCATGGGCGAACCCCAGGAAGACCCGGACCTGTAGGATGTATAGCGCATGGAGGAGGTGGCGCAGGAGATTGCCCGGCTTCAAGCCGGTGATGCGATCGGCGTAGGCGATGTCATATCCTTCGTCGATGGCCAAGGCATGGGACAGGATTGCCTCCTCCCGGATTTCCAGGTCGATGTCGAGGTATCCCACGATCCGGCCCGTCGCCTTGCGGATCCCGTCCGCGACTGTCCGGCCGCGTCCGCGGTTCCGGTCGTGGTAGAGGCAGGTGATGCGCCGGTCCTTGGCCGCGGCCTTCCGCATGAGTTCCCGCGTCCGGTCACGGGACTGGTCGTCGACCAGGAGGATCTCGAAATCGTACCGCGTAGCCTTCAACAGGCGGAGGATGCGCCCGACCGACTCCTCGAAGACGGCCTCCTCATTGTAGCACGGCAGCACCAGGCTAAGGTCCTTCGCCATAGCTCACCGCTTCCGGACGAGCATGTTCGCCCGCGCCAGCTCATCAAAGCTTCCCGCGTCCATCCACTCGCCCGTGAACTTGCTCGCTTTCAGGGTGCCTCGACGGATGTATTCGTTCTGCACGTCCGCGATCTCCAGCTCGCCGCGCGCGGACGGCTTCAGCTTGCGGATGATCTCGAATACACCGGGGGTGAACATGAGGACGCCGATCGATATCCAGGTCGTTGGGGGCTTGTCGGGCTTCTCAATGATCCCCGTGACCCGGTCGCCGTCCAGGGCCGCGACGCCGGCCTTGCGCGCCTCCTCGACGGTCGTGTTGTAGAGCAGGATGCGCGCCTCCTCGCTGCCGCGTTCGAACTCCTCAGCCATCTTCCGGATGCCTCCCAGAAGGATGTTGTCGCCGTTGATGGAGACGAACTTGTCCTTGCCCACGAAGGCTTCGGCCAGGGAGATGGCCTGCGGGATCCCGCCCGCCTCGTCCTGGACCCGGTAGGTGAACCGGACGCCGAAATCCTGGCCCGATCCCATGAGGCGGAAGACGTCGCCTGCGTGCTCGCGGCCGGTGATGATCATAATGTCGCGGATACCCGCCTCTTTCAGGGTCTCGAGGGGATAGTAGATCATGGGCTTGTTGTAGATAGGGAGCAGGTGCTTGTTAGTCACATTCGTGAGCGGTCGCAGGCGCGTGCCCATCCCGCCCGCCAGGATGACGCCTTTCATACGCAATCGTAGTCGCCTTAGCTTATTAAAGGTTTCCACCACCGCTGGTTTTCAGTGTACCAGCGGATCGTTTCGCTGAGCGCCTGGGCGAACGGGTGGCGCGGTGCCCATCCCAGGTCGTGCATCTTCGCCGAATCGAGGGAGTAGCGGCGATCGTGACCCGGCCGGTCGTTGACGTGTTCGATCATCTCTTCGCCCTTGCCCATCTCGCGGAGGATCAGGCGGGTCAGTTCCAGGTTGGTGACCTCGTTCCCGCCCCCGATGTTGTAGATCTCTCCCGCCTTGCCCATGTCCAGGCAGCGTCGGATGGCCTCACAGTTGTCGAGGACGTAGAGCCAGTCCCGGACCTGGAGGCCGTCGCCGTAGACCGGGACTTTCTTCCCGCGCAGCAGGTTGGTGATGAAGAGTGGGATGATCTTCTCCGGATACTGGAACGGGCCGAAATTGTTCGAGCTCCGGGTGATCACCACCGGCAGTCCGTAGGTCGCGAAGAAGCTGTAGGCCAGCCGGTCTGCCGCGGCCTTGGAGGCGGAATACGGATTCCGGGGGTTCAGGACGTCAGTCTCCCGGAAGCTGCCCGAAGCGATCTGGCCATAGACCTCGTCGGTCGAGATCATGATGAACCGCTGGCAGTCCTGCTTCCTGGCCTCTTCGAGGAGCGTGTAAGTGCCCAGGACGTTGGTCCGTAGGAACGACGTCGCATCCTGAATGCTGCGGTCGACGTGGGATTCGGCCGCGAAGTGGACCACAGCGTCGCAATCGGCCATCGCGCGCCGGACCGCTGCGGGATCGCCGATGTCGCCCTGCACGAGCCGGTAGCCCGGCCGTTCCAGGTCGATTCCGCTCTTACCGGCATACGTCATGACGTCCAGGTTGACCACCTCGGTCCCTGGCGGGAGCTGTCGGATGAAGTTGCTGCCAATGAATCCCGAACCGCCCGTGACCAGGAGCCGCAGGTCTGCTCGGTCTCCTGTTCCGTGCTGTTCCGGTGCGGTCATGCGATCGTCTCCTGGAGCCCTTGGTCCATACCCACCCGCGGCTCCCAGCCGAGGGAGCGGGCCTTTGCATTCCTGAGCAGGTAGTCCGACCTGCTCGCGTCGCCAGGCAGGAAGCGCGGCTCCAGGCCGCTGCCCATCCGGCGGATGATGCGGGTCACGACGTCCCTGATAGGATATGTTTCATCGGTAGAGACGTTAAATACCCCGCCTTCATGCCCCTCTTCGAGACGATCCAACGCAGCCAGGAAGAACGCGACAACGTCGCTCACGTAGATGAAGGCCCGCCGTGCGGAGCCGTCGCCGTAGATGACCGGCCGCTCGCCCCGTCGAACGGCGTCGATCGTGTAGGGGATGATCCGGGCGGTGTTCTGGTCACCGGGGCCATAGACATTCACCAGCCGGGCGGTGATGACGGGAAGGCGGTGAGTCCAGGAGAATCCCTGCGCGAGGTAGTCGGCCCAGGCCTTGGAGCGGCCGTACATGTTGTACGGTTCGAGCGGCTGGCGTTCGTCGACCGGACCGTCCCCTGAACCATAGGCCTTGCCGCTCGATGCGAAGATGACCCCTTTCACCCCTGAGCGCTGGCACCAGCGGAGGACGCGCAGCGTCCCCTCCACGTTCACCTCGAAGGCCCGTTGCGGGTCCCGCTCGCACTCCTTGACGTCTGAGACGCCCGCGAGGTGGACGCAGTAGTCAACCCGGACGCCCAGGTTCCCGAGGTGCGCGAGGTCCTGGCCGCTCCGGCGGGAGATGTCAACCACCCGGTCCGCATGCAAGGACTTCGCCAACCAGCTGCCGATGAAGCCGCTCCCGCCGGTGATCGCGATCGTCCTCATATGAGCAGCCTCCCGAATTTCAGGCTCCCGCGCAGCCGGTAACTCTTGACGCCAACCACGTAGCAGAGACCCAGAAGGAAGATAGCGATGCCGTGGAGCGGCGAGCGGTTCTCCATGAAGGTCATTCCCCGCGGAGACGACAGCGAGAACGTCCCGCGGTTCCACAAGCCCGTGGCGACCTTGAAGTCCGCCAACGGGTTCACCAGGAACCCGAACTTGACGTCCAGGAACCGGCCAGCAAGCCGGGGATGCTTCTTGAAGAGGAGGACGTCGTTCATATGGTAGCGCCAGCGCGTGAAGGCATACCGGACCACGGCCCGGAATCCGCGAGGGGAGACTGCGCGGTGGTCGTGGTCATAGCGGGCCTCCACCAGCTCGAAGGTGTAGCCCAGGTCCATGATCATGAAGCTCAGATCCGCATCCTCGCGGTAGTAGCCGTACGCCTCGTCATACCCACCAACCCGGTCCAGCAGGTCTTTCCGGAAAGCGGTCGACGTCCCCCCGTAGTAGCCGTATGAGCTGACCACGCCGACACCTGGACCGAAACCGGCCACCAGGCGCCGGAGCCAGTCCCGCGCCGGCACACAGTCATGGTCCATGTTGACGACGATCTTCCCGGTTGCCTGCCGGATCGCGGCGTTCCGCGCCTTGCAGACGCCGCCGTGGGGCAGGCAGATCGCCGTGATGCCCTGCATCTTCCGGATCATCTCCGCGGTCCCGTCGGTGGAGCCGTCGTCGACCACGATCACTTCGTACGACGGGTAGTCCAGCGCGAGCAGGCCGGCGACGGTCCTGCGGAGGGCCTCCTTGTTGTTGTACGTGGCCACGATGACGCTGGCCTTCGGCAGTCTCAGTCTCCGCGCGGTCATGTCCTCCCCTCCAGGTAGGCGTCCAGCCGCCGCGCGAGCCGCCGGTCCGGCCGATACTTGCGGGCGGTCATGGTCGGCAGCCGGTCCAGGTCGGCCACCAGCTTGACCATCCCCTTGCGGTCCAGGAAGCGGGCCACGTCGAGTTGATGATCGTTGACGTGCTCGCCGAACCGCTGCAGCCGCGGAACCACCAGCGGGACTTTCCCATAGACCAGCGCGCTGATGATCGAGCCCGCGCCAGCATGGGTGACGATCACGTCCGCGCGGCTGTACAGGCGGTCGATCGCGGCGTTGGTCTCGAAAGCGAACCACCGTGCGTGCCGCGGACGATAGTGAGAATGGCCGATTTGCATGACGACTTCCTTGGTGCGGGCCACCTCGTCCATGCGCCGGAGCAGTCGAGAGAAGTCATGGGTGTCGGTCCCGACCGAGACAAAGATCATAGCACGCCTCCCCAGTAACGGGCCTTCGGGCCGTACGCAGTCAGGAGGTCTTCCCACTGGACCAGGAACAGGCTCGCAAAAGGGTAGAGCAGCCTGCCGGTGAGCGAGGGTTGGCGGACGCGGCAGAAGCTTTCGATAAAGACGAGCCGCGCACCGGCGAGGCGGGCGAGGATGCAGAACGGCACGACGACGCCCGCGCCGGTGGTGATCACCACGTCCGGCCGCTCCCGCAGCAGGACTGCCAGTCCCTGGAGCGCGTTCTTGAGGACGCCGGTGGGGCTTCGCTTGGGATCGGTGATGAAGTAGACCGTGCCGCGCAGCTCCTTGCTGTCCTCCCGGCGGAATGTCAGGAAGAAATGGTCGCGCTTCTCGAAGACCTGCCGCAGCTGCAGCAGCTCCTTCAGGTGGCCGCCGGCCGACGATGCGAGGCAGAGCTTCATGCCCAAGCCTTGCGGGAACGCCTTAAAAATCTGTTCCCAGATGCGGGCGCCTGCGTGCGTGAAGGGGAATTTATAGCCCCCGGATAACCTCCTGGCATGGAGTACTTCCGCTATTCGACCCACAACCTCGGCATCCTCGACGCCATCCGGCGGCACGTCCCGCTCTCCCGCGGCGACCTGGTCCTCGACGTGGGCTGCGGGACCGGCGCCCTGGTCACGCTGCTGGCGCTGCGGACGCCAGCCCAGGTCGTCGGGATCAACAAGCAGGCGCGCATCCTGTTCGACCGGGAGCTGGGCTACTTCACCTCGCCGTTCCCCGAAGCCCGGCAGCGGTCATCCATCGTGCTAGGCAACGGCTTCACCCTCCCGATCCGACCTGGGAGCGCGAAGCTGATTACCTTGATCGAGGTCCTCGACCACGTTCAGGACAACCCCGCTTTCCTGCGCTCGGTCGCCGCAGCGCTCGCACCGGGTGGCTACCTCTGCATCGTCGTCCCGAGCCGCCGCCAGCTGCTGGATCACCACTTCGGCGAGGTCTCCCAGCTGCCGCTCTTCGGTTTCCTCCCAGCAAGGATCCAGGACCGACTGCTCGCCCGGGGCGCGGCAAAGGGGAGCTGGCTCTACCATCTCTTCTCCAAGCGCGATCTTATCCGCCTGCTGGCAGGATTCGACATCCTCCTCCTCGAGCACCGGCCCTACGTCTTCGACCATGTGCGCAAGCGCTTTCCCCTGGCAGGACTCGCGCTCCGCGCCTGCTACGGCCTGGTTTTCTCCCTATTCCCGGGGTTCGGCTCGACCCTGATCTGCATCGCCAGGAAACGATAACCAGCTCCCGTCGGCCTCGTCCAGATTGCCGCAAATGTATTTAAACCGCCCCCCGCCAAACCACGTATGGACGATATCGTCGGCCTGGTCCCCGCAGCCGGCGGCGGCACGCGCCTCTACCCTTTCAGCAAGGCCATCCCGAAAGAGATGTACCCCATCCTCGGGAAGGCGGCCATCGAGCATTGCATCGAGACCCTCCGCGAGGGCGGCGTCCGCCGGATATTCGTCGTCGTCGGCCACCAGAAGGGCGCGCTCATGGACTACCTGGGCAACGGCTCGAACTTCGGCGTGACGACGGCCTACATCTTCCAGGATGAGCGCCGCGGCATCGGCCACGCGATCCTCCAGGCGAAGACCTGGATAGACCGGCCGTTCGCTGTCCTACTGGGCGACTCCTTCATCAAGCCGAAGAAGGAGATCGCCGACATCATCGCGCTCCACAGGCGGGAAAAGCCCATCGCCTCGCTTCTGGTCTTCCAGGTGGACAGCCCGGAGGGCTACGGTGTCGTGTCCATGGATCGTCAAGGCCGGGTCGCCGACCTGGTCGAGAAGCCCTCCGCTGCCGAGGCGAAGCGCCTCGCGACCGACGGCCGCTACCTGGCCATCACCGGCGTCTATGTCTTCGACCCCCGCATCTTCGAGTACATCGAGAAGACCCCTCCTGGCGCGAACGGCGAGATCCAGATTACGGACGCGATCGGCCTTGCCGTCAAGGCAGGGGAAAAAGTCTTCGCCCTCCAGCTCAAGGGCCGCTACCTCGACATCGGCAAGTGGAAGACTGTCCTCTCCATCGAGAAAGAGCTCGCGGGTGGGATGGATGTGGAGGCTGTCGTCCGCGAGCGGGAAGCCCTGATGCGGCGGATGCAGGAGTGACCATGACCACGCTTGTCGCCGGCGGCGCCGGCTTCATCGGCAGCCACCTGGTGGAACGGGTCGGCGGAGACGTCTTCGACCTGCGGACCGGCCAGGATGCCCGGAACCTTGATACGGTGAAGCAGGCCGTCCAGGGAAAGGACCTGGTGTTCCACCTCGCGAACATCCCGGCCCACCGGCTCAGCGTCGAGCGCCCCCAGGAAGTCATGCACAACAACTACCTCTCCACCCTCAACTTCGCCGAAGCCTGCCGGATCCACGACGCGAAGATGGTCTTCTTCTCCAGCTTCGGCGTCTACGGGAAGCAGCGGCTGCCCTTCGCCGAGGACTCGCTGCTGCAGCCCGGGACCCCCTACGGCGTGGCGAAGAAGGCATCTGAGGAACTGCTCGCGATCTACCGGACTCTCTACGGCCTGGAAGTCGTGATTGTCCGGCCGTCGAACGTGTGGGGAGACCGGGACTACCTCCATGAGCCGCTCCAGGTCCTGCCGCTCTGGATCCGGCAGGTGAAGGCCGGCAAGGAGATCGTGGTGTACGGGGACAAGACCACGCGGGATTTCACCCACATCAGCGATTTCCTTGACGGGGTGGTCGCCGCGTCGCGCCAGAAGGCGGGGATCTTCAACATCTCCTCAGGGAAGGAGACCCTGCTGCTCGACATCGCCCACTCCCTCACCGACCGGGTCACCGTGAAGCCTCTCCCTCCGGCCGAGGTCGAGCGCTGGTGCGGCGACACGACCCGCGCGCGGGAAGTCCTGGGCTGGCAGGCGAAGCGGGACTTCTGGGAGGAGTTTAAAAAGTACGCCGCCAAGAGACTGACGGCATGAAGATCTCCCGCCTGTTGCCGCTGATCGGGCTCGCCATTTTCGCCTACCTGCTCGCGTCGATCGACCTGTCCCTGGTCGCCGCGAGTTTCGTCCAGTTGGATCCCCTCTTCTTCCTGGCCGCCCTGGCGCTCAGCGCCTTCGTGATCGTGCTCAAGGCCGTCAAATGGCAGGTGATCATCCGGTCGTACGGGCTGCACTTCTCCTTCCTTGACGCCTTGAAGGGCTGGCTGGTCGGGTTTGCGATCGGTCTCGTGACCCCGGGGAAGATCGGCGACCTCGCCCGGTCTTATTACCTCAAGGAGAAGGCCAACATCGGCAAGTCCATCACGACCGTGGTGGTCGACCGGATCGCCGACATCTTCGTCCTCTTCCTCCTCGCCATCGTCGGGCTCTCGGTCTTCGTCTCCCGCTACGTGCGGGACGACCTCCTGCTGTTCGCCACCTACGGCCTCTTTTTCGTGTTCGTGGGCTGCGTGGCGCTCTTCTCAAGGAAGCGGGTGGTTACTGCCCTCTTGCGGCCGCTCTTCAACGCCTTCGTCTCCGACTCGCGGAAAGGGGTCCTGAAAGGGGTCTATGACGACTTCTACGCCGGGATCGACGTGATGCTCGGCAAGAAAGCCATCCTCCTCGCCTCGCTTGGGGTGACGTTCCTGATCTGGGCGGTCACCATCCTCTACGCCTACGTCCTCGCCATCGCGATGGGTCTCCAGATCCCTTACGACTTCCTGTTCTTCACCTTCCCCGTCGTCGGGCTGCTGTTCGCTCTGCCGATCTCGTTCTCCGGCCTGGGAACTCGCGAGGCCAGCCTGGTCTTCTTCCTGTCCTACCTTGGCATACCCGCCGAGACGGCGATCGCCTACTCGCTGATGATGTTGGTCGTGGACTACATCCTCGGCGCCGTCGGATTCGGCCTCTGGACCCGCCACCCAATCCGGCTGCGTTCGCTTGCGGGTCAGGCCGGCTGACGCCCCTCCCTTTAAATCCGCGCGCCGAAGTTCTCCCATGGCCCGCGTCTCGGTGATCGTGCCGACCCTGAACGAACGGGAGAACCTGCTCCCGCTGCTGCAAGGCATCGGTAAGGAACTGCCCGGCGCAGAGGTCATCGTCGTCGACGATGATTCCCCCGACCGCACCTGGGAGTTGGCCGAGCGAGCCCGGAGGCAGTATCCCGGGCTGCGGGTGATCCGCCGACGCGGGAAGCGGGGTCTGAGCTCTGCCGTGCTCCGGGGCTTCGACGCCGGGCGCGGGCAGGTCCTGGTCTGCATGGACGCTGATCTCTCCCACGACCCTCGGCTGCTGCCTGACCTGGTCTCCTGGATCCGGCAAGGAGGCGATCTCGCCGTCGGCTCGCGCCGTGTGCGCGGCGGCGGCTCAAGCAGCTGGCCGCTGCACCGCAAGCTCACCAGTGACGCCGCCACCTGGCTCGCCGCGCGCCTCTTGCAGGTCCCCCTTGCAGACCCGCTCAGTGGGTACTTCGCTGTCGACGCGGCCTTCTATCGCCGTATCCGCCGCCGGCTGGATCCGCGGGGCTACAAGGTCCTGCTTGAGATCGCCGTCCGCGGTCAACCGGAGTGCGTGCGCGAGTTTCCCTTCACCTTCCGGACCAGGAAGGCCGGTCACAGCAAGCTCAGTCTCACGGTGATGTTGCAGCTCGTCCAGATGCTCCTCGCCCTTCGCCGGTTCCAGAAACGGCGGTGATCAGACGATGTACTTGTCCCGGTGCGCGGTGTAGAAATCGAAGGTCAGCCGCAGGCCTTCATCGATCCCTACCTGCGGCTTCCAGCTGAAGGTCTTCGCGAACTTGTCGAACGAGACATAGAAGTCGCCGACCTCGATCGTCTTGCGCTCTCCCGGCCACGGCACCAGTTCGTAGCGGGCTTCGAGGTTGCGCTGTTTCGCGGCCGCCACGATCTTCTTCGCGATCTCGAGCAAGCTCACGGGCTCGCCGGAGCCGAGCAGGAAGATCTCCCCGTCGGCCTTGTCGCTGTCCGCAAGCAGCATGGCCCGGACGACGTCGGAGATATAGTTGTAGTCGCGCAGCTGGTCGCCGGGAGTGAAGACCTTGATCGGTTGCCCGAAGAAGCAGAGGCGGATGAAGTAGTTGAGGATGCCGTACTTGCCGTGTTTCATCTGGTGGCGCGGGCCATAGGTGTTGTTGATGCGGAGCGAGCAGGTCTTCATCCCGTAGGTCGTGTGGTAGATCAGGTGGTACTTCTCCGCCGCCCACTTGTCCGCTCCGTAGATGTCTGTCGGGTTGTCCGGGTGGGTCTCGTCGCACGGCCGGCGGACCAGCTTGCCGATCTGGCCGCGGGTCCCGGCGTAGATGATGCGGGCGCGGTCGTTGAGTTTCCTGCATGCCTCGAGGACAGTCAGGTTGCCGCGGATGTTGATGTCGATGTCTGTCCACGGGTCGGTCATGGAATCGAGGTGGGACACCTGGCCGGCGCAGGCGTAGATCACGTCCTGG
The DNA here is from genome assembly GCA_016198585.1 of Candidatus Aenigmatarchaeota archaeon. Taxonomy (GTDB): domain Archaea; phylum Aenigmatarchaeota; class Aenigmatarchaeia; order QMZP01; family QMZP01; genus JACQOD01. The sequence goes on along the minus strand of JACQII010000011.1, from coordinate 24,390 downwards.
TCCTTGACCGCCTTCTCCACGGCTTCCCGGTCGCGGACATCGCCGGTGATCAGGGTGACCCGGTCGCGGATGCCGTCGAGATTGGCGAGGTTGAATCCCATCGGTTCGAGCATGGCGTCGAGGATGGTAACCCGGTCGCCGCGCCGTACCAGTTCGTGGGCGAGGTTGCTGCCGATGAAGCCGAGGCCGCCCGTAATCAGCACGCGCTGTCCCATAGGAACCTGAGAATACTGGAGGCGGTGGCTTTAAAAGGCTGCGGTTTTTATTCCTTCATTTCCAAGAACGGTGCATGAAAGGCAAGGTGCTCGTGACCGGCGTCGGCGGCCAGATTGGAACCGACATCGTCGAAGCGGCAGCGGACTGGGAAGTTGTCGCGACCGGCCACCGGCCGGGAAGGGCCGCCCTCACCCTGGACGTGGCAGACCGATCGGCCGTCCGGGATACGGTGCGCAAGGCCCGGCCCGACGTCGTGGTCCATGCGGCCAGCATGACGAACGTGGACCAGTGCGAGAAGGACCGGCAGCTGGCATACCGCGTCAATGTTGAAGGCACCCGGAACATCGCCGACGCGTGCAAGGAGGCGGACGCGCGCCTCGCCTACCTCTCCACCGACTTCGTCTTCGACGGCCGGAAAGGCGGATACCAGGAGACCGATCTCCCCCAGCCGGTGAACTACTACGGGGAAACCAAGCTGCTCGGTGAGCAGGCTGCTTCCGGAGGGCTCATCGCGCGCACCTCGGTCGTCTACAGCCCCCACCGGGAAACCTTTAACTTCGTGCGCTGGGTGATCACCGAGCTGTCCGCAGGCCGGCAGATCCGGGTCGTGACCGACCAGTTCGGCTCACCTTCCCTCTCGAGCAACGTCGCCGCCGCGGTCATGGAACTCTGCGCCAAAGGGGTCACGGGACTGTTTCACGTCGCCGGCACCGAGCGGATGAGCAGGTTTGACTTTGCCCGGCTCACCGCAGAGGCGTTCGGCCTGGACGCCGGCCTGATCACGCCGATCACGACCGCCGAGCTCCACCAGGCGGCTGTCCGGCCGCGCGACTCCTCGCTCGATGTCAGAAAGGCCTCAGCCCTGCTGAAGACCAAGCTGCTCGGCCCGCGTGAAGGCCTCAGGAGAATCCATGTATAAGGGCAAGCGGGTGGTGGTCGCGATGCCCGCCTACAACGGCAGCAGCAAGATCGCGGGCGTCATTGCTCGGACACCCAAGATCTACGACCGGTTCATCGTCGTCGATGACTCCAGCACGGATGCGACGCCGGACATACTGAGGAAGATCAAGGGCATCACGGTCATCCGCCACCCGGTGAACCGGGGCTACGGGGGCGCGCAGAAGACCCTCTACAAGGCGGCGCTCCGCGCTAAGTGCGATTACGTCGTCCTGCTCCATCAGGACGGCCAGTACGCCCCGGCCGACATGCCCCAGCTGCTCGACGCCGCAATCCGCGAGCGAGCCGACGTGGTCCTCGGATCGCGCATCCTCAGCGGCAAACGTGTCATGCTCCGCGGCGGCGTGCCCGCCTACAAGTATTACGGCAACCGCTTCCTGACCGCCGTAGAGAACGTGGCCTTCGGGACCAAGATCGCCGAGTTCCACACCGGTTACCGGGTCTACTCGCGCCGGGCTCTGGAGAAGATCAACCTCGACCGGCTGACCGACAAGTACTACTTCGACAGCGACATCATCCTCGAGGCACTCAAGCACCGGCTGCGGATCGCGCAGGTGCCAATCAGCGTGCACTACTATGAGAACGTTACCGCCGCCAACCCCATCACCTACGGTTTCGAGATCCTTTTCCTGGTCTTCAAGTACCTGCTCAAAGGTCAGCGGTAGCGATCCCGCGTCGCGCTAGCTCTCCTGCTCGCGCCTCCGATCGGGGCAAACCAATAAAAAGCCGCGCGCGCCCGTCGATGTATGGGAGAGAAGTTGAACCGGTACAAGAACTGGCCGCAGATTTCGGTCGCCGACCAGATCCAGGAAATCCGCGCCGTCAAGAAGCCCGCCGAGTGGAAGCTCGACCCCGTCGGCTATTTCCTGATCAAGGTGAACCCCGACCGGAGAGAGATCGAGGTCGGCTTCTGCCGGAACGATCACAAGCTGACCACCATCGTCCGCGGCACGCACCCCGAGGAGATCTACTACACCCTGCTCCGCCACGGGCTGATCTCGAGCCTGATGCACGCCGCGAACGTCGGCGAAGAACTGGAGAAGGCCTACATTGCACTCAGGACCGGCGTCCCCTACGTCCAGGACGACGATCTCAAGTTGGATGATCTCCAGCGGCCGCGCCAGTGAGAAACGCGCGGTCGCCGGGCTTTTTAAGACCGGTCTCCAACAGGGTGGCATGAAGCCCCTGCACCTCCTTCTCGTGGTGCTAATTCTCGCCGGCCTTGGCGCGCGACTCTACGGCCTGGGCGACGGCCTCATCTGGCGCGACGAAGGCATAGCCGCGATCGCCGGCATCAAACTCCACCACGAAAACCCCTACGATGCGCGCTTCTTCTCTTCGGAGCATCCGCCGGTCGGTCGGTGGTTGATCGGCCTCCCGACCGCCTGGAGCGACGCCGATTTCCGTGATGTGCTCGCCATCCCGCCGCACCTGTTCGCGTTCACCTACCTCACCCCATTCAAGGACGTCACGGTCCCCATGCGGACCATGGTGGCCCTCGGAGGCATCCTGGCCGTCCTCTTCGTGTTCCTGATCGGGAAGGAGCTCTTCGGAACCGAGGCGGCGCTCTGGTCGGCTGCCATCGCCAGCCTCTCCCTGGACTACATCGCCTACAGCCGGATCCTGTACACGGACATGTTTGCTCTCGCCTTCTCCGCGGGGACGCTGTACTTCTACATCAAGTACCTCCGCGCCCCCGCCAGTCGCGAGTGGAAGAGCGCGGCCGATTACGTTGCCGCCAACAAGAAAGCGATCTTCTTCAGCCTCATGATCGCGTTCCTCGTTCTGGCGCTGGGCTCGCGGTTGCTGTACCCGCTCTTCCTCATCCCGATCATCATACTCTCCCAGCTCCTGGTGGGGAAGGGATGGAAGCAGACGGCGAGCGTCATCGGGGCCGTGGTCGTCGCGCTCGTGCTCTTCCTGCAGGTCGTCTACCCGCCCGATCTCCAGGCGTTCGCGTTCCAAGTCCACTACGGCGTCGGCGGCTACGAGGGCTTCGTCCGCCTGGAGTCCAACCCGGTCCGCTTCGTGGAGATGCTGTTCCTGAGGAACTCCTACGCCTATGCCTTTTCCCTAGTCGCGGGAATGGCCGCGGTCTTCTTGCTCTGGAGAAAGCACCGCAAGGGCTCAGTCCGGCACCTGGTCCGCTGGCTGCACACCTTCGACGAGCGGCCCGTCATGGCCGTCGCCTTCGGGGTCTCATTCCTGATATACCTCGCGACCCGCTACGGGACCGTCCCGTCGTACACGGAGTTCATCCACCTGCCCGCCTTCGTCCTCGGCGGCTACGCGATCGCGCGGATGAGCGTCCCGGTCAAGCTCGTGGCGCTCGTGCTGTTGTTTGTCGCGGTCGCCAGCATCGCGACCATCCACCCCTTCTACGCTGACTACGCCAACTTCGGCCAGAAGGACTTCGTGATCCAGGACTTCTCGGGGGCCTACGATCCCCAGTACCTGGTCCAGGACATGCTCACCAATTACCTGCCCACCCTCCAAGGCCCGCTGCTCTCGAATGAGCAGAGCATCCTCTTCAAGGCAGACGCCGAACCGATCCCGCCTGAAGGCTTCCCCGACTGCACGGCCAGCTTCCTCGACCGGTTCAAGGACGGCTACATCATCTACCGGGGCAGCTACACCAGCTCGCCGACACTCGAGAACGACCAGTACCTCTGCCAGCTCCTCAAGACCTACCCGCTGGAACTGATCCGGACCTTCCCGACGGGCGATCCCGAGGATCCGTACCCGTTCCTGGTCTACCGCGTGGCGCCATGACCGGCCTCGATAATTGATGTCGAGCAGCTACTCAGGCAGAAGACAGAGAACAGTGACGGTCACACCGCGAAGTCGATCGCCCAGTCTCCGAGCAGCGAGACTGTGAAATAGTCCTGCAGCACGACTGCCCAGCCGACGATGAAGGCGACCAGGAGGGCCGCGCGCAGCCACGGGCGCTGTTTCTCCAGTCCGAACGCCATCAACAGGAGGTAGACGGGCAGGAGGTACGTGAGGTAGCGGAAGAAGTAGATGAGGATGTAGAGCGACGCGATGGCGGAGAAGACGAACACGAGGAGGAAAACCCCTGCCAGGTAGCAGGCTTTCTTGCGGTCCTCCCGGTACAGCCGCCACAGTCCGAGGGCAGCGAGCGCGACAGACACCGGGAACAGCGCCGCCACCGGCGGATAGTGGGCAGCCACCGTCGAGATGTCGGCCATGACCGCGTACTTGTAGACAGGATACGGGAAAGTGAGCGGAGTGAGCGAGCCCATCCACGTCTGGGGTGACTGGGAGAGGTCGGCCACGTTGGTGAGGAAGTGCAGCAGGATCGGCGCCACGAGCAGGCCGGTCACGAGCAGGACGGCCACATACGGCTTCCAGGCGATCGGCCGCCGCAGCCGCAGGCCGGCGACCACAGCGACGTGGGCGGCGATGAAGAGGGCGGACAGGTAGTGGTTGTAGAAGGCGAGGGCGTAGATTCCCGGGAGCGCGAGAAGCCCGCGGCGGTCCTGCTTGAAGAGGAACCGGTAGAGCAGCCAGGTCGAGAGCAGGTAGAGCAGGGAGAACAGGATGTAGGGCCGGCCGTGCTGGGAATAGATCACGCTCATCGGATTGATCGTCACCAAGAACGCTGCCAAAAGGCCAAGTCGCGAGCCTGCGAGGTCGCGACCAAAAAAGAACGTGACAAGCACGGTCGCCACGCCCGCCGCCACCATCAGCAGCCGGAGCAGCAGGACCGGCTCCGGGAAGAGCTGCACGGTCTGCACGATGAAGAAGAACAGTGGCGGGTGGAAGAACTCGAACGAAGCGGTCCCCCAGGGCTGGCCTGCGGCGACGTTCAATGTCAGGGCTTCGTCCGTCCCGGGCAGGTGGGTCGCGATGTTCGGCAGCCGGACGGCAAGCGCGATCAGCAGGATGCCAAGGAGCAACTGCTTCGTCGTCGGCCTCATGCGCTCCTCCGCAGGCTGAAGACGAACTGGAAGGCGAAGAGGGACGGCCAGGCTTCGGTTGCTGTCCGGAGGGCCGCATAGCACCAGGAGAGGGGCGGTTCTTCGAAGTCAGCAGAGACCAGCTCCAGCGGGATCGGGGTGGCCTCTTCCGCCACGATCTCGTAGCCGCAGGCGGACAGGAAGTCGCGGGCCGTCGCGCGCGTGTAGAAGCGCAGGTGCGTCCGGTCGAGGATGCCCACGTCCTCGTAGTTCCACTGCCCGGCCAGGAGCTTCAGCCGGACGTAGAGGTTGGCCACGTTCGGGATCGAGACGATGACCCGGCCGCCGGGCTTGAGGAACCGTGCGTACGCCTTCAGGACCTGGTCCGGGCGCGCGAGGTGCTCGAGGACGTCCGCGAAGACGATGACATCCACCTTCTCCTTCAGTGGCGGCAGCCCCTTCTCGAGGTCGAGCAGGAACGTCCGCGCGTAGCCTTTTGCCTGCTTCAATGCAGGTCGGTCGTTGTCGACCCCGATGAGCCTGCAGTCGCGTCCGGCGAGCAACGTGCCCAGGTAGCCCGAGCTGCACCCCACGTCCAGGACCGTGCTTCGCGCAGGAATCATCCGCGCGATGACGTGATGGCTGCTCCACGGAAGCGCCTTCAAGCGGTAGCGGGCGGCCATAGAAGCCTGTAGGCGGGAGTATATAAATAATGCGGGCAGATATTGCCTATGAAGCTCTTCCCCTGGCGGAAGTCCGCTCCGGGCACGCCGCCCGCGGCTGCCGCTGAGCCGCTCCAGAAGAGGTTCCCCCGCCTGGTCGCCCGGCACTATTACCTCATCCTCATCCTCGCCATCATGCTCATCGCCTTCTGGATTCGCGCCCAGCCGGCGAAATACAATGAGCTCCCGGGGCTGGACGAGTTCCTCTTCTACCGCTACAGCCAGTACGCCATCGACCACAACCTGCAACTCCCGGAAATCGACTTTATGCGCCACCACCCGGATGGCATCAACGTCACCCAGAACGAGTACATCGCGCCGATCTACATCCCGATTTTCCTGTACTTGCTGGTCTCGCTCGTGCTGAGCATGCACTACTTCACCTTCGTGCTATTCTATCCGCCGATCATGGGCGCGCTCGCCTGCCTGGCCATGTTCTTCCTCGGGAGGGAGGTTTACGACAACCGCGCCGGCCTCCTGGCAGCCCTGTTCCTCGCGGCGCAGCCGGCGGTGATCGCGCGCACCATCGCGGGCATCATCGAGAAGGAAGCGGCCATCGCCCCGTTCAGCGTCCTCGTCCTGCTGTTCTTCATCCGGGCGTTCAAGCGGCGGTCCGTCATCGACGGCGCTATCGCCGGCCTCTGCCTGGCGGTGATCGGCATGAGCTCCGGCATCGCCCAGTACTACTTCGTCGTCCTGGCCCTGTTCGCGCTGGTGCTCCTCCTGCTCAACAAGCACGTCGACCACCTCATGGCCGCCTACCTGCCGACCATGCTCGTCGCGCTGGTCCTCCCCGCCCTCCTCGTGAAGCACAGCACCTCGATCCTGAGCACGGAACTCGCCTCCGTGTCGTTCACCCTTGCCATCACTGGCCTCGTCCTGATCCGGTTCCTCGTCGGGCGGTTCAAGGTGGTCAAGCCCGAGCAGCTGAAATATGTCGCGCCCGGCCTCATCGGCGTGGTCTTCCTCGCCTTCATGCTGAGCACGCTGTTCCTCGACCAGCCCGCGACCCTGCTAAACGGGATCATCAACATCATCACCCTCCAGCAGCGCGACCCGACCGGCTTCACCGTGGCAGAGAACCAGCCCGGCTCCTGGGGCGCGATCCTGGATTCCTCGACGACGCGCTTCGCCGCGGTCCCCTGGCTCTCCCCGTATCTCTCGGGCTGGCTCTTCATGTTCCTCGCCCTGTTCGTCGGCCTCCTCAAGGCGATGGGCTGGATCAGGCCGGCGATGAAAAGCACGACAGTGAGAGGCCTATTCTTCCTGATCTGGGCCGCCGCGGTCCTGCTGCTGGTGAACGCAGCGGTCGACGCCACGACGATCATGGCTCTCGCGGTGGTCGGCGCCATCATCGCGGGCTACGCGGCCGTCCGCAACCCGCACACCAGCATCATGCTGCTCCTGATCATCTGGCTCGCGTCGAGCATGCTTGCGGTCCTTTTCCAGATCCGGCTGCTCTCACTATACGGCCCGGCTGCCGCCCTGCTCGGCGGCGTGGGCCTGGCCTACCTGATCAACGCGGCCCTCCGCTACCGGCCGACCCAGGCCACGCTCGCCACCGTGGCGCGCCATCTCCCGCTGGCCATCCTGGTGTTCGTCGCCGTCCTCGTCTACGCGAACGCCGCGAGCGGCTTCGCCTACACGGCCGGTCAAGGAACGTCGATCTGCTTTGCCAACCCCGCGATCCTCATCGACGGGCAGAAGTGCCTGGAGATCGACGACCAGGGGAAGATCACCTACGCCGCAGGCCAGCCCTGGTACGACGCGTTCACCTTCATGTCGACCCAGACCCCAGTCGACTCGAATTTCCTGTCGTGGTGGGATTTCGGCTACTGGTTCCAGACACGCGGCCTGCGGCCCTCGGTCTCGGACGGCGGCGGCGGGTACCGTGACCAGATTGCGGAGTGGTTCGTTGCCGACGCCAGTGACTGGCAGGCCAGCGAGCCGTTCCTGGTAGCTCGCAGCGTGGACTACATCCTGATGGACTACACCCTGCCTGGGAAATACGGGGCGATCACCGCCATCGCGAGCGGCGGATCGGTGATCAAGGGCATCCCTGAGTTCCAGCAGAACACCCACTTCGAACAGGGCGGCCAGACCATCGTGGAGTTCACGAGCGGGCCGTACGCAATCTGGCTTCCGACGCAGGGCAGCGCCGTCGTCGGCGCGCCGATCTTCCTCCAGCGCGCGGGCGAGAGCTACGCGCAGATCGGCTACGTAAACAACCTCTGCACCGAGAGCGGCATCCTCCAGGTCGGCAACCAGACCCAGACCATCGGCGGCTGCGTCGCCATCACGCCGCTCGGCGTCCACTACCTGGAGCCGGACATCATGAACACCATCTTCGCCCGCGTCATGTTCATGGCCGGTTCTGGTCTCCCACTCGAGCGGGTCTACGACAGTGACCTCATCCAGATCTATCGGGTTATCTACTCAGCCAACGTGACCGCATCCAGTTCCGCAGATGCGGTCTAGGATACGCCGAGGAGCAGGGTCGCCACGACGAAATACACAACGACTGACGTCACATCTGAGATGATCGTCGCCAGCGGCCCGCTGCCCAGGGCAGGGTCGGCTTTGAGCCGGTCGAACGCGATGGTCGTGGCGAGAGCAGTGAAACTGGTGCAGAGAAGAGTGATGGCCATGGCCGCGGCAATCGAGAAGGCGGCTCGGGGTTCGCCAAATACCGCCGAGATGGTGATGAATACTACTCCGCCCACAATGATCCCGATCACTGCTCCGACGGCGAGGAGCTTTGCAAAGTACTGGCGAATATGCAGGCCTTTCCCCATGATAGCGAGATCACGGACAAAGAGGGTCTGGTGCTGGGTCCCCAGCGCGTCGCTGATATAGACGATAGCGGGAATGAAGAACGCCAGGATGAGGTGCTCCTGCAGGATAGCCTCATACCCTCGAATGAAGAGCGCGGCAAGCATGATGCCGACCAACCCAACGAGCAGCCACGGCAACCGGTGCAGGACACCTTTCGAGAGGGGGACCGCGAGCGTGTTCTCGTACTTCAGATGCGCCCGGTGGATTCCGGCCATCTGTAGGATATCCTCCCGTAAGGCCCGGTTCAGAACGTGGAGGATCGTGGTGATGGGCACCACGCCGATCAGCTTCTTCCTGTACACAACAGGGACGGCCTTGATGCCGTGTTTGACCGCCAGGTCGGCCACATTCTCCTGGTGCGTGTCAGGAGAGACCGTCACGACGTTCCTCTGCATCACGGCGTCGACGCGGGTCGTTCCTGCGTGGGAGAACAGGTCGCGGATGGAAAGAATCCCTAAGAGCGCGCCATTCGCGTCCAGAACGTACACGTAGTCGATGAAGCTGAAGCTCCGGATATGTTCCTGCAGACGGCGAGTGACCGCGCCAATGGTTTCCCCCTTCCTCGCCGTGGGGATGTCGAAAATCGCCTTCGCGCCAGCGGTGTGGGGTGGATAGCTCTTCATAGAAGCCCCTCTTGTAGTATTGCCTTCGCAGAGGATAAACGTTTCCCCAACCACTCGTCGATGACTTGCGGGTGAACCTGGTTACCAGCAGACGCCCTCGGTGCCCGGCACGTGGGAGAGCACGCGCCTGCCCTCGATGACGACCTTGACCCCGTAGAAGTCCTTCGCGCCGAGCGCGCGGAACTCGTCCCACTCAGTCAGGATCAAGCAGGCGTCGGCCCCGGCGAGGGCGTCGCGCACGTTCTTCGCGTAGGTGACGTCCGGGAAGACCGCCCGCACGTTCTCCGCCGCCTGGGGATCGTAGGCCTGGACGCGGGCGCCTTTCTCCTGCAGCGCGCGGATGATGTCCAGCGCAGGGGCTTCGCGGATGTCGTCGGTCCCTGCCTTGAACGCGAGCCCGAGGAGCGCGACCGTCCGGCCTTTCACGCTGCCCATCTTCGACTCCAGCAGCCGGACGATCTCCAGCCGTTGGCGCTTGTTCACGTCCAGGACGCTGGTGAGCAGCCGCGCGTCGCAGCCGCTGTCCTCGGCCAGCGACTTGAGTGCAGAGACGTCTTTGGGAAAACAGGAGCCGCCGAAGCCGACGCCGGGTTCCAGGAACTTCGGGGAGATCCGGTGGTCGAGGCCGACCCCCTTCATCACCTCGTACGTGTCGATGCCCAGCTTCTTGCAGAGGTTGCCGATCTCGTTGGAGAAGGAGATCTTGGTGGCCAGCAGGCTATTCGAGGCGTACTTGATCATTTCCGCCGTGCGGAGGGACGTGCGCAGGATCGGGGCGTTGAAGCCGGCGTACAGTCCCGCGAGGACGTCGCCGGACCGCTTGTCCAGCTCGCCGATCACGATCCGGTCAGGTCTCAGGAAGTCGTCAAGGGCTTTTCCCTCACGGAGGAATTCAGGGTTCATGCAGACACCGAAGTCCCGGCCGGCCTTCTTCCCTGACGACGCCTCGATGAGCTGGATCACCTTTTCCGAGGTCCCAGGCACGACCGTCGACTTGACGACGATGACATGGTAGTCCAGTCCCTTGAGCACGGCGCCGATCTGGCGGGATGTGGTCTCGATTTCGGCGAGGTCGATACGGCCGTCCTCCCCGGACGGCGTGCCGACGGCGATGAACGTCGCCTCCGCATCCTGCATGGCCGCGGCGAGGTCGTCGGTCGCCGAGAACGACCGGTCGGCGACCAGTCGCTTCAGCAGCTCTTCCAAGCCGGCCTCGTAGATGGGCGGGACGCCCTTATTGATCAGGTCGATCTTCGCCTTCTTCCGGCCGACACAGGTCACGCGGTGGCCTTTGGCAGCGAAACCGACGCCTGAGCAGAGGCCGACGTAGCCAGTCCCAATCATGCAAATCGTCATAGGCTCCCCTTGGAGGGCAGAGGTTTTAAACCTTTGCCCGCGGCGCACGGTCGACCGGCCTGGGCAAACCTTTAAACCTTTTGCCCCCACATCGGAGGCATGAAAGCCGTCATCCTCTGCGGCGGCCTGGGAACGCGCCTGCGGCCGATCACCTACGAGATCCCCAAGGTCCTGATCCCGGTCCAAGGCAAGCCCGTCCTGGAGCACCTGATCGACCTACTCAAGCGCGAAGGCGTCGATGACATCGTGCTGTCGGTGGGCCATTTGCGCGACCGGATCCGGGCACACTGCGGCAACGGCAGCAGGCTCGGCGTCCGCATCTCCTACCTGGAAGAGGCGTCGCCTCTCGGGACCGGCGGGCCGCTGCGGCTCCTCGACCCGCCGCGCGAGCCGTTCATCGTCTCGAACGGCGACGAACTCAAGGACATCGACCTCCGGGAGATGCTCGCCCTGCACCAACAAACCAATGCCCTTGCCACCATTGCCCTGACCCAGGTGGAGAACCCCACCGTGTACGGGGTCGCCCGCCTCGAAGGCCAGCTGATCCGGGAGTTTGTGGAAAAGCCGCTGCACCCGCCGTCCAACCTGGCCAACGCCGGCCTCTACATCCTCGACCCGGCCGTGATCGACCTGGTGCCGAACGGGTTCGCCATGCTGGAGAAGGATGTCTTCCCGCAGATCGCCCGTCAGGGCCGGCTCGCGGGCTACCCTTTCACCGGTCAGTGGTTTGACACGGGAAGCTTCGAGCGCTACGAACGGGCCATTCGGGAGTGGAGAGGCCTGTCAGCCTTGGACGCCCAGAAACCGGCACATTTTAGTACGTGACCCCAATAGTACGCATATGAGGATGGGCATCAGCATCATCTCCGGCATCATCTTCCTGGCGCTGACCATCACGGCCACGGCCATCATCTACCAGACCGGCGTCCCGGTGGTTCAGCAGCTCCAGGCCGGCGCGGCGGTGGACAAGATGAAGGTCACCCTTTCCGACCTCGACAGCATCATCCGCGAGGTCGCCTCGGAAGGCCAGGGGAGCAAGCGGACGGTCTTTATCTCTTCTGACCCCGGCACACTGACCATCAACGGCACCGCCGACACCATCGTCTGGGAACTGGAAACCGAGGCGCCGGTAGTCTCTCCGCGGACCTCCCAGGAGTTTGGCAACCTCATCGTCGGCTCGAACCTTGCCGCCTCTGCGACCGAAGGAACCTACCAGGGCCAACCGGTCTTCATCCTTGACAACAGCCGGCTGACCGCGTACGTCCGCCGGACCGGAGCGCCGGGAAACAAGACCGCGCTCGCCACCGACGGCCTGGTTTTGGCCATCTACAACAAAGACCTGGGCACCTGGCTCAACAATCCCGGCTTCCTCGACATCAGCATCGACGATAACACCAACTCCAAGACCGGGACCGGCTATACCCAGGCCACCAGCCTGGGCAGCCCGCTGCCCTTCGCCGAAGTCACAGCCCTCATGGACACGGCCTACATCGACTACACCCTCATCTTCCGTCTGGAGTCTGAGGCAGATTTCCTGATCATCGAAGGTGAGCTGGCATGAAGGGCATGTCAAGCCTGATCTCAACCGTCCTCCTCATCGCCATCGTCTTCGGCCTGGCGACCGTGATCTCGCCGTGGGCCTTCAAGCTGTCGACCGACGTGGCCAACCAGACCCAGACCACCACTCTCAACCAGATCACCTGCCAGTCGGCCAAGTACGACTTCGACTCAAGTTTCGCGACCAACGGCATCAACTACACTTTCAGCGGGAGCGACAAGATCGACGCCAAGGTCGTCAACACCGGGACGATCAACCTCCACGGCTTCTCCCTCGAGGCCGAGATCCAAAACGGCTCGTCCATCTCCATCAAGCAGCTCACTATCAACCAGTCCTCCCAGAAGACCGCGGCCCTCCCGCTCAAGCCCGGTCAGTCCGCCATCCTCATCGGCAACATCAGCGAGGACCTCTCCGGCACGCTGCTGAGCCTGAAGGTCCTCAACGGCGTCTGCCCCGAGAAGTTCATCACCCTCGACGTCTGACGCCGGCAGCCGCAAGCAGCAGCCCACGCCATACCTGGTCGGGCAGAGGAAGTCTCCTTTATATCGCGGCCCCCCCTATATTAACCAATGGATGAGGCCCCGGGCAGTCCAAAGATTATCACCGAACTCATTGCCCACGTGAACGAGCTCGAACAGCGGATCGCGAGCCTGCAGGAGACGGTTTCTGAATACCATGACGTGCAACTCGTCGGGAAGCTGGACGTGATCAACCTGAAGAACGAGGTCGACAAGATGAAGCTCGCCCTGCCGTCGGTCACCGAAGACCAGATGCAGGCCCTCCAGCAGGTGTCGCAGTGGCTCGACAAGTCGTCGGTGAAGACGCTGCTGGCAGTGGAGAAGCGGGTGGCCCGCCTCGAAGAGGGGGCGAAGCCCGTCCAGGTCGACGAGGGGCAGGAGCCGCGCCCCCGCAACCAGGCCATCCTCGACCGGCTTTCCCACCTGGAGGACCTGATTCAGGAGGGAGAGGCCCGGCCCGCTCCGGGAAAGACGCGGGTCGCGCCTGACCACGCCCTGGAAGTCAAGATCGACGCCCTCCGTTCCCACCTGAAGACCGTGGAAACGCGGGTCGCTGACCTGGCGAAGGGAAGCCGGCCCGTTCCCAACCATCCCGCTCCAGCCGCGGGCCGGGACCTCACGGCGCTCGCCGCCCGGATGAAGGAGCTGGAGGCCCGTGTCGCCGCTGCAGGGAAGGGAGCTCACGCGCCTCCCGGTCCCCACCGGCCTGAGCAGGACAGGCGGGTGGAAACCCTCGCCGCGGCGGTCAAGGCCCAAGAGACCCGCCTCAGCGCGCTCGCCCGGGACGTCCGGAACGCGTCAGCTGGGGCCACCCGTCCGGCTGCCTACGGCGCAGCAACTTCGGCTCACGCGCCTCCCGCTGACCTGGTCGCGCTGAAGAAGCACCTTGATGCAGTCGAGACCAAGGTCGCCGCGCTCCGGCAGGAAGTCGAAGGGGCCAAGAGGGAGACGGTGACGATGGTGCTGAAGGAGCTGCGCAGGATGGTGAGCGGATGACCGACGAAGCCAAGCAGTTGCGGGAAGGCCTGCATGACCTGATCAAAGGCCTGCAGGAGAAACAGTTCGCGGTCTTCGTTGAGAAACTGTCCGAGAGGATCGAGATCACCGAGCAGAAACTCGCCGCCCTCCAGGCCGCTCCTGGCGTGAAGCGGAAGCTCGCCCACCTCGACGCTGTGGCAGACCAAGTCGCTGCCCTGTCCGAGGCCGCGGCAAAAGAGGCCCACAGCCGCGAACAGTTGCGGCAGGGCCTCGAAGCGCGGCTCGCCGCTATTGAGGAACAGGGACGCCTGTTGGCGAAGACGCCCCGCCGCCATCAGCAGGAAGAGGAACGCATCCAGCTCGTCGAGAAGCAGCAGCATGCCGCACTTCAGGGCATGAAGTCCTCGCTCGACGCGCTCGGCACGCGCCTCGTTTCCCTGGAAGAGCGGACGCACGCGCTCGCGAAGACCCCGCGCCTGCACGAGGAGGAGAACGCCCTCATCCACCAACTCGAGAAGCAGCAGCAGACCGCCAGGGACGACCTCAAGGCAGCGACCGACACCCTCGCCGCGCGCCTCAGCGTGATCGAGAACCGCGCCCACGTGCTGTCCCAATCCCGGAAGGTGGAGGTCGAAACCGACCGCCAGCTTGAGAAGCGCCAGTCCGCTATCCACGACGAGGTGCGGAAGTCCCTCGCTGCCACGGCCGCGCGCCTGGAAGCCATCGAGGGCAAGACCCGCGCGCTGGAGAAGATACCCCAGAAGCACCAGGAAGAGAATGAGCGCATCCAAGCCCTCGAGAAGAAACTCACCTTCCTGACCCATCGCCTGCTCGGGCTCTCCCAGAAGGCGCACACCCTTGCGGACATGGAGAAGGAAGTCGCATCCACCCAGGAATCGGCAGCCGACAAGACCGCCGGTCTGGTGCACCGGATCCGCCTGCTTGAACAGTCGCGCGCAAAGGCCGCCGAGGCCGAGGACAAGCGTGCCGATGAGGTTGCCGCGAAGATCGCGGCCTTCGAGAAGCGCCTCGACATCGCAGTCACGCCTGAGGATGTCAAGAAGCGCGTGACCCTGGTCGAGGACGGGACGGTCAAGCGGGCCGAGCAACTCGAGAAGCGGATCGCCCGCCTCGAGAAGTCCGCCCATCCCGAAGAACCCCTGGTTCGCCGGCTGCGCGATCTGGAAGGCCAGCTGCGCGCCGTCCCGGACGCAGAGCCGCTCAAGAAGAAGCTTGCCGACATGGAGGAGACCGTCGCCGCCCTCGCCAAGACCGCGACCCGGCTCGCCGCCCTGGAGAACACGCTCGAAGCGCGCGTCCCAGGCAGCCTCGGGG
Source organism: Candidatus Aenigmatarchaeota archaeon (assembly GCA_016198585.1). Lineage (GTDB taxonomy): Archaea > Aenigmatarchaeota > Aenigmatarchaeia > QMZP01 > QMZP01 > JACQOD01. The sequence goes on along the minus strand of JACQII010000011.1, from coordinate 9,372 downwards.
AGAAGCTGGTCACCCTGGAGCGCCGGCTGCACGTGCTCGAGAAGGTTCCTGATCCTGCCGACCGCCTCACGTCGCTTGAGAAGCGGCTGGTGAAGCTTGCCGACCTCCCCGCCGACGTCCAGGACCTCAGCAGCCGCCTGAAAGGGCTGCCGCAGGTGGACGCCGACGTCGTGAAGAAGCTCGCCGTCCAGCAGGACAGTCTGCACCGCCGGCTCGGCGGCCTCGAACACGCGCTCAACCTCCACAAGCAGGAGGTCAAGCAGAAGCTGGGTGCAGTCCAGCCCGCGGTCCCGCCGGCCCTGGAGAACGCGGTGGACGTCCTCGGGAAGCGGCTTGCAGGGGTTGAAGGGTCGCTGAAGAAGGTCGCGGCGGTCGAGGCGGAGATGGCCCTGCTCGAGCGGGCGGGCATCGCCGCGCGGTCCCGCCAGTCCCTGAAGAAACGCCTGGCCGAGACCGAAGGCCGGATGGGGAAACGGATCCAGGCGCTTGAGCGCGACCTTGTCCAGGTCAGCCGCACGCAGACCCCGCTCACGGAGAAGGTGGCCGTCATGGCCGGCCGCCTCCACGCAGTCGAAGCCGACGCCAAGTCCCGTGCGGATGAGCTCACGCAGCTAGTCACCCCCAAGCTCGAGGACTTGGATCGGAGGCTGCAGGTCCCCCTTGCGGAGCAGCAGGCCGCCCAGAAAGACCAGGAGCACGCCATTCAGGCGCTGCAGAAGCGGCTCGCTGCCCTGGCGGCTGACCTCTCCGGGAAGGTTGCCCAGGAGGACCTCACCCTGCTCAAGCACCGGCTCAGCGCGGTGGACGCCCTCCTGCACACCAAGATCAATTCGCGCTTTGTTCATTCCCTCGAGAGTCTGGAGCGGGAGATCGAGGACAAGATCCGCGCGCACAACAAGATCTTCGAGGAGATGCGGCGGGACATGGGCGCGATGCGGCGCGAGGTCGCCAGCAAGAAGGCCCTTGAGGACCTCGAGACCCAGGTGGTGAAACCGGTCGAGGAGATGGACCGCAAGCTGCGCGCTTTCGTGAAGGAAGAGGTCGCAAAGCTGGAGAAAGACCTCCGGCGGACTGTCGTGATGGAGAAGGTCGACGCGGCGACACTGCAGCGGGAGATCGAGAGCGTGGTCAAGGAAGTCGAGCACCAGCGCACCCGCTCCCTCGAGAGCGAGATCGAAGGCATCCTCAAGGAAGGCGAGCGCATGAAGAGGAAAGACGTATGAAAGGCGAACAGCAGAAACAGGCCCGGCTCTTGGCGTCGCTGATCCAGCGGCAGATCGACGAGAAGGTCTCGTCCCTGGAAGCCAAGCTCGACGCCCTGGCCCGCCCGGCAGCGGACGGCCGCATCGAGCAGCTGGAGCGGGCGGTCAACGACCTGAAGGAGGCGCTCGAAGACCTGAACCTCGCCTCCCTGGAGCAGGACCTCGTCCGCCAACTTCAGGAGTTGGAGAACCGCGTGGCCACCATCGAGCGGCGCCCGGCCCCGTCAGGAGCAGCGCCCGCCCAGGATTTGGAGCCGCTGCGGGTCAAGCTGCAGTGGCTCGAGATGCAGATCGACAAGATGGACAGCCGGTCGCTCGCCGAGAAGGTCGACGAGCTCGAGAGGAAGATCGACCGCCTCAAGGTCGCCGCGCCGTACGTGATCGAGTAGCACACATAAAAGGAGTAACGGCAAAGAGTGGACATGCAGGTTGCGATACAGGACCTCCGCGCGCTCTGCCTCAAGGCACTCAAACACCAAGGGTACACGAATCAGGAATCTGCCACCATTCTGGACATTCTCTTGTACGCCCAGCTCCGCGGCAACAACCAGGGAGTCGTGAAACTCATTGGCAAGGGGATCCCCAAGCGTCCTGATGCGGGCACGATCACCGTCATCAAGGAGACGGCTGTTTCCGCCCTCCTGGACGGCGGCAAGAATTTCGGCATGATCGTCTCGAAGAAGGCGACGGACATAGCCATCACGAAAGCCAAGAACCAGGGACTGAGCATCGTGGGAACCCGCAACGCCTACCTGTCCACCGGGGCCATCGGCTATTATGCGCGCGAGATCGCGCAGGCGGGGTATATCGGGTTCGTTTTTGCCGGCTCGCAACCAACCGTGGCTCCCCATGGGTCATCGCAAGCGCTCTTCGGAACGAATCCCTTGGCCATTGGACTTCCCACCCGACCCGAACCGGTCGTTCTCGACATGGCCACGGCCGCGATGGCATACTACGGCCTGATCGAGGCCAAGACAGCGGGCAAGCCCATCCCGGGTGATATCGCCTATGACGCTGCAGGCGCCCCGACCAGGGACCCGGCAAAGGCGATGGAGGGAGCGATCAAAGGTTTCGGCGGCCACAAAGGATCGGGCCTCGGGTTCATGGTCACCGCCCTGACCGGACCGCTCGTGGGGGCGATGTTCGGAGACAGGACGGCGCAGGGGAACGGCGGCAGCCTGCTCCTCGCCATCGACCCCAACCTTCTTGCTGATCCGAGAACGTTCCAAAAGGATATGGTCACGCTGGTCGCCAAGATGAAAGAAGCAAAGAAGCTGCCGGGAGTGAGTGAGGTCTACATTCCCGGGGAGCGCGGGAACCAGCTCACGAACAAACATCTCGCTGCAGGTAAGATAGAGATCGAGGACCGTCTCTACCAGGAACTCGCGCAGGCCGCTAAGGGACCGGGCCCTCGCAAATAAAAGCATGGCGCGCCAAGTAAGGGCATGAACACCACCGTCGTCGCCTTCATCGTCGGCCTCGTCATCGGCCTCGTGGCGGCATGGACCTACATTCCCTCTCCGTTCTGACGGTGGGGTCGCCTCTTTTGGGGAACGCGGCATTGCAGCAGAGTTGCGGCAGGGCGGTTCTTTAATACCCCGGAACGCCCAATCAACGTATGCGCGCTTCCCCCCGCCGTGAGAAAAGGCCTGTGCCGCCGAAGAACCGCACAACCAACCAGAAGGCGATAGGAAAACAACCGCCTGCTGCGGCCTTCAGTACGCCCGCGGTCCTGAAGGCCGCGCGTCGCGTCGCCGCGATGGAGGTCTGCGACCACTGCCTGGGCCGGCAGTTCGCCCAGGTCTCGACCGGCATGACCAACCTGGAGCGCGGCCGTCTCCTCCGTGGACTGCTCCGGGGAAAGGAGCCGAAACGCTGCACGGTCTGTGGGGAGGTCTTCACCCGCCTCGACGCGTACGCGGCCGAGGCCAAGGAGAAAGCGGCAGGCATCGAATTCTCCACGTTCGTCGTCGGAACCGTGCTCAACGCCGATCTCGCCTCCCGTGAGGAAGACCTCTGGGAAGAGGTTGGCATCGACTCCTGCGAGCCCCTGAAATCCGAGATCAACCGCGAGCTCGGCAAGAAGATCGGCGCTCTCCTCGGCAAAGACTACGATCCGGTCGCTGACGTGACGTTCACCCTCGACCTCGCCGCCGGCCAGGTCAGGCTCGCAGTCCGCTCGCTCTTCATCGCCGGCAGCTACCAGAAGCTCGTCCGAGGCATTCCCCAAACCAAGTGGTCGACCTATGCCGTGACGGTCGAGGACATCGTCGCGAAGCCGCTCATGAAGGCCTCGCTGGCAGAGGGGCACGCCTTCCACGGGATGGGCAGGGAGGACATCGACGCCCGCTGCCTCGACTGGCGGCCCTTCGTGTTCGAACTGGAGAGGCCGAGTGCCAGGTCGCTTGACCTCGTTTCCCTGGAGAAGCAGGTCAACCGGTCCAAGAAAGTCCAGGTCCGCGGCTTCCGGTTCACCGACAAGGAAGAGGTCCGGCGGCTCAAGGCCCTGCGGCCGGACAAGTCCTACCGCGTCCTGGTCGAATTCACCCGGCCGGTCCAGCAGAAGGACCTGGCAGCTTTAAAAACGCTGCGGGGCATAATAAACCAGCAGACGCCGTCCAGAGTCCTCCATCGGAGGGCGGACCTGCTCCGGAAGCGGGCGGTCAAAGAGATCGCCGGCAAAGCCGTCGGCTCGCGCCGCGCGGTCATCGAGGTCCGGGGCCAGGCCGGCCTGTACGTGAAGGAGCTGGTGACCGGCGACCAGGGCAGGACGCGGCCGTCGGTGGCCGAATTGTTCGGGCCGGTCACGGTGAAGGAGCTGGACGTCATCAAGATCCATGTGAAAGGCTATGGTCCGAGCAAGCAGCGGAAATAAGCGCGGCGGCCGCAGGCTGCTGAAGCGGGGCATCAGGCACAAGTTTACCGTGGAGCGGATCCTGCAAGGATTTAAGCCGGGAGACCGAGTCATACTCAGCGTCGACCCCTCATCCCGCCGGGGCATGCCGCCGCTGCGGCTTGTCGGGCTGGCAGGGATCGTCCTCGCCTCGCGGGGAACCGCCTACATGGTCGCGATCCGCGACGGCAACAAGCGGAAGGACGTGCTGGTGCGGCCGGAGCACCTGAAGCTGGTGTAACTATGGAAGTCATCAAGGAAGAACTCGCCACGTACGCGCGGGCCAAGAAAGTCCTCGAGAAGACGGCGGAAGGCAAGGAGCTGGGCTACGAGCAGAACAACGCCCTCGAGTTCCTCAAGAAGTTCGCCCGCCTCTCCGAGAAGAAGACCCAGGAGCTCATCGAGGAGCTCGGGAAGGCCGTCCCCAAGCTCAAGGATCGCCACAAGATCCTGATCGCCAACAGCCTGCCTGAGGATCTGGACGACCTCCGCGTCCTCTTGGCACATGAGATCGTCAGCCTGACCGAGGACGAGAAGAAGGGCGTTCTCTCGGCCGTCAAGGCCGCTCTCTGACCTTTTTAACCCCTCCGCCAAGTATAGCGTGATTGCCATGCTCCGCGACATCAAGAAGGATGAATGGGCCATCGTGCTGGATTTCCTCAGCCACGGCCATTACGGGATGGACCGATCCCAGCCCGTGGCCCAGGTCCTCGGGGATGCGTACTTCTCGCTCCTCGAGGTCATCGTCCGCGACGACATGACCCTGAAGCCGGAAGACCGGGTCTACATCGGTGACGGGAAGCGGAACGAGATCAAGTACATCAAGGGCCGGATCGAGCTGAAGGACCTGACCGTCGCGGCCCGCGCCAGCCTCGAGGAGATCGTCACGAAGGTCGTCACGGCCAACCCGTCGCGGTTCATCACGTTCTTCAACTCCTCGGGCCAGGTGACGACCCGCCTGCACCAGCTCGAGCTGCTCCCCGGCGTCGGCAAGAAGCACCTGTGGGCCATCCTCGACGCGAGGAAGGAGAAGCCGTTCGAGAGCTTCGAGGACATCAAGAAACGCGTGCCGCTGCTGCCCAGTCCGGAGAAGATGGTGATCCGGCGGATCATGGAAGAGATCGAGGACAAGGACAAGTTCAGGATCTTCGTCCCCCGCATGGAGCGGCAACCGCGGCGTTTCTGATCGCCCGGCCTGAACGGGATCGACCAAGCATAAAAGTCTCTGTGGCCTATAGTATACCATGATCGTCAAGGACATCATGGTCACCGACGTGAAAACCATCACTCCGGAGTCGACCATCCAGGAGGCGGCCACCTCGATGAGGAAGTTCGACATTGGCAGCCTGCTTGTTGTGGAGAAGACGAAGATGGTCGGCATCCTCACAGAAGGCAACATCCTGGACAAGGTCGTCGCGGAGGCCAACGACCCGGCGACGGTCTCCGTCCGCGACGTCATGTCCACTAACATTATCTACATCCGGCCGGACTTGGACGTGGGCGAAGCCGCGGATCTCATGGTCGAGAAGAAGATCAAGCGGCTGCCGGTCGTCTCGGGCGGCCGCCTGGTGGGCATCGTCACGGCGATGGACATCTGCGCGGCAGAGCCCAAGATGGTCGAGCAGGTGACGGCCCTCCTCATGCTCGGCAAGAAGAAACAGGTCGCCGGGTAGCTGTCTTCCGGTTTCTCAGCATCTGGCAGGCAACTTCTTATGGGCCGGTGACCAAGAAGATACATGCCCTTCGCGGTCACGCACATCCTCTTTCCGATCATCGTGCTCGACGAGCTGAAGAAGCACTGGTCGGCCCTCAAGCGGCGGCTGACCATGCACACGCTCCTCGTCGCCGGCGTCGCCGGTCTGCTGCCCGATGCGGACATCTTGGTCGAGCTGGTCTTCGCCGCGGGCGGCGCGACGCTGGATATCCACCGCCTCTACACGCACACTTTCGTGATCCCGCTCGTGATCGCGGGGGTCGCCCTGGCCTTCAAGGGAAGGCGGCGGTGGCTCCTGCTGGCAGCGGCCTTCGGCTGGGCGACGCACGTGACGCTTGACTTGCTCGTCGGCGGCGAAGTCAGCCACTTCTTCCCCTTCGCCGGCCCGGCCGAGATCGGTCTCCTCGTCAACGCGTCGATGCCGCTGGAGATGCGGACGGCAATCCTCGCTGGCCTCGACGCCGCCGTCTTCCTCGTCTGGCTCTGGCACGAGGAGAAATACAAGAAGCTCAAGGACTTCTTCTAGCGCTCCAAGCATGAGAACAAAATATGCAAAACTGTGGCTAAGGAAATGGATCAGGTACAATCACAATAAACACCGCGATACTTTCAGACGAAAACTAAATTGGGAAATAGTGTGCCTGTCTCATAGAGTCTACAAACCACGTAACCTCAAAGGACATGTCATCAGGCAACGGATACGAAAAGAGCTATGGGTGTTTAGCAAGAACGAATTGAATCGCTACCACCGCTCTGTTCTTGTCAGGGTGCGGTACTGGGTGACAAGAGCTCTACCGCTCTTTTAGTGGTCGCCGGAAGCGTCTAGATAAGGCTTTATACGCAGGAACGAATAAAGAACGGGCTCGTAGCTCAGCGGCTAGGCGCACGGCTTAAGCACCTGTCTTATAAGGCTCGGCTTATCCAGGCCGTGGCGTGAACGCAGGCGGTTGAGGGTTCGATGGCGCGTCCAGTCCATGGCCGGGCGCGGCGAGACTCCCTCCGAGCCCATACCCTTCGAAAGACTTAAAAACTTTTCGATGGACTGCGGCCCCCTCCGGGAGGCCGGGGCGAACGTTTAAATACCCCACCCATAATATAATATCGCTTTACGTGATACCCATGACTAACGGATCATTCCAGGGACAGCCGATCTTCATCCTGCCGGAGGGCACCCTCCGCACACGGGGGAAGGACGCCCAGCGGAACAACATCGCCGCCGCGCGGCAGGTGGCCGACGCTGTCCGGTCAACCCTCGGCCCGAAGGGGATGGACAAGATGCTGGTCGACTCGATCGGCGACGTGGTCATCACGAACGATGGCGTGACGATTCTCAAGGAGATGAAGATTGAGCACCCGGCCGCCAAGATGATGGTCGAGGTCGCCAAGACCCAGGACGAGAGCGTGGGCGACGGGACCACCAGCGCGGTCATCTTCGCCGGCGAGCTCCTGAAGCGGGCTGAAGACCTGCTCGACCAGGAGATCCACCCCACCGTGATCACGAAAGGTTTCCTCCTGGCAAAGGCCAAGGCCCTCGAGGTTCTCCAGAAGGCCGGGATTGCTATTTCGATTAAGGACGAAGCCCTGCTCGAACAGATTGCGAGCACCGCCATGACGGGCAAGGCCGCGGAAAAGGCCTCGCCGGAGCTGGCGAAGATCGCCGTAGCGGCCATCAAGCGCGTGGCCGACCAGAAGGGCCAGGTCAGCGTGGACGACATCAAGCTGGAGAAGAAAGCCGCAGGCTCCATGAACGAGACCACCCTGATCGACGGGATCGTGATCGACAAGGAGGTCGCCCACTCGTCCATGCCGAAGAAGGTCACCGATGCGAAGATCGCGCTGCTCGAGGCTGCGATGGAGATCAAGGAGCTTGAGTCGGACGCGAAGATCTCGATCGACTCGCCCGAGAAGATGCAGGCGTTCCTCAACGAGGAGGAGAAGATGCTCAAGGACATGGTCGCCCGCGTCAAATCAGCCGGAGCCACGGTCGTCCTCTGCCAGAAGGGCATCGACGACACGGTCCAGCACTACCTCGCGAAGCAGGGCGTCCTCGCCGCGCGGCGCGTGAAGAAGTCGGACATGGAGAAGCTCACGAAAGCCAGCGGCGGCCGCATCGTGTCTTCCCTCCGCGACCTCTCGGCCGACGACCTGGGATTCGCGGGCCTGGTCGAGGAGCGGAAAGTCTCCGGGGAGCAGATGATCTTTATCGAGAAGTGCAAGTCGCCCAAAGCCGTCACCATCCTGCTGCGGGGTGGAACCGAGCACGTCGTGGACGAGCTTGAGCGGGCCATGGAAGACGCGATCAAGGGCATCTCCTCGGCCCTCGAGCTCGGGAAGATCGTGCCGGGTGGCGGCGCGGTTGAGATCGGCGTCTCCCGGGAACTGCGCAAGTATGCGGACAGCTTCAAGGGCAGGGAGCAACTGGCGATCCTGGCTTTCGCGGACGCCATTGAAATCATCCCCCGCAGCCTCGCGGAGAACGCGGGCTTCGACCCGATCGACAAGCTCGCCAACCTGCGCGCCGAGCACGACCGCGGGAACACCCGGGCAGGCTTGGACGCGTTCACGGGCAACGTCCAGGACTCGATCAAGGTCGGTGTCATCGAACCGCTCAAGATCAAGCTCCAGGCCATCAAGTCTGCCGGAGAGGCAGCCGAGATGATCCTGCGCATCGATGACATCATCTCCGCAGGCGGGAGCAAGTCGGCCGGCCCGCCCGCAGGCGGTATGCCTGGAATGGGCGGCATGGGCGACATGGACTACTAGCCACGTGTCCGTGAACTTTTCTCCATCCACTGAGGAACCGCGCAACGACCAGGCGCCTCTTTTGAAAAGGTTTATATAACACCCTTCCCTAGTATGTGCATGGATGAGGACGAGTACGAAGTCATCCCCGCGTCTCCCATCAGGCAGCTCGACCGGCGCCTGTCGCGGGTCGAGTCTGCGAGTTCCTCTTCTGAGATCCGCCGGCTCATTGAGCAGGTCATCGAACTTATCAAGTCAAACCAGCGCATCATCGACGACATCGTGAAGTCCGACGCCGAGCTGCGCCAGGAAGTCGCCCGGCTGCCCGGCAAGATCGACGAGCTCCTCGCAAACATGGGCCAGTTCATGGACCTGCTGCGCGCCTCGGCCACCGAGGAGACGGCCAAGGACGGGATGGAGCCGCTGGTCAAGAAGATCTCAGAACTGGTGGACGTGACCAGGAAGACCCAGGAGATCAGCCAGGCCGCCCTCACCAGCCTCGACACGATCGACAAGCGGCTGAAGCGGACCATGGTCCAGTCTGCCGCAACCTATCCCCGTCGGCCCGGCATGGGCCCCTAGGCTCTCGCGTCACGCTCATAAGGCCCCAGTTCCCATAAAGATATGATGAAGGGCATCACACAAGTCATCTCCAGCGTCATCCTCCTCCTGATCACCGTCTCGATCGCAGGCGCGTCCTGGTCCTTCCTCCAGGGAGTCTTCTTCTCCACGGTCTCCGACTCGTTCTATGTGGCCCCGGG
>JACQII010000010.1 GCA_016198585.1 Candidatus Aenigmatarchaeota archaeon | reverse complement strand
GCGGAGCGGCCTGCGGTGATCGAATCGCAGCAGGCCGCACGGAAGCGCAGGCAGGCACCCCTGACGCAGAACCTAGGCGAACTGCTCAATCGGGCGGTAGGCTAGCTGCCCTGGAGACCCGATGAAGAAGCGAGCCAACCAATCCAAGGAAACCGCCGGTCAGGTCCCCGCCGGACGCCCCTCTGACGGAGGGGAGCGCAACCCACCCATGCGCCACATTCACTTCCTCGCCACGCCAGAGGTAGCGGAGGCCATTGAGGAGATGAAAGAGGCCATCGAGGAGAATGGAGCGCAGAGCATCGTCCTCCGGAGAGCCGTCCTGAATGAGCATGCGCGATGGCGTGCTGAGCGACGGGCAAAATGACATCACTGGGCGAAATGGAAGGAGGCGATGGACTCATTTCAGACGGAATTAATTATGTTCAAACATAATTACGTATGTAATCAGGAATTGACCTTCTAGGAAGTTAGTGACACAATGAGCAGACTTCGTAGCGAGAACAGTCATGTCTAATGAAGACAAACCAACACGCCCAGCGCCAACATCCAAGGCACTTGTCCCTCGTCTTTCAGATGAGTATGCCACCGCCATCGTCGAGTACGTCCGCAAGGGCCGCGCCAGCAGCACTCGGGCAGCCTATAAAGAGGACTGGGGTCGCTTCGTCATCTGGTGCAAGGATGGAGGATGGCAGTCCCAGCCCGCAGAGCCGGAGACCATCGCCGCGTACGCGATCTACCTCGCACGAGACCGTGGACACTCAGTCCGCTATCTCCGTCGTGCCATGGCCGCGATTGGCTGGGCACACACTGCGGTTGGTATCGATCCACCGCCCACGCATCACAAGGCAGTCAAGGCGGTCCTTGAGGGAGTGATTCGAGAACACGGCAAACCTCCCAACAAACGCGATGCTCTGAGTTTTCAAGACCTTTTGCGGCTGCTCAGCCAATGCCCGGCAGACACCCTGACCGGGAAGCGAGATCGGGCATTGCTCACACTGGGTTACTTCGCCGCGCTTCGCCGCTCGGAACTAGTTGCACTGGACCGCAAGGATGTGCGCGAGATTGATGGGGGCCTCCGGGTAGTCTTGCAGCGCTCCAAGACCGACCAGAAGGGCGACGGTGATACCAAGGGCGTCAAGGAGCGTAAGGACGAAGCCGATCCGGTGAAACTTCTGCGGGAATGGCTGGCGGCTTCAGAGATCAAGAAGGGGCCCCTCTTTCGGCCCATCAACAGACACGACCAACTCTCCGAGAAGCGCCTTACGGGCCGTTCTGTAGCCCTCATCATCAAGCGGACCTGCAAACGGGCCGGGCTGGACCCTGATAACTACTCTGGGCACAGCCTGCGGCGGGGATTCGCTACCTCAGCCGCTCGCGGGGGGGCCGATGGCCTGATCATCCGCAAGACAACGAAGCACAAGTCAGACCGGATGGTGAATGAGTATGTCGATGAAGGGACGCTGCTCGGACGGCATGCGCAGGACTACATCGGCATCAAGGATGATGATACGAATAAGATGCGATGAGTCGAGTATTGTCTTGCGCCCGTAAGGCGGTGTCCCAGATTCCCTCTCATGGGGGCCTTGCATCAAAACCCCGTCGGTGAGGATGGGTTTTGAATCAGGGAGGGGGGTTTTGAATCAGGCGTAGGAACCACGGTGTTGGTCTCCCTCCCTGCTCCGAGCGCCCACACCATCGCCCGAGGCTGGCACCACAGCAATTCATGCTCTAGCGGAGAAAGAGGGGCAGGCGCTGCTACTTCACGAGCCGGAGACTGCCACCGGGCGCAGGGCGCGGCCCGTCCTCGACGATGGTAGGGTCTTCCGCGAAGTCGGGCACGTGGCCGCAGCGAGGGCAAGCGCCAGGGAGGTAGCGTCCAGAGAGGAGTGTTTCCATCGGCGCGTCGAGAATCCGAGCGACGCGCAACGCCATGCTCGCTGTGACCGACCGCCCGCGTCCATTCGCCACCTTCTCCAAGGTGTCAGGCTTGAAGCCGAGTGCCCCGGACAGAGGCACCCACCCGCCCACGCGACGGCGCAGCCAGAGGAGCGCAATGCGGATCTGCTTCTGCTCTTTCTCGTCGAGGTCCATCATGGCTGCACCAGGGTGAGCACGGGTGGCGCCGACGGGGACGGCTTGACGGCGAAGTCCACCTCGATCCCGAACTCGGTGATTGCGCTGACGATGCAGCAGAGGTTGTGGAGGAGAACCTTCGCCAAGACTTCGTTGACCTGCGCCGTGGGCAGCTTCGACCGCACGGCCCCGCCGAACTTGCTCTTGATCATCCACATGGTGGTCTCGACGTTGCTCCGGCGATGGTAGTGGGCAAGAAACTCCTCAGTCCTCAGCGAGAAGTGCGCCCACATCCGGCGCCAGTGCGGCGACTTGCTCGCCATGCCGACGCTGTTCGTCTTGAACGGGATGAAAGGCACCGCGCCGACGGACTCGATCTCCTCAAGATTCTTCTTGGAGAGATACGCCTTATCGCCGCTGACTTCCTTCACGTCGAAGCGCTGCACCGTCTTCTTGAGCAGTTCCGGCAAGAGCGGGCAATCCGCCTCACTGGAGACCTTCGCCGCCGTGACCACGTTCGTCACGGTGCCGCACATGAGATGCAACTTCACCCAGGCATGTTGAGCCATCAGCTTCCCATGCTTCTGGTCAAACCATCTGTCATACGTTACCGTCGAGAAACCCGTGCTGTCCTGGGCAAACTGGCCGGCGATGTTCTCGATCTCCGCCAGCGGGGCCGCGCTCTCCTCGATGAGCCGGATCAAGATCTCCGTCGTCGTTGCGCTGTCCAGGCAACGGATGACGCTGCTGAAGTGAACCTCGCTCTCGATGTGCCCCCGCTCCGCGCAGCCCCGGATGTCCGTCGAGGCACGTCGCGTGGAAAACCCGGAGTAGACCTTCATGACGGCGGCGAAGATGGCATCGCGGAGCGGGATGCGTGGGCGGCCTGTCCTGGCCGGTGGGGGCTCCTCGATGCCTTCGCACAGCGACTTGAGAAGCATCATGATTCGCTCTTTCTCGACGCACTGCGCGGCGTTGTAAGCGGGCCAGTTCTGCTTGTACGTCTTGCGCTTCTTAGGCGCCTCGACGGGGTTACCCTCGACGCTCACAGCACCCTCCCACGCGAGCCAGAACCATACTGCCTCGACGTGCTTGCAACGCACCCGTGTCTCGCGCGGCAGCGCCTGCCGTAGCTCCGCATCTGGGCAGGTACAACTTTCCTCGACGATATCCACGATGTACGTTGGGGCATCCGCGCCGATGGACTGCGACGGTACGGCGAACCGGGCGCCCACCTTGCGAATCCCGCCCCGCTTGGCGATCTGCCGTCCCCGCTCCTCACGGGTGGTGGGTAGGGGTTGATACCGAACAGAAGAACTGTCAGCAGGAAGGCTCTCAGCGGTGTTTGTCGGCATGGGCTTAATCTAGCTATAAAAACACCATGCGTCAAGACCCTTGACCTAAGTTTTTTTAAGCCCATATTCAAGCTATGGCGAAGAGTGCTAAGAGACTGAACGCAAGTGCAGGGCGAGCAAAAAGGCCCCTGAATGCCGGGGCGGGCATCGAGAGCGCCCCGGAGAAAGCCCCGATCGGCCGTCCCCCCCTTGAGGAGAAAGCCCGTCGGACCATCATGGTTCGCGTCCTCACCTCCAAGGCGGAGTATGCCGAAATGCTCAAAGCCGCTGAGGCCGCTGGCGTGGGCATCTCGACGTGGATGCGCGTGGTAGCGCTGAAGGAGGCACGGCGCGGCCCCGGTGCGGTCTGACATCATGACAATCCTTGTCCATCAAAGGGGCGGGCTCCCCCGACGTGATCGAGGGAGTCCGCCTCAGCCGGTGCTATCTGCGACGCAGCCCGCGCGACCGTCGGAGACGGAGGGTCTGCGGGCAGGTGAACCGCATGCGCTGTCTCAGGTGCATGGCGGTGTCCCTTCCCCGTCGCTGAGCGACGGAGCATGACGGCGCTATCCGCGTGGCTCTCGACGCGGACGCAGAAGCCCCTTGACCGTCGGACGATTCCCCGCTAGAACCAAGGTTGCTGAGACCTGTTTCTAGCCGGTCCTCATCCTCATGGGTGAGCCGGGCGCCGGGGCCGTAAGGCCCTGTCGCGTCTTCGTCTAGGTGATCATTTCGGGGCCGCCTCCTTGTCGGCTGGATCGAGGGCGGGCAGGGTGTAGCCAGCAGTCAGCAGGGCAACCCTGGCACGTTCCCCTGCCATGCCGCGCACAGGTCGCCCTTCAGCAACGGCGCGGATGGTCCGGGGGTCTACGCCAGCGGAGACAGCGAGCTGGCGCAACGTCGCGGTTGGGATTCGTGGGGGCGTGTCCATCGTGGAACCATGATGAACACGCCCGCTGAGGCTGGAAATCGGGGGCACCAAGTGCCACCCATACCGCCGATAAGAAAATGGGTGGTGCTAGGTGCCACCCATTGGAGGGCGTAGCCGACGCCTCCGACGTTGCCCGAAGCCTTGATCATCGCGCCATAGGCGTTCGATCGTCTCTGCCTTGAGCCTGATCCCGACGGGGCGGAGCAGCCGCGCAATCTCGGTGAACTTCCCGCTCCGCCCGGCCTTCTTCCCCGGCGAACGATCGAACCATGCGGCGTAGACGCGCGCTACCTTGTCGCCGTCGAGGGTTTCGGCAAGCCTCACGTAGCCACGCAACTGCAACAGTGGGATGACATCCTCGACGGTGCGGCTGTGATTGAGCGCATGGCAGAGGGCCATGGCGGTCACGCGCGCAGGGTGTCCGTGGTGGGACTCGCGCCAGACCTGATCGATGAACGGCTTGAGCATGCTCGCGACATGTTCCATCCATCCGGGCTCTGTAGGACCGGCGGAGTCGAGAGTCCCTTCAAGGCTCTGCAATGCCAGCCCCAGATGCTCGATCAGGAGCGCCGTGCGAATGATGTACTCGCGGTCCTCTACCGACCGCGCGGCGTGCTTTCTCAGGAGTGAGATGCGCCAGTCGCTAGCATAGGGGTCTTCGTTTTGTTCGTCTTCGGGGCGTGGCCGTCGAGGCTTCGCCATGGTGCCCTCTACCGGGTCGGTGCTACGGGACGGTACGATTCTAAGTGCGCTTCAGACTCGGGAAGGGCTCGACTGTCATGATCTCCGCGAGCGTCTGCACGGTGAAGACACGTCCATCGGTGTCACGGACGACCGGGCCCAACGCATCGGCAGTCCTTCGCCAGCCGAGTCCAGCGAGCACGGCGAACACGGGCACACCCCCGAGACGCATGCCCTCACCACGTAGAGAATGAAACCTTGATGCCTTGTCGCGGGCCGTACCGCCGTCGTTGACCTGCTTGCACTCTAACATCGCCTTCATCGTGCCTGCCTTGTCGTACACAACAAAGTCAGGGGCGGGTTTCACTGTCAGGCCGAACTGCTTGGCGATCATCTCCTGATTGGTTGCGCCGGTTCTGACGAAGAGCACACCCTCCGCCGTGAACAGCTCGACCACGGCGTCCTCTAGGAGATTGCCGCGCCTGCTGGATGTTGCATCAAGAATCTGTCTGAACGCTCCGCCATAGTGCCGCTGATGGAGAAACACAGGGAAGGGCACTCCCTCCGCTGCGAACTTGCGAACCGTCTCCCATCCAGCGACGGTATCAGGCTTGTTCAGCTTGCTACGAATCTCATCGCCTGGCGCCGCAAATAGCTCGCCGCGCATGGCCCGATCGATCACCGCCGCCGCCAATTCCGGCACCTTGCCACGAGCGGACTTTCCGTTCTCCATGTTCTTCACGGTGCTGGCGGAGATTTGCTGAATGCCCATCTCGTCGGCGGGGATCACCGTCGAGGCGGCGAACTCCTGCGGGGTGAATCCAAGGAGCAAGCGAAAGATGAGGAGAGTTGAAGGCTCCGCCTTGAGGATCGCCGTCAGTGTGGTCACGTCGACGTTCACGAATCCCTGCGTCAGCGAGTGTGCGCGTTCATAGGCGCGTTCGACTCGCGGCAACTCGTACTCATCACGCCAGTGGACATAGGCGAAGTCCGGTGCAAGATGAGGGACATAGATAACCTTCGCGACTTCGGAGTAGACGTCCTGATGCTGTGCCTTGCCGAACTCCTCTGGGATTCTCCGTATCAGAGTGATGCGCTCATTCCATGTTTGCGCAGCGGCAATCTCGTTAACCGTCTCCTCGATTCGGTCTGCCATGCTATCTGCCAGCGTTGAACCGCGAGGGAACAACGGCAGCGTACTGAGGATCGATCTCCGTCACCAACCACCGCCGACCCAGTTGCTCGGCGGCAAGAGCGGTCGTGCCCGTCCCACCGAAGGGATCAATGACCAACTGACCGGGCTCTGTTAGGAGTTTGATGAAGAAGGTTGGCAGGGCCAGCGGGAATCGTGCCGGATGCTGGGCCGGATTGGGGCTGAACTCCGGCTCGAAGTGCAACAGCGTCGAGGGGCGCACCATGTCCGGGCCAGCCTGAACGCGCCTCCGGCCCTGCCCAGAGGGCTCGTTGACGCGCACATAGTTGTGAGCGAGCTTCTTGCGCCGCTCCCGGTCCTTGGCATCCCAGCGAGCGGGTGAAAGGCAGTGTTCCGGGAAGAACTGCCAGTCCGGCCCCTTGGCGAACTGGAAGCAGTATTCCACGGCGTCCTTGAGGAAGCGCTTGAACCGTCCCGGCGGCGGCGATGGCTTTCCCCATACGAAGTCCTCGCAGAAGAGGAAGCCTTGCTCGCGCAGCCAGAAGATCATCTCGTACTGCAAGATTCCCCGCTCGTCTCCATGTCGCTTGGAGCGGTAGTTGAGGACGAAACTGCCCCTGGGCTTGAGCACGCGATGGACCTGCTCCGTTACCTGCATGAAGAAGCCCCTGTACCAGTCGCGCTCGTATTTTTCGCCGTTGCCGTACTTGGGCTGACCATCGTAGGGCGGCGACGTGAACACAAGGTCCACGCTGTCAGAGGGCAGGTCACGCATGACTGACAAGCAGTCATCGACGATAAGTTCGCCCAGCGAGGTCTTGAACGCCACTCTGCTGGGTTGCCTCTTCGCCTTGTGAGCGACGATATTCACGTGCGGAAGTATGAGTGCGTCATCCATGTTGCCTTGCTGCCCTGCTTCTGGACCGCTCCGCTTCACGCGGTCTGTCCCAGTATGGTGATTTGCACTTCGGGCACACGGTCGGCTTCTGCTTCTTGTCGCGCGGCACCCACTCATGCCGGCAACGTTCACAGCGGTAGCCGTCCAATCGGACCCGTATCATGTACCTGCTAGTAACATACCAATGCTCTCATAGCCAAAGAAAATTCCGTCGCTGACACTCCCCGTTGTCATCCCCATCCACTACCATCCTGCACATGACATAGCCGCCACGCTCCCGCGTTGGGAGAAGCGACATAACGGGAGACGGCAAGGCGGGAACCTTGCCGCTCCCTAGCCCGTCGAGAAGTTACGAGCTTCCCGACGGACCTGGAGGCGAACCATGCCACAGAACCTGCTTGCATGCCATGGGGTAGTAGGGTTGATCTGCGCCGTCGGTGAGGGAGGGGCGATCCGGCACTTCGCCGGGGACCTGTATGAGCCCCGCGGAGTCGAGAGCCCGACGGTGAACACCTTGCGCGCCGTCTTCGTCGATAGCCCGCACAGCGCCTGGGCCGTGGGCGACGCGGGGACGGTCCTTCACTGGAACGGCCGGTGCTGGCTTCCCGCTGCGCTGGCGTCGCGCCATGACGATCTCCTTGCTGTCTGGGGGCGCGGTCGGGACGTGTGGATCGGCGGACAGCACAGGCTGCTTCTGCACCGTCCCCTCTCGACGGGCGGGATGATCGTCTCCACGCAGCACACGATCCGCTCGATCTCGGGGAGCGGCCCGGCGGATCTGTGGCTGCTCGCCGACGAGAACACGGCCATCCACATCGGCGGAGACAGGTATCACGACATGCCCATGGCGAAACTCGAATCCGACTGCTTCAACGCCATCGGCGGCACGGACTCCGAGAACGTCTTTGCCGTGGGCGATCTGGGCGTGGTGGCACGCTGGGATGGTTCGGAGTGGCGGGACGTGCCAAGCACCACGGGGGACACCTTCACTGCCGTCTGTGGCGGGGATGCGGGCGACATCTGGGCGACCACGGCGGCGGGGGACCTGTGGCGCCTGACCGGGGCAGGATGGGAGCGGGCCGCGTCGCTGCCCTATGCCCTGAACGGCGTGTGCTTCGTCGATGGCGTGGTATGGGCGTGCGGGGAGCGGGGGATCGTGATGCAGCATCTGCCCGAGGAAGGGAGCGGAGAATAGCCGCCTCATCCCGCCTCATGTCCCTTCCGCCACCCTGACAGCCCCTCTCCCGCTCCGACCCCGGCCCCCGGCCCCTCCCCTACCTACCCCGCTGCGCGTGGTCCGACCGATCATGCCCCCTGCCTCCTACTTTCATGGTACGGGAGCAGGTAGCGGTGTCTGTCCGTTGGTGCAGGATTTGCAGGTGATAGGAGTTAGGGGGGTTTTGAATCAGGTGAGAGGGTTTTGACTCACGAGGGGGTTTTGATGCAAGGCCCGCTAGATGAGACTCGCCGCGAGGTCCGCGACATAGGCGGCCTATCCAAGCAGAACCTCGACGAAGCATGGGCCGTCTACCAGGCGCAACTCCAGCAGGCCAGCACGCTCGATCACGTGTTGCCTCACATGGAGCGCATCCGCACCAGTGCTGGAGTCGATGGCAAGTACCATCCATTTTCTGAGTATGTGCGCGCCTTCCAGGCGCGCGCTCGTGCAGCTGACATCGACCCATCCAAGATGGATTCCCATCAGGTCCTCGACTTCATCGCCACGCGGGTGCGTCCCCATGCACCCGATCCCTTCGGGACCAGCATGACCCTGCTGGCGCTGTCGTTCTGGGACCGACTGATGGTGCACAAGGTCCGTCCGTCGGTTGCGCGCCTCGTCGACGAGACCGACCTGCACAGTCTGCCCGGTGAGCCTCCGCGCTTCCTGCGTTCGCCCTGGCTCATCGAGGTCCACCGGCCCGAAACGGGCGATCGCCTCTTTGGCGACTGCATTGCCCTGGCCGGCTACCTGTGGCTCGGTGAGTGGTTTCTCTTTGGCCTGCTGTGGCCGGACAGTGTGCGGGTGACGCAGTGGCGGCCCCGCTGGGGCGAGCAGGATCTCGTGGCCGGCATCGTGCGGCCCAACTACGGCGACCTAGAGGCACTCCTTGGTGACCTCGGGGCGCACCGGGAGTGGGGCCGCGAGGCGGCTCGGTTCGCCGTCGTCTTCGGCCTGCTACTAGAGGCGGCAGCGGCGCCGTTGCGAATCCGCGACGATGCCGAGGACGCCAGCGACGCCCCGGCCCCACGAGGTAAGGGAGGCAAGCGCCCGGCCCCGCGCTGGCTGACGCGCCACATCTACCTTGACGAGGCCAAGGTGTGCGGGCAGCGCGCCCGTCCGGGGGAGCAGGACGCTGCCGCCGGTGGTCGGGTGGCAGCAGAGGCCACGGTGCGCGGGCACCTCAAGCGCCAGCGGCACGGCCCCGGGGGGCAGCTCGTCAAGTGGGTGTACATCGCTAGCTACGAGGCGCGGCGGTGGGTCGCACCGAGGCCCACGCGCGTCGTCGTGGGGCTCCGAGGGGAGCGGTGAGCAGCGCGAGCCTGAAGCGGCGCGGCCCAAAGCCAGGCAGCACGTCGCGCCGCTGGACCGCAACGGAGGATGCTCAGCTCAAGCAGCATGCCCGGACCATGACGGCCCGAGAGATCGGCCGTGCTCTCCGACGAAACACCTCCTCGGTGGCGGCGCGGGCGCGCAAGCTTGGCGTGGACCTGCGCTTGACGCCCCAGAAGCGGACCGCCCGGAAAGCAGTCGCCACCGGGGCGCACACCGAGGCCCTGCGCAAGGAGCTGCGCGCTGCGCTGGGTGCCACGGACCCAGAGCGCGACGGCGCCCTGGCGAACCTATCGGCCGAGGACCGTTTTGTGGCGCAGCAAATCCTGGCAGGCGTGACGAGCACGGACATCGCCGAGCGACGGGGCGTTGGCGTCTCTGCTGTCTGCCACCAGATCAAGCGCCTCGTGCAGCAGCTTCGTGCCGACGAGGTGGTGCCACCGCCCGCCGTCCGCGCCGCCAGCACCCCGGCCCATCTTCTCGGCCAGGCCAAGAACGCACGTCTTCGGGCGGTCATCGATGCCGCGCGCATCAAGGCTGATGGGGAAGCGCTGGCCATACGGAAGGAGCAGGAGGCGGTCGCCTGGGCTCTCCGGGAGGCGGGTGGCGAGGAAAGTGCGGCAGCGCAGGTTCTGGGTGTCTCCTTGACGGTGTTCCGTAGGCTGCGGGGCGAAGCTGATCGAGTAGCACTGAGGCCAGCCAGTACGCGATGGTGACGAGATTGAGGAATCAGGAGAGTAGTATGCGCAAGATCGAGATCTACTGGCTCGACGAGCGAAACTTGGACGGCCACGACAACGGCGGGTGGGTCTACCGCATCACCGGCGACGACACTGGAGGCGGGGCGATCGGTCAGCCGGAGACCCTGGGGCCTGACTCCTCCGTGGAGGAGGTGATCGCGACCCTAGCGCAGCAGCTTCGCGTGGCGCGTGATCAGGCCATCCTTGGCATGCTGGCGCAGCACCGCTCACTGACTGAGATCTCCGACATCATGAGGCTGAGCGAGCGGCAGATCAGCCGGATCGCTCAGCGCTACGGCCAGGGCCGCGGGCGGGGGCGCCCGGCCAAGCAGACCACCACGGACACTTAACGCAGACCCTCAAGACCCTCGTAGTGGCTCTCCAGCGCAACCCTTAGCAATTTGAGCGTACGCACAATCTCTCGACGAGAGAAAGGGTTGTAATGGGAGCTAAACGTTACTCAGTAGTCCGTAAAATTTCTACGCACGTCCACGGATAACGGCTTGACCTTTGGTCCAAGCGTCCGCAAGAATCGCCCCCACAATGAGCGGCTGAGGACATTGAGAAATACACCGCCCCCTTTCGAGGGCGGCGGGCGAACCCACTTTCGGTGTGTTCCTCCAGAGCAAAAGGAACCTACACCGAGAGCGGGGGAAAACGCAAGCACAAGTTGCAGTGCGCACCGGATAGGTTTTGCCTCGGTGTCGAGCATGGCCACTTGTTCGATGCAGATACCGGCAGCGACGGTGCCGGTGACGCATGAGGAGACCGGAATGGGCAAAATCGTCTATCACCCCCCCAATGGGGGACGAGTGGAGCTGACCGCGGAGGACCTCCCCCTGCTCCTCACCGCCCTGGGACATCAGGAGATCGTCCCCCAGGGCCAGCGGGATGGGCAGCAGCCTCGGGGCAACAACGGGATTCCTCCCGAGAAGGAGGGTAACGATCACATGGCAGGGCACGACCATCAAGCTGCTCCAACTGTCGAGCCGCAACGAACCAATACACACGACCTGATGGCCAAGCTGGCTCGGATGCTGCGACATCTTTCGCCTCACCAGCATCGGATCTTGGCAG
Source organism: Candidatus Aenigmatarchaeota archaeon (assembly GCA_016198585.1). Classification (GTDB taxonomy): domain Archaea; phylum Aenigmatarchaeota; class Aenigmatarchaeia; order QMZP01; family QMZP01; genus JACQOD01. Next base: position 9,737 of record JACQII010000010.1, on the reverse strand, counting down.
CGATCCAGCAGGGCAAGATCTCACGTCCTACCCTGGAGGAGCGCTTTCCGGGAAAGCCTCTGTTGGCGAGTGGCATCGATGCGCTGCAGCGCAAGATCAGGGCAGCGGGAATCGAGTACGAGCAGGTGATCCGGAAAGGCCACGTCGGCCAGGGCAGGAACAGGACCTATTTTTTTGGCCCTGGTCCCCTCCTGGCCTCCTTCGAGAGGCTCAAGCCACCTGCTCCTAAACGTGGACGAATCTCTGTGCAGGATACACAGGCCAGCCTGTCGAAGAAGACGAAGGCGCTGCCGGCCCAGCCGAAGAGAGCGAAGGAGCGGTGGGAGGTTCTTTGGCGAAGTCTCGGCGACGCCTTCAAGACGGCGCTCACCCATATCAAGGGGCATCCGGGGATTGCGCTGGACCAGCTCACCCTCGATCTCCGCCTGAGCACCATCCACTCGACGACGGGGCTGCTGGGCAGGCTCGCCGCCTACCTCAACAAGAGGAGCATTTTGCCCGACGACGTGTTCCGTATCCACTACGACGGGGGCCGGCGCAGCCGGCATCGGGTGATCCGGTACTACCCCGGCCCGCTGCTGGAGGCTGTGCATGCGTAGCACCGCGACTCGACGACAAACCGATCCTGTGGAGGACCGGCCGCCAGTTTGACCCGGCTTGCGGACCGTCGCACTCCTGGGGAGCAGGACGAACCACTCGACAAGGCAATTCCTACTCCACGGTGCGACGGTCTGCAAGCCCTATGTAGCCAGGCAGTGCTGCCGACGGGAGCGACCTAAGCTCGCTCTGCCGATCGCAGCCCAAGGACCATTCGTGCTCTGGGGTCAGGGAATTCCTGATGAACGCCCTGCCATTCTCGAAACAGGTGCGCGTCGTCGCGGCGCTGGTGGATGGCTGCTCGATCCGCGCGACCGCGCGCCTGTGCGACGTGAACCGGGAGACGGTCATGAACCTGGGCCTCTCCATCGGAGAGGCATGCCAGCAGCTCCACGATCGCATGATGTGCAGATTGCACATCAATGCCCTTGAGCTGGATGAGATCTGGGCGTTCGTCGCCAAGAAGCAGAGGCGCCTCACCGATGCAGACTCGCCGGAGATGGGCGACCAGTATACCTACGTCGCGCTGGATGCCGTCCACAAGGCGATCGTCAGCTACCGCGTCGGCAAGCGCGACAGCAGAACCACGAACGCCTTCGCGCTGGACCTACGACGGCGCATCGTGAACCGTCCGCAGATCACCTCAGATGCCTTCCAGCCGTATCTTCAGGCCGTGACGCGGGCCTTCGGAGCAGAGGTGGACTACGCCATGTTGATCAAGGAGGAGCATCTCGTGGTTCCCCTCTTGGGCGAGCCTGATCCGGCCCGCATCTCGACGAGCTTCGTCGAGCGGAACAACCTCTCGATGCGCATGCAGGTGCGCCGGTTCACTCGGAAGACCAACGGCTTCTCCAAGAAGCTGCGCAACCACACGGCTGCCGTGTCGCTCTACGTCGCGCATCACAACTATTGCCGGGTCCATGAGACGCTGGGCAAGACGCCAGGCATGGCCCTCGGGATCACCAGCCACATCTGGTCCATCGGGGAGCTGATCGAGGCAGCCACCTCCATAGGGCCTTCGCTAGCTCGACCCATCAAAACCGGCCACTCCGATCCTGAAAACCGGCCACTAGGTTGAAAACCGGCCAGCACCCAATCGCCAGCATCCGATGATGACATGATAGGGCTTTGCCCGGATGAAGCCATTTCACGCGGATGAAGCTGCGCCGGAGTCTCATCTTGCCCGGATGAAGGGGAGGCCGGCCCTGCCTGTGACCGGAACGCCTTTGCTCATAGCAACAGGTCGGGCCAGTAGGATAACCGACATGGGGTGTCGATTATTTTCGCATTGTAGCGAAACTGTGTTTGACCTGACGATCTCCGAGGATCATAGTCCGCCGATCTTTTTTGAGATCAAACGGCCAACTGGCCGAAAAGACAGGAGCATAGCTCATGACCAAGCAAGCGCTGGGGTTGAAGCTGGTCTGTTCTCGACGGAGGCTATGGTTGGGGGTGGTGTCGGGGGATGGCTGTAACTCTTAGACCTGGGGGACATCATGGCTACATCGTCGACGTTGCCGAATGGCAATCTTCTGTTCTACGGTGACAACCTCACGGTGCTTCGTGAGCGCATCCCGCCTGGGTCGGTAGACCTCATCTACCTTGACCCACCCTTCAATTCCAACCGGGGCTACAACGTCCTGTTCAAAGAGCCGGACACGACGGAGTCAGAGGCGCAAGTTCGAGCATTCAAGGATTACTGGAAATGGGATCTTGCGGCTGAGCGAGTCTATGCAGAACTAACCGGACTAGGAGCGGAGGACAAGCGCGGCATCCCTCCAAGACTCGTCACGCTCATGGAGGCCATGCGCACGTTCCTGGGGAAGAACGACATGATGGCCTACCTGGTCATGATGGCAATCCGACTCATCGAACTGAGGCGGGCACTGAAGCCGACAGGAGCGCTGTACCTGCATTGCGATCCGACGGCCAGTCACTACCTGAAACTTCTGCTTGATGCGGTATTTGGGCCTGAACGATTCACTAGCGAAGTAATCTGGAAAAGAACTAGCGCCCACAGCGGCGCTCATCGGTACGGCCCAGTTCATGATGTCCTATTGTTCTACGCAAGATCAGATAAGTACATTTGGAATCCGCTATATCAACCATATGACGATGAATATATCAACACATTCTTTGAACAACGCGATCCAGATGGGCAGAAATGGAAACGAGGGGACCTGACCGGCCCTGGCATCCGTACCGGCGATAGCGGCCTCTCATGGCGCGGCGTTGACGTGACAGCCAAGGGGAGGCATTGGCAGCCAGCATCATACGTTTACGAGAAGTACAAGAAGATTACAGGTGATGATCTGGCCCGGTATCCGCTTATGAAGCGCCTAGATAGACTAGATGAAATCGGGTTGATTCATTGGCCAGATAAAACCGGAGGTATGCCACGGTACAAGTGCTACTTGGAAGACATGCCAGGCATACCACTTCAGGACATTTGGACTGACATTAACCCATTGCACAATCTTTCCAAAGAACGTCTTCATTATCAGACACAAAAGCCAATAGCTCTCCTAGAGCGCATCATAGCGACATCATCGAATGAGGGCGATGTCGTATTAGATCCGTTCTGTGGTTGTGGCACGACTATCTATGCCTCCCAGCGCCTCAAACGTCGCTGGATTGGCATCGATATCACGCACCTCTCAATCTCGCTTATCCAACGACGCTTGGATACCGCATTCTCGGGCATTAAGTACGAGGTTAAGGGCGAGCCAACCGATGAAGGCAGCGCCCGCAAGCTGGCCGCTGCGAAACCATTTGAGTTTCAATATTGGGCTCTAAGTCATATCGGCGCGCATCCTGCCGATGATGGACCCAATCCAGGCAAAGAGAGCAAGAAGGGAATGGACCGGGGCATTGATGGAATCATTCGCTTCCGAGATGATCCAAGGGCCAAGCAGAGCCAGCGGATCATCGTCTCCGTGAAGGCCGGTAAGAACTTGAGCCCTGTCATGGTGCGAGAACTTCGCGGCACCATTGAGCGTGAAAATGCCCCAATTGGCGTTCTGCTAACGATGTACCCACCCACCAAGGAAATGAAACGAGAGGCTGCCCTGGCTGGCTTGTGGCATTCTTCGACATGGAAGCGGGACTATCCACGCATCCAAATCATCACCGTCTCAGAGATCTTCGCCAAGACCAACCGAGTCGAATATCCGGGCCAAGATGTTACGCTGCTGGCAACCCAGAAGGACAAGCGGCGAGAAGAGAACCTGGGCCTGCCCGGAATCGGTGCTCCCGTACAAGTCAAGAAGACTCGAAAAGTGGCAGCCGGTTAGTCCTCAGCGACGATACAATAGGGTAGTCCGCTCATCTCTGTCAGACCTGTCTGATAGCATCGTCCCCATGCTGAACGAGCCGCTAACCTCTCACTTCTGAGAGGCGCGAAAACGGAGACGATCGGGGCTTGCGACCCCGATCGCTCCTAGCACCGTCGAGTGCTTGTAACACCCGACGGTACTGGAGGCAGACAATGCCACAGAACGCGCTTCGTGCAATCTCTGGGGTTGATAACTTTATTGTTACCGTCGGAGAAGGGGGACGCATCATGCACTTCCTGGGGAGCATCTACGAGCCCAGGCAGGTACAGAGTCCCGTCGCTGTCACGCTCTCTTCTGTGTGGGTCGGTTCCGACGGCTGCGCATGGGCCGTCGGTCAAGGTGGCACGGTCCTTCGCTGGGACGGTCGGGCATGGTTCCCGGTCTGCATGGCCGGCAAGAGCACGGACCTTCACGCTGTCTGGGGCCACGGCGGCAGCATCTGGATCGGCGGTAAGAACACCCTCATCCGCTACCAGGGCGGCGATGGTGGCACCCTGATCACGTCCGACTTCGCCATCGTGGCGATCTGGGGGAGTGGCCCCGATGATATGTGGTTCCTGACTCACCAGCCGGTGGTGCTGCACTGGAATGGCATCTCCTGCACGTCCATGGCCCTGCCAGAAGGCGAGTACGGTGCCATCTCCGGTGGTGCGGACGATGAGCCTGTGTGGATCGTAGGGGCCAGCGGAAGCCTTCTGAGGGGCGATGGCGAAGGGTGGCAACCGATCGACGCTGGGACGGAAGCCAACCTGACCGGCGTGCTTACAATGGGGGAGAGCGATCTGTGGACCACGGATGACGCCGGCCAGCTTCGCCACCTCGACGCAAGCGGCTGGCATGTCGCTGCGTTCAACGTGTTCGGCGGGCTCTCGGGTCTGTGCGAGGTGGACGGCGTAATCTGGGCAGCGGGAGATCACTGCATCGTGATTCAACATCGTCCCAGCGACGAAGGGGGAGAGTAGCCATGGACCCACGGCAAGAACGCGGTCAACTCTTGGCGCAGGACAAGCGGATCAAGCACGTCGAGGGGGCCATGTGGTTCTGTCCCTCGCAAACGCAGAACGCAGGCGGATACCTCGTCAACCTGCTGGCCGTCTCCTGTACCTGCCCTGACTATGAACTCCGTCGGTGCAAGTGCAAACACCAGTGGGCGGTAGAGTTCAGGCGCACCGTCGAGATGCAGGCGGACGGTTCCCAGACCGTCACCGAAAGCGTGAAGGTCACGCGCAAGACCTACAAGCAGGACTGGCCGAAGTACAACGCAGCACAGTGCGCTGAGAAGGGCACCGTTCAGGCGCTCCTGCATGGCCTCTGTGATGGCATCCAGTGGGCTCCGCGACCGGGACGCGGCAAGCAGCCGATCCCGCTCCCTGATGCTGTCTATGGCATGGTGATGAAGGTCTACACCGGCTTCTCAGGCCGGCGTGCAACCACGGACCTCAGAGAGTGTGCTGAGGCGGGCCACATGCGCCGCGCCCCTCGCTACAACACCCTGTTTGACTACTTCGACAAGCCGGAGTTGACGCCACTTCTGAAGAGGCTGATTGAGGACAGCGCCGCACCGCTCGCATCCATTGAGACGCAGTTTGCCGCCGATTCCACCGGATTCGGGACGGCAACCTACCGTCGCTGGTATGACGCCAAGTACGGACGCGAGATGAAAGAGCATGGCTGGATCAAGGCCCATGCCATGGTCGGCACCTTCACGAATGTGATCACTTCCGCGAACGTCACCGATAGCAACGGCAACGACTCGCCAGAACTGCCAGGCTTGCTCATCCGCGCCGATCGCCACTTCGCCCTGAAGGAAGTCTCGGCGGACAAGGCGTACCTTGCACACAGCAATCTGAAGGCCATAGAGGACGTGGGCGCTGTCCCGTACATCCCGTTCAAGTCCAACAGCAAGAGCGAAGGATCGGCGGCGTGGCGTCGGATGTGGGGCCTGTTCATTTCCCGCTCCGACGAGTTCTTGAACCACTACCATCAGCGCAGCAACGTTGAGAGCACCTTCTCTGCGATCAAGCGCAAGTTTGGCTCTGCGGTGCGCTCCAAGACGTTCACCGCGCAGGTCAACGAAGTCCTGTGCAAGATCCTCTGCCACAACCTTTCCTGCCTCGTGCATGCCATGTTCGAGCTTGGCATTCAACCGACGTTCCCCGTCGCTCAAGAGGTGGCTGCATGAGCGATCTAACGAGAGAGGAACAGATCCATGTGAGGACAGCGCTCCGCTTCCTGCGCAACCGCTGCGGTGGATGGGCGCCCGTGGCGAAGGTGCTCCATATCGACTGTAGCACCCTAAGCTGCGTGATGAGCGGGAAGTCGGTAAGCGCCGGCCTGGCCTTTCGCGTGGCGAGAATCGCGAGCGTCCCCGTGGATGACGTGGTGACAGGGAAGTATCCCGCACCGGGGACCTGTCCATACTGCGGTCACAAGCCTGAGGTTCCCGTCACAGAGGCTGCCCGGTAGAAAAAATGGAGCCGCCCGGATGAACCGGGCGTTTCAGCTTCTACCGGGCAAAGCCACATGATAGGGTTCGCCGAGAGCCTGCGGAGTCAGCAGGAAGCACAAGCGGCGGAACTGGCCAAACCCAAGGGCCCCCTCGGACGGCTTGCCAAACAGCGACTGGATCAACACGCGCCCGTTGCCAAACCACTCCGCAGCCCATTCCGAGATTCAACGCAGGTCAGTATCGAATGCTCAGGGACTTTCGCCCCGTCGGCATGGGCGGGCGGCGCACGGCCGCAGATCACCGGAGTCACGCGCGTCTATCAGGCATTCAAGCCAGGGAAACTGATCCTCAATGAGATGCTGGTCGTGACTTTCACATCGGGCGGTAAGACCGGGACCGTCGCCGTGGATGTCAGCGACGCATCCGATCTCATCCTTACCTAGATGTTTTTCGGCAACCAGAGTTGCTTCCCCGGCCACCAAGGCATCTCAGCGAAAGTCTTCTCTCCGAACAGTTTGGGCGGTGGAATCTCCTACCCGACGGCTCAGATGAGTCAGGACATCAATGCCCGGTTTGCTATTGAGAAGAGTGCACTCTATCGAGCAACGCCCCCCAAGGGCTTCACAACGGCTGACATCACCAGCATCAAGGTGACCATCCATCTCGCCCTGCTCGGACCTTCCCTGCGCTGATCAGTTCCGGGCCGCGCCTGCCCGCATACCAGCCCTTCCATTCACGCTCTCTGGCAGTCCGCCAATTCAGAATCGGGCGAATGGCAATGAAATAGACAATCACGCCGCCGAGTCCTGCCGTCACAGAGGATCGCCATGGCCCCCAGTGAAAGAATTGTCCGCAAACTCCGACAGCAATCGCAACGCCCATCAGGATCAGGAAGGACACCAGCAGGCGCACCGCGATCGGCCAGCACTGCGGAGGATGGCGCGGGGGACTCATGGTGCCGCTTCGGTCTCGCCCCGCAGCTTGCGCAGCACCCGTTCCAGCAGAGGATCTTCCATGGAGGCCAGGTACTTCTCCAGATGCTGGAGGAGTTGCCCCTTCTCATCGGCGAACAGAGGCAGTTGCTCCGGCTTCTCCGCGCTCGGCGTACGGGTCTTCGGTGCGAAGGCGCCCTTCTTGTTCAGGTAGTCCTTGAGCCATTGCGACTGGTCGCTCCGCTTCTGCCTCGACAGACGCCTGAGGATGGACAGGGAAATCTGCCCCTTGCCGAAAGCATCGACCAGGCACCGTTCGCAGGCAAGGAGCGGTTCATACAGGCGCTGCGCCTCGGCGTCGGGCAGGCCGAACTTCTTTCCGAACCCCTCCCATGCGCCCCCACCCTTCCGGTGCGACTGTACGAGGAGCACATTGTTCCAGAGACTGTTGCCCTGGCGGATGAGATTCTCCTCCGCGTGAATCTCGCTGGCCTCGGAGTCGGACATGGACTCACATTCGTACTTCTGCCGCCAGGGTTCCAGGCCGCGTGCGGCGCGGCTCGCATTGGCTGCGATGAGCGCAAAGAGCGTCGAATTGCCATAGACGGTCTCCATCTGGGGCTCATTCGGCTTCACCTTGCCCGGATATTTCTCCAACAGATACTTGTACTGAGGCGAGTCGTGCGGCAGGAAGCCGTTCTGCCGCAGCTTGATCATGAGCGGACCCCGCTTGGCCACCACTTCGCAGAGCGAAGCAAACTGTGGGTTGGTCGGTGCATACCGCTCGAAGTCGCAGCGGTCATGCATGCTATGGTAGGGCGCCGTGATGGGCACGATCGCCAGTGGATCCTTCCACGGCCTGCCTGCGTCGACGCTCGTCGCGTCGGCGCCGTGATACTGACGGACTTTTTCGGACTTGCTGGTGGGTTTGGCTGTCTCATTTTTGCGCATCGAGCACCTCTCGGTGGAACGTTCATCTTTCGGGACGATGGTATTTTTTGCCATGCGGAAAGACTAGCCATTCAATTCATAATTGACAAGAGTTCTTTTGCATAAAAGCACATCCACGTCTGAGGATTGCTTAAAATGCTTGCGTGTCCGTGCATCGTGTGTCAGAATGGATGGCATGTCAAAGAACCAAGTGGCTCCACTCGATCCAAAGAAGGAGGTTGCCCTCGATCTCCGACGGCAGATTCCCGCTCGCCTGCGCCGTGCTCTCTCAACCCGTGATTGGACCGCGCAGGAACTGGCCCGTCGATCGGGTATCCAGGCGGCCACCATCACGGGATGGCTGCGGGGTGTCTATCTGCCACGCCTCGATCAACTCGCCCTGGTGGCTGATGCTCTCAAGATTTCACGCGGCGTGCTGGCCTATGGAGAGTAACGACCCCATGAGCACCTGCAAGACATGCAAGCACTGGACGAAGAGCCCGCTCTGCGCCAGCCCGGCCCTGACGCGCGAGTGCAAGTCCCTCTTGCTGATTCACGAGTCCATGTATCCTGTGGCACTGGAACCCAGGCAGGCTCAGGTGGCATGCGACGAGTACACGATCCGACTCTACACTGGCCCTGATTTCGGCTGCGTGAACCATGAGGCCAAGGACAGCCCGCCATGATGCTCATCCTCTACATTCACTTGGCTCTCTATCCGCCCCATTGCGCCAGGGGTTGGCATTGGCATGAGGGGATGGCACAGTGCATCCGGGGCAAGCGCTCCGCCGAGCCTGCGCCCCTCTGGGGATGCAGAGGTGATTTCGATTGCGCGGCAAGGCGCTGCGTGCGGACTGTGCCTTTTCTGGGGAGATGCGAACGGTGATCCTAATTGGCGACTGCCGCGAAACGCTGCGCACTTTGCCGGAGAAGTCCGTGCATTGCGTAGTGACCGGTGCTGGTCGGTTTTGCCCAGATCGGGTCAAGAAAATCGCGGACTTGCAGCCCAAAACCGACCAGCACCGACTCGGGGACGCGGTGAAACCTGCACTGAAACCGGGGGGCCACTGCCTCATGGTGCTCGACGCGCCCGTGAGAGAATGGCGCAAGGGGTACGGGACAGAGCGGGGATTTCTGCCGTGGCTCGTGATGGTGGATTGGGCTGAGCGCCTCGAGCTCAGGGTGCCCGATCGGCTGGCATATGGGCGCCACGGGCATGTGGGCGAATATGGCGGACGCTTCCGCAATGACTGGGAGCCCTTGCTTTGGTTTCAACGGCCCGGCGACGGTGGGCATTTCGACAAGTGGGCCATCACTCGACCGACGATTCACGGTGCCGACACGGGCGAGCTTGTCACCGGGCGCAGGCCCGACGGATCGCTATATCGACAGCAGCGATCGGGGCGAGCATCCGAAGAGGGGCTGCGGCATCGTGGGACGTTGTGGTGGTACGCCACGGTAGGCCATGGGCACGACGATCCAACTGGTGAGGAG
>JACQII010000001.1 GCA_016198585.1 Candidatus Aenigmatarchaeota archaeon | reverse complement strand
GTCGCTTTCATGGTCTCCGCATCCGCATGACATAATATCACTAAAGGTTTCACACATTTAAAGATATTTCAAGTGCGGGGAACGAGATTCGAACTCGCGAAGGCACTAAGCCACTAGCCCCTCAAGCTAGCCCCTTTGACCGCTCGGACACCCCCGCGTCAGTCATTCTTGTGCGACGTCTATTTATTATTGCTATAGAGAAGCGGACAGGGGCACAACCCATTTATTACCCCGCCGCCCTATAGTAAGTATATGTCCGCGCGCGTCTACGCCTTGAGCGCCTTCCTCACGATGGCTGCGCTCGTCGCCGGGGTCAGCGCCTACGGGACGTTCAACCCGCCCGCCTTCGGCCACAGCATCATGGAACTGAACTGGGGCGACCCGGCGGACCCGGTCGCGGACGACGTCTACATCACCGGCAACGTCAACATCGGCAGTACTGCCCCGGCGGGCGGCCGCCTTGACGTGAACGGCCCGCTGGTGGTGCGGACCGACGGCGCCACCAACCAGCAATCCTTCTTCCTCGATGACCAGGTCTACCTCTACGTCGAGCCTGAATACGTGACGGACACGAACAGCTCGATCTTTATTGGCGGCTGGGATTTCCAGGGCGCGACTGGCGCCCGCAACCTGGTCCTCCAGCCGCTGCCGTTCGGCGGCAAGGTCGGTATCGGCCGGTCACCTGCAGGCAAGCTGGACATCGAAGGCGGCCTGGCGATCGGCGGCTCCGCAGTCCGTGGCACGTGGCCCGGGACCATCGCCCGCGACAACCTGATCACGACCGTGTCGGCGACCGATTCCTTCTCGACTGACCTCGTGATCGCGCCGGACGGGCTGCCCTTCATCGTCGCCGGCGGGGACGTACCTGGCCTCGAGGCGCGGAAGTGCGTCACGGTCGACTGCGCGATCTCCACGAGCGTGACCCTCGACGGCGCCTCAACCGCCGGCAGCGGGGTGCAGGCCGTCATCGGGAGCGACGGGCTTCCGGTGGTCGCCTACCGGGGCTCCACCGGCCTCCTCACGATCCGCCACTGCAACGATCCCGCCTGCACGAGCTCGTCCTTGACCACCGTGCCCAGCACGAACGTGAACGGCCTCTCGATGATCATGGCTCCTGGCTATCCGCTCATCATCGCCCACACCGGCGTCCTGCTGAACGCCTACCGGTGCCTGAACGTGGCCTGCTCGACCGTGTCATCGACCACCCTGGTCGGCAGCAATGTCGGCAACTTCCTCGACGTCGTGATCACGCCGACGGACCGGCAGCCGGTCGTGCTGTACTATGACGGGACCAGCAATATCCGCTCCATCAAGTGCACGGTCAACTGCACCAGCGTCCAGGCCGGCCCGACCGCGATCATCACCGGCGACAACTCCGGCCAGTACCTCTCCGCCACCATCGGCAAGGACGGGCTGCCCATCGTCGCTTTCTACCGGACGCCGCAGGACGAACTCCGGTTCTCGAAGTGCCAGAACCTGGACTGCAGCACGGCGACGACCGCGGACGTCATCGACACGGTCTCGGCCAACACCGGCACCTATGTCTCGATGACCCTCGCCCCGGACGGCAGCCCGCTCATCACCTACTACGACGAGACGCTCGGCCAGCTGCGGCTCACCAAGTGTGTCGATGCCTTCTGCGCCCCGGCGGCCGGCTACCTCCCCACCACCATTGACAGCGTGGGCAACCCGGGTAAGTACAACTCCGTGGCGATCGGCGCTGACGGCCTGCCGATCATCTCCTACCACCGGCAGTCCACCAAGGACCTGACCGTCGTGCGGTGCGGCTCGGAGTACTGCGTGCCCTTCTGGACGCGGCGCTGAGGCGCTGCCGCGTCTGATGCCCTGGCGGTGGCTCAGCATATTGCTTGGTGTGGAGTTCTTCTGAGAAAGCCAGGCAAGACAGGCAGCGACCTAGAACATGTTCTCTTCGATCTTGCCGAGGTCGCGCTCGAGCTTCTCGATGTCCTTCTTGATGGCGTCGAGGTGGGAGAGGATCCGGTCCTTCTCCCTCTGGAAGGCCTCCATGCTAGTGTAGGGTTCGATAGCCTTCTGGAACTCATGGAGGTGCATCATCACGTAGGGGAAGCGGTTCATCTCCTTGGAGACGTTGACGCAGAGGTTGCCCAGCCACTTGTTCATGGCGATCTTGACCTCTTTCTTGATCATCTTGTCGCCGTCCATGCGCGACTTCATGAGCCGCACGATGGCCGCGGTGGGGAAGGGCAGCTTCTCCTCCTCTTCCTGGGAGAGCTCCTCTTCCTTCGCTTCCTCCGGCACGGCAGGGGCTGCAGGCACGGCAGGAGGAGCATCCATGAGGGTGTCTTCGGGCATAGGAAATCGGTACTAAAAAGATTGCTTCGGGTATTTAAATTGTTTTTCCGGCCCGGCGGAAAGCCGGGAAGGCCGGGGAGAAAGGGGGCCTTTTCGTCCTGGTTTGGAGGCCCTTCAGCCGCCCAGGGCCGCCGCGGCGAGGCTGCCGAGCGGGAGGGCGTTCAGGATGAGCAGGGCCACGACCAGCAGCACGATGGCCTTGGCGATGGCCTGCCGATGGCCTTTGCCGAGGCCGAAGGACTGCATCAGCTCCTCGAACATCTTGGACCCGTCGAACGGCAGGACCGGGAGAAGGTTGACGATGGCGATGTTCAGGTTGAACAGGAAGACGATGTTCAGGGTGGAAAGGACGAAGAGCAGGAAGGCGACCAGGCCCTCCTGGCCAGCGTGGACGGGCACGGTCTTGGTCTGCAACGTGAACCCGAGGTAGCCGCGCGGCGAACCATCCGGCGGCGCGACCGACACGAGACTGAAGCGGCCGCGGTCGGTGTCGAGGACGATCGCGTCTCCGGGGGTCAGGTTGGCGACCTGGGCGACGTACGCGTCGACGGTGGAGACGTTGACGCCGTTGACAGCCCAGATGACCGTCCCCGGTTCCAGGGCTGCGGCAGGGTAGCCGTCCTGGATGGTCTCCACCTGGACGCCGGCGGGCATGACCAGACCGGCCAGGGACAGGGACGCGGGAACCACCAGGAGTACGCAGAGGCCTGCAACGATCAGGTTGGCAAACGAGCCCATGGCGTAGACGTGCATCTTCTGCTCCGACCGCTTGGTCGCGAGGTGCTTCTCGTCCGGCTCGACGAAGGCGCCGATCGGGATGATGCCAAAGGTCAGCAGGCCCATCGACCGGACGCGGATGCCGTGGACGCGGGCGAGAATACCGTGGGAGAACTCATGCGAGACCAAGAGGATGATGATCGCGATCAGGCCGGACCAGAGGGGAATGAAGATGTTGAGTCCGGGGAAGACGAAGCCGATCTCTCCTGCAGCGGAGACCCCGGGCAGCAGCGGCGACACCCCAGGAACGGTGGACTGCGCAAACACGATCTGACCGGCCTGGACGGCGAGGAAGGAGACCAGGAGGCCGGGGATGCCGACGGCCCCGGTGATCGCCGCGATGACTGCCGCCGGGGCGGAAACCCCGCCGAGCAGCCCGAGCACGGCGCCGGCCATGACCACGGCGCCGAGCAGGAAGTAGCCGGCCGTCGCGCGCAACCGCTCCGCGATCGCGATGGCCCCGAGAAGCAGCACGGCGAAGACGCCCGTCCAGACCGGCCCAACGACGGGCAGGAGGAAGACCAGCGTGAGGATGCCCAGGACCAGGAGGAAGGGCCACGGCCGCCGGTGGCGGGAGATGTAGGTCGCCCCGAGGCCGCCGAAGGAGACCAGGACCGAGAAGTCGGCCAGGAACGTCCAGGCTCCCGGCGCCAGGCGCGCCAGGCGGTCGAGGAACCCGATCCCGCGCCTGGTTTTCATAAGGAAGATGATGTACGATCTCTGGAACTTCGTGCGCGTGAGGAGGGCCGTCCCCACCAGGAACACGATCAGAAATGCGTACCAGAAGTACTGGGCCACGAAGGCTGCCATAGTATAAATAGTCCGGACCCTATAAATGTGTTTATAAATTTCATTGTGCGGAGAGAGTGCTATGGCAACCTTCAAAGTCGTGATCTCGGACCCGAAGAGCAGGAAGGCCTACCAGAAAGAGCTGGACCAGGACGCATCCGGCTTCCTCGGCAAGCGCATCGGCGAGAACGTCCCCGGCCTCCCGTTGGGGCTGGACGGCTACGCGCTCCAGATCACCGGCGGCAGCGACAAGGAAGGCTTCCCCATGCGGCACGACGTCGCGGGGACCGCGCGGAAGCGCCTGGTGCTCTCCTCCCCGCCTGGCTACCATGCCGAGCGCCGCGGCCAGCGGAAGCGCAAGTCGATCCGGGGCAACACCGTCTCCGCGGACATCGTCCAGATCAACGCCAAGGTCGTCGAGTACGGCAAGAATGGCCTCGACGAAGCGTTCGGCAAGGCAGAGAAGGCCGAAACCAAGACGGAGCACAAGGCCGACGCCAAGCCGGCAGAGGCGAAGAAGGCCGAGAAGCCCGCCGCACCCAAGGAGCACAAGCCTGAGGTCGCGAAGTCTGAAGACGCGGCGACGAAGGCTGAGGCTGCCGAGAAGAAAATGGGCGTCAAGAAGCTCGAGTAGCCGCGTTTTTTATACTGACGCCCCAGAAGGACGTATGGCCCATGTCCTGGTCACTCCTGCTGCCCATCTCGTCCTCACGAGAGGGGACCTGATTCTCCTGCTGCGCCGTTTCAACACGGGATGGGGGGACGGGAACTACAGCCTGGTTGCCGGCCACCTGAACGGGCAGGAGACGCTCCGCGACGCGATGGCGCGGGAGGCTGAGGAAGAGGCCGGGCTCCGCCTGCGACCCGACGATCTGGACATCGTGCACGTCATGCACCGCCTCAATAACGGGAACGAGAGGATCGATTTCTTCCTCTCGCCTCGCCAGTGGCATGGAGAGCCGACGAACAAGGAACCCCACAAGTGCGACGATATGCGCTGGTTCCCGATGCCCGAACTGCCTGCGAACGTCGTCCCCTACGTCAGACATGCCCTCGACTGCATCAGAAGGAACGTGACCTACAGCGAGTTCGGCTGGTGAGGTCAGACAACGCGCTGCGGGTCGCGCTTCTTGATCCAGTTCAGCATCTTCCCCACCTTGAAGAAGCCGCGGTCGTGGAACGAGTCGACGAACTTGTGGTAACAGAACCGGCAGACTGCAGCCTGGAGCGACGTGTCCATCGCGGTGTCGCGCACCTGGACCTCGTAGCGGGACGTCACGTGGTCCTTACAGACGATGCAATACATACCAGCTATACGGAGACGGCCCTTAAAAGCTCCTCTTACGAGGTTTTTTGCAACTGTCCCTCCAGGCCGCGTGCCGGATTTAAATATTGGCGCCAATAGAGGCGCATGATCGAGCGGCAGACGGCGAAGAAGGTGGCGATCGCCTCGCTCATGAAGGGCACCTGGGAGAAGCACGAGGGCATGAACCCGAGTTTCGTGGTCACGCCCGCCGGCGAGCGGGTCTCGCGCGCACGGATCCTTGCGACCGTCACGGGCAAGTTCATGGCCGAGGACGGCGCGTTCGCCTCCATCACCCTTGACGACGCGACTGACACGATCCGCGCGAAGACCTTCAAGACGGTCAAGCCGCTGGACGAGGTCGCGGTCGGCGACCTGGTGGACGTGATCGGCAAGGTCAAGGAATACAACGGCGAAGTCTACCTGATTCCCGAGGTGGTCGCCAAGATCGCGGACCCGAACCTGGAGCTGCTGCGGCGGCTGGAGATCCGCGCGCTCGCTGCTGCTGAACCGGCCGCGCCGAAGGAGGACCTGCGCAAGAAGCTGCTCGAGGCGATCGGGAAGTCCAAGGACGGCATCACCTTCGACGCCCTGCTGAAGGCCGCGGGCGAACCTGAAGCCGCGGTGGAGAAGGTCGTCAACGACCTGCTCGCGGAGGGCGTCTGCTACGAGCCTTCCCCGGGCAAGATCAAGAAGATCTGAGTTTTTCCGTGAAGCATTAATGTCTGCGCTCCCAGTGGAGCATGAGTACCTATGATCACGCGGGTCCGCCTCCGCGGCTGGAAGTCGCACCTGGACACTGACCTCCGCTTCTTCCCGGGCGTCAACGCCCTGGTCGGCATCATGGGCGCGGGCAAGTCCTCGGTGATGGACGGCCTCGCCTTCGGCCTGTTCGGCACCACGCCAGTTCTCCAGGCGAGGAAGCTGACGCTCGAGGATCTGATCATGGCCGGGAAGGACCGGGCCGCCGTGGAGGTCGGCTTCACCGTCGGCGGGAAAGACTTCCTGGTTACGCGCGAGATCCGTCGCGGCAAGAGCTCGTCTGCAGAATTTCGGCAGGACGGCGCCCTGGTGGAGGTGAGCCCGCGTGGCGTCACCCGCGAGGTCGAGCGGGCCCTCGGGATGGACTATGACATCTTCGCGAAGGCCGTCTACGCCGAGCAGAACGGCCTCGACCTCTTCCTGAAGATCCCCACCGGCCAGCGGCGGCAGCACATCGACCGGATGCTGCGACTCGACCGCTTCGAGGCCGTGCGGACCGAGGCGGTCGCCCTGGAGGGACGGGTGCGCGTCGGCCGGGAGGAGAAGACCCGGATCGTGGCCGACCTCGAGAAGGACGGCGTCGAGGAGAAGGCCGCCGCCCTCGGCCAGGAGATCCGCGACCTCTACGCGGTGGTTGTCCAGAAGGAAGGGGACCGGTCGTCGGCCGCCGAGGCACGGCAGCGGGCCTCCCAGGACCTGGCGGGCGTTGAACAGCGGCAGGCCGAGCTGGATCGGACCGTGCGGATGTTGGAAGGCCTGAAGGGAGGCCTGCTGGAGATTGAGCTGCGCGAGGGCAGGAACCGGAAGGTGGTCCGGGGCAAGGACATCGGCCGGATGGACATGGAGATCGAGCGGATGGAGAACGTCGTCGCGCAGAAGCGCGAGTCGCTGGAACGGCTGATGGGCGAGATCCATGCCGCTGCTACCCGGGAGAAGCTCACGGCCGACAACCTGGCACAGATCAGCGGGATCGACGGTGTCTGTCCGCTCTGCGAGAACCCCGTTGCGGGAGAACGGAAGACTGACCTGATGCGGCGGAAGGCTGCCGAAGTGACCGGGCTCGGCCAGGAGAAGGAGCAGAAGCACCGGGTCGCGGGGGTGATGGCCGAGGAGATTACCACCCTGGAGAAGACCCTGGCGGAGCGGCGGCTCGAACGCGACCGGGTCGCCCAGGCCTTCCAGGAGATCCGCGAGCTGGAGGCCAAGCTCCAGGACATCCTGCGCGTCAAGCGGGAGTACGAGACCGCGATCGCCGGCCTTCAGAAGGGCGCGCAGGGCCGGGATGTGCGGGGCCTGCGGGAGGTCTTCCAGGAGCAGCTGGTCCGTGAGCGCGAGATCGAGGCTGAACTGCGCGGCCTGCGAGTGCGGCTGGCGGACAAGCAGGCGTCGCTGCAGGAGCTCGCCCGGCGGGAGAACATGCTCGCCACGTACCGTGCGTCGCTGGCGCGGGACGGCGCAGTCGCCGTTGCCCTCGAAGGATTTGGGCTCGCGGTGAAGTTGACCCAAGAGGACTTGCGCACCGGATTCCTCGGCAACGTGAACCTGATCCTTGAGACGATCTGGCGCGACCTCTATCCCTACGGCGACTTCACTTCGGTCCGGCTGGGGGTCGCGGAGGGTGACTACGTCCTGCAGCTGCGGGCCCGGGAGTGGATCGACGCCGACACCGCGTCAGGCGGCGAGCGGAGCCTGGCCACGCTGGCCCTGCGGATCGCCTTCTCGCTGGCCTTCCTGCCGACGCTGAAGTGGCTCATCCTGGACGAGCCGACCCACAACCTCGACGCGGCGGCGATCGCGACGTTCGCCGAGATCTTGCGCGAGCAGATGCCGCGGTTCGCGGAGCAGGTCTTCCTGATCACCCACGACCCTGCGCTGTCCGAAGGGCTCGAGCACGTGTACCGCCTGGAGCGCGACAAGGACGCAGGCGGCGCCACCCGGATCGCGCAGGTGTAGACGGTTCCAAAGCGGACAGAAAACTTTAAATAACAGCTGTTTCTATAATATGACATATGACACGGAAAAAAAACATTCCTGCCGTTCGGGCTGGCCCGACGGCGATCCCCTTCGGGACACGGGTAGGGTTCGGTGTCGCCAGGGTTTTCTTTGCATTCCCTAACAAAACATTTCATCTGCGGGAGCTTGCGCATAAGACCGGCTTTTCAACGACCGCGGTGAGCGCATGCATAGAGGAGTTAAAGACGTACGGGATTGTGCGGATTGTTGACAACCCCCTTGCAAAAGATATCACCGCGAATACTGAGTCACAGAAGTATACGGACTACAAGAGGGTGTTCAACCTCTATCAACTCAGCCGCGGCTTCGTTGATGTGCTTCGGGACTTGTATACGCCGGAGGCGATCGTCGTCTTTGGTTCCTTTGCGAAGGGGGAGGATATCGAGGAAAGCGATATCGACCTCCTGGTGATCACCAACCGCAAGCGTTCTGACGCGGGGGATGTGCTCCGTCCATATGAGGTAGCGTTTTCCAGAAAGATAGACCTGCACGTCCTCCCCTCGCTTGACCATAGCCCGGCAGAATTCAAGAACGCGGTGGCGAATGGCGTCGTGTTGCATGGGTATGTAAAGGTGGTCTGATGATAAACTCGTTTGAGAGGTACCTGAAGATGGGAAAGGCGAAGAGAAAGACTCCGGACCCGGAAGAATCCCGCTCGCTGCTTCAGAAGGCAGAAAAGCGGCTGCAGTACGTCACGACAAGAGCGGCGACCACCGAGACCGCTGCCTTTGTCCTTGAAGATGCGTACGAAACCGCACGGGAAGCCGCGCAGTCCTTGATGTCACTCGCAGGATTCAAGCCGTATTCCCACGAGGCAACGCTCAGCTTTTTACGGGAATATTATGGTCCCCAGTTCCCGGAGACGGTCATCGCACAATTCGACCGGTTCAGGCAGTTGAGGCACGATTCCATCTATAAAGCCGTGGACATCGTACCGGAAGATGCACGCGCTTGCCTTTCTTTCGCAAGAGATTTCCTGGGCAGGGTGAAACCGCTCGTCGATGCTTCACCAAGAAGGTGATTTCCCAGTAGAATGGCAAATTTTTCCGACAACAACGTTTAAAAATCACACCGCCAATACTCTGCATGTCCTTTCTGCACGCGCTCTTCCGGATGCTCGACACGATCGCTCCCGCACCAGTCGCGCGCGCCCACTGCGACATCCCCTGCGGGATCTATGACCCGCACCGGGCGCTGATGGCCGCCCACACGGTGGTCCGCATGGTCACCCTCGCCCAGGAACTCGAGCAGAAACACGAGCAGCACGACGCTGACTTCCGCAACAGCATGATCCGGTACATCGCCACCAAGGAAGAGCATGCTGAGGTCTGCAAGCACGAGGTCCGGATCCTCTGGGGGGACTACTTCAAGCCCGAGCACCTCCAGAAGCACCCGCAGCTGCACGAGCTGGTGTGGAAGGCTATGAAGCTTGGTTCGAAAGCCCGCCAGGAGGCGAACCTCCAGGCGGCCGAGGAGTTGCTCGAGACGGTCAACAAGATCGCCGAGATCTTCTGGGAGACCAAGGGAATCAAGACGGTCCGCGTGAAGGCCCCCTATCCGACCGCGCGCGAGACGGTGTATCCGAAACTATGATGCGTTTCCGTGTCGAAGACGAGAGCATGTTGCCGGCGTTCCACGAGGGTGATTACGTCCTGGTGAGGCCGGGAACGCCGCATGAGGGCGACGTCGTCGTCCTGCGCTGGAAGGGCGAGCACATCATCAAGCGCGTCTACCTGGCGGACGACGGGATGTACTTCGTGGCGGGCGACAACGCGACCGCGAGCGGCCGCGTGGGCCCGGTCCCGCGCGAGGCCATCGTAGGCAAGGTCTGGCTGCACGCCAAGAAATAGCTGTTTTAAATCCGCTCATCAAGTGCAAGCATGGAGATCGCGCTGCTCGTTGCGTTCCTGCTTGGCCTCCGCCACAGCCTGGACGCCGACCACCTGCTGGCCGTCTCGACGTCTGCGGCCCGCGCGCAGACGTTGCGCGGAGCATTGGCCTCGGGATCGTCCTGGGCGGCCGGACATATGCTGACTGCGGTCGCGGTTACCATCCTCCTCTTGGTCTTCAAGGACGCGGTGCTCTCGCGCTTCCTTGGACAGATGGAAGCCGTGGTCGCTATTATGTTGATCGGGGTGGGGATCGTAACACTCAAAGGGTTGCATGCCCATCCACACCACCATGGCAGGCTCGTCCATTCGCATCCGCACAAGCATGCTGGCGAGACCCACGATCACCGCCACCTGCTGGGGATGGGTGTGGTGCAGGGGCTGGCGAGTAACGACGAGCTCCTGGTCCTGGTGTCGATCGGGCTCTCCTCCGTGCTCGGCCTGGTCGCGGGGATCGCGGTGTTCGGCGCCGGCGTCCTCGGGGGGATGCTGCTCTTCAGCGGCCTCATGCGCACGGCCGCTGCCCGTTTCCGGACACCGCTCGTCGCGGGGAGCGCAGGCCTGAGCATCGTCTACGGCGCCCTTGTGCTCTTCGGGCTGCTCTAGGGCTACTCGCGTACCCGGAGGGCGCGGATAACGTCGTCGGGGGATGTCTGACCGATCAGCACGCCCAGGGATTCCTCCGGGTGAACGATGGGGATGAGCGGAACGCCTGCCTCACCCACCGCCTGGACAGCCGCCGCGAGCACCTCTCCATTCTGCCTGTTTCGCGAGCATCCTTCATCATCCTGATAGAACACACCGACAATACCGGTCGCGCGGTCGCCCTTCAGGATGAGCTCGTTGTAAGGGAGCGCGAGTTCGCTGCCTTCGCTCATGGCCAAGAGCATCAGGGGATCATCCGGTTGGGCACGATAGCCGGAGACGAAGCCCCTGAGCTTCGCCTGCCCCTTGGGGGTGTGCAGGTCGGCCCGCGAGGAGATGGCGACAACGTCGTCGGACGGGATATCGAGGATGAACCCGTATGAACCGTCGGTTCCCGTCTGCGAGATGGGCGCATTCACCCGGTACCGCGGGAACATCGCTTGGGCCCTATCGGTATCCAGGCATCCCACCAGCGAGCCGCAGTAGAAGGCTCCTCTACGCCGCATCCGCCGCAGCTTCCTCTGGACGAGCCGGGCGTCGACGGGCCCCTGATACAGGGGGTTGATGGCATGCACGACGTAGATGAAGTTGTGCTGATCGTGGCCATGCGGGCTGGTGAGGAGCTCCTTGAACATGCATCAGACTACGCTGCCGGCCTTTAAAAGGCCGGTGCAGACCTGGAGGAGCCGTTTAATATGCCAGGGAAGAAAATGGGGGTATGATAAAAGCGGTCGTCTTCGACCTCTGGTACACGCTCGTGCATCCGCGCGGCGAGACCGTGCGGTATGAGTTCAGCGACCGGCTGATCGGCGCGTGCTACGCGCGCATGGGCCTGCCGTACGACTACCGGACGTTCATGCCTGTCTTCTCCGACGTCCTGAATACGCGGGAGTGGCACCCACCTGGAGCGGGCTACGCTGAGCTCGCGCGGCGATTGCAGATCCCTCCCCGCTTCCGGCCAGACTTTATCCGCGTGCTGCGGGAGGTCAATGCCCGGTTCGACCCGGTGGTCTATCGCGACGTCCCGCGCGCGCTCGCCGCCCTGCGCGAACGGCACCTCAAGGTTGGCGTCTTGACGAACGTCCAGCAGCATGACCGCACCATCCTCGAGGAGACGGGCCTCGCCCGGTTTGTCGACGCCGCGACGTTCTCGTTCCAGGTCGGGATCCGCAAGCCGGATCCCCGGATCTTCCGCATGATCTTGGAGCGGCTGGGATGTTCGCCCCAGGAGGCGGTGATGGTGGGGGATTCACAGGACTCGGACATCGTCCCTGCCCGGCGGCTGGGATGGCGCGCCCTGTTCCTGCAGCGGGACGGCGGGGGCGATCTCCGGTCGCTGCGGACCCTGCCCGGACTCCTCGACCGCTGGCAGTAGCACGCGCACCTATTTAAATCATCCTCCCCAATCGACTCGCATGGATGAAGCTTACGAATTCAATCCCGCCCAGCCCGGCGCGACCCAGCCCGGCCAGAAACGGAAGCGGAGGCCGCTGGCCTACGCCGGCGTCATCATCGTGCTCGGCGTCGTCGCGTTCGTGACTGCGGCGGGCATGAACCCGCTGACCGGCATGCTGCTCGCACCGGTCGCCAAGGCGGGCGACACGGTCTCGGTCTACTACACCGGATCCGCAGACGGCAAGGTGTTCGACACCAACATCCAGGCCGTGGCGATTGCGAACAACATCCAACGGCCCACGTTCGAAGTCCTCACCTTCACCGTCGGGAACCAGCAGGTGATCGCCGGCTTCGACGAGGCCCTGGTCGGGATGCGCGTCGGCGAGCGCAAGACGGTCACGATCCCGCCCGAGAAGGGCTACGGACCGAGCAACCCGCTCGCGATCCAGGAGATGCCGCGCTCCCAGGAACTGAACAGGACCGAAGAGATCGACGTGGTCGTCGAGGTCCCGCTCGAGATCTTCATCGCCAACTTCGGCGTCAAGAAGGTCGGTGACGTGTTCACCCCGCCCACGACCTCGCTCCAGTACAAGGTCAGCGCGATCACCAACGACTCTGTCGAGACGACCCTGCTGGCGCAGGTGGGCCACACCTACAACCTGTCCGGCGTGGGCTGGACCGCGGAGATCGTGAACGTCACTTCAGAGAAGGCGTTCGTGAAGTACACTCCCCAGACCGACACCGTTACGACGGCCTACGGGAACGCGAGCGTCGCCGTGACCGCGGACAAGATCATCATCACTATCAACCCGACGGTCGGGTCGACCATTACCACGCCGGTCGGGCAGGGCACGATCGTCGCCGTGGATGAGGAGAACTTCACCATCGACCTCAACCACTTCCTCGCAGGCAAGACCATGACGTTCGAGATCCAACTCGTGACCATCAAGCCTCAAGCGTAATCATTTGTCCTGCGCAGCAGCAAGCTGCTGCTCCTGCCGCTCCACGTCCGCCAGCCGGGCGCGGGTTTCCGGATGGTCGGGCCCCAGGACGTCGCACATCTCCTTCCCGCAACTGACCGCGAACGTGCCGATCCGCTCGGCGATCTTGATGATCTCCTCCTTGTCCATCGCGATCAGCGGCCGCAGGACGGTCATGCCGGTCGCGGCGTCGATCGCGCGCAGGTTGTCGACGGTCTGGGAGGAGACCTGCCCCAGGCTCTCGCCCGTGACCAGGACGTCGCATCCCTGCTTCTTGGCGAGGGCCTCGGCCCGCCGGAGCATGAGCCGCTTCATCAGGACAAAATAGTACTTGCGGTCGCAGAGCTGGGCGATGCGCTGGAGGTCGGACGCGATGTTGATCACATGGAGACGGATGCCGAGCTTCCCTGCGAGGGCGCGGCACTTCTCTTCTGGCTCGTCATTCGTCAGCGGCGCGAACGAGAAATGGACCGCCTCGAGGTCCATGTCCTTCTGCAGGAGCGAGCCGGCAACCGGCGAGTCAATCCCCCCGGAGAGGAGCAAGAGGCCTTTCATGCCTGAAGTTCCCGCGTGGGATTAAAAAGGCGTTCAGGCGCGGCGCTGCGCGCGCAGGAACTGCTTGGCCTTCTCAAGCTCCTGTTTCGCGTTCTTGAAGGTCAGCCTCTCGAGGGCGGCCTTGTAGGGCAGCCAGACGTAGCCGATATGCTCGGCGGAGATCTGGACGTCCTTCTCGGCGGTCTCGGCGAGGAAGTCGACCACGGTCTTGCGCACGGTCTCGCCCTCCTTCCGGAAGTAGTACTGGATGGTCTCCTTGAAGTCTGGGAGGACCTGGACGTGGGTGATGCCCGTCTCTTCCTGGAGCTCGCGCAGCGCAGCCTGCAACTCGGTCTCCCCTGGCTCGAGCTTGCCCTTGGCGAAGTCCCAGTGGCCAGCCGGGTAATGGAGGAGCAGGAACTGCGGCGGCGACCCGCGGAAGAGGATGATGCCAGCGGATTTCTCGATCATACGACCTCAGAAGACGGTCTCCCACATCTGCTTGGCGAGCTTGCCGTCGTACTGCATCTTCTTCGCGGCTGCCGCAGCGTGCTTCTTCTGCTTCTGGTGGGTCTCCAGGAAACCGGTCAGGTTCCCGATGAGGTGGTCTTTCATCTCGCCGGTCGTCACCTGGCCGCTGCGGTAACCGGCCTCCAGGTCGCGGATCTTCTTGTCGTCCTCCTCGAAGAGGGCGTGCAGCCACTGGAAGGCCACGTCCACGTCCGGGTTCCCCCCCTTCTCCCGGTGATCCTTGAGGTTCCCTGCGCCGCCGGAGAAGGCATACTTCATGATCTTCGTGCGGACCGTCTCGGGCGAGTCGGCCAGGTAGATGGCGCTCTCCTGGCGGCTGGAGCTCATCTTCCCTTCCATGCCCTGCAGCGGGGGGAGGAGCTTGTTGTGGATCGCGGCGGTCTTGTGGAACCCCAGGCCTTCGGCGATGTCCCGCTGGATCCTCCAGTACGGGTCCTGGTCGATGGCTGCCGGGATGAGGCAGCGCTTCTGCTCGAAGAAGGTCGGGATCACCTGGTACGACGGGTAGAAGATCATCCCGATGTTGGTCTCGTTGGTGAAGCCGAAGACTGCCTTGGCGGTGGAGAAGGTGATCTTCCGCGCGGCCTTGAGCATGAGCGGATAGACGTTCTTGACATACTCCGCGTCCCGGAAGATGAACGTCCGGTCCGGGTCGAAACCGAGCGCGGCGATGTCGAGGATGTCCTGGGCGGCCTGGTCCCTGACCTGCTCCCACTCACGGTCGGCCTTCTGGACGAACTTCTCGTCGTCGGTGATCTCGATGTACAGGTTCACCTTGAAGACGTCCTGGAGCCACTTGTTGAACAGGAAGGGGGTGAGGTGGCCGATGTGCATCGCCCCGGAGGGCCCGCGGCCGGTGTAGAGGAAGAAGCCTTTCCCGCGGTCGACGTCGTCGAGCACGAGGTCGAGGTCCCGGTGCGAGAAGAAGAAGCCCCGCCGCAGCATGACATGGAGCTGCTTGACGTGCTTCTTCATCCGGCCCAGGAGCGGGTCGTCGATCTTCCTGGTGCCGAACTCTTTGATCAGGCGGTCGTAGTCCACCTTCCCCTGGACGTCCCAGGGCGTGACGGTGAAGGCCATACCTTCTTTTCGCACGGAAGGTAGATAAGGTTGCCGCTGGGAAGATGTATAACACCGTTATATACATCTCTCTTCTCCAATAGCTCTGTTCTAAAACATCTATTGGAGTCTCGAAGAGAACCTTTATAAATCCGCGCTGGGAGAGATAGCTGATCCCCATGCGCGCGAACGTCTACATTGACCCGCGGTGCCTGCTGACCGCGCTGGTTCCTGCCGCACTGGAAGAGTACCACAAGGAAGTCTCTGGGTACTTGATCGGCGCCAACGGCCACCGGGCGAGCAGGCTCCGGATCCTCTCGGCCTACCCCATGCAGTCGGACATCAAGAAGCCCTCCTCCGTCGTGCATGGGAACCTGTCTGCGGTCGGGCGCGTCGATGGCCTGCTCAAACCGCTGAACCTGGTGGGCGGCTTCCACAGCCACCCCGACGGCCCCAACCGGCTCAGCCGCTCCGACCTCAAGTTCATCCGCGAGAAGCTCGACGACCATGCCCTGGACGCCTGGCTGGAGCTGGTGGTGTCGGTCAAGAAGCGCGACCAAGGAGCTCGGAGACCTGGCATCCGGGTCCGGCCCCTCGCCCGCAAGATCGGGCTCACCGTGGCGACGTCGTCTGTGGAGAGCTTCGCCCTGACCCTTTCCGGCTACTGGGTCCGCAAGGCCGGAAACGCCCAGGAGGCCACGCTCTGGACCTCCTGGAAGCCGACCGTCGCGTAACTCCCGGTTCTACGCACGCCGCGAAGCACCGCGGAACCCGTTTCGAGGCATGCCGTACTCGAAGCGGGCTTGTAGGTAGCCGTCTTCGCTCCGCTGCCGCCCGAAGATATCGAGCCCTGCGGCACGCAGGAGCTGGTCTGCCTGGCGGGCGAGTTCGGACGGTCGGTAGGGGGTCTGGTCCTGCGCCTCGTCGCCGGTCGGGTATGTGGTCTGGCTCATAGTCCTCCTTGTTACTATCAAATAGTAACAACTATACTTATAAAGCTTTCGGTCCTCCCCAGGAGAGCAGCCATATAAAGCCGCAGCCGAAGGGGGTGGTATGGACCTCACGGGAACCGTGGTGCAGGGGCTCGGCGAAGGGGCCGCGTACGTGCGGAAATACGACTGGCGGCCGCTCGGCTTCGCGCCCTATCCCGGGACGCTCAACCTCCACGTCGCTCTGGCGCCTGACCTCTCCTTCCCGATCACGATTCCCGCGCCTCCAGGGCTGCATCCGGTGGACTGCAGGCTGGCCAAGGTGAACCGCCGCGTCGATGGCGCTGTCGTGCGGCCGCGGAAAACTGCCCATGGGAAGCAGATCCTGGAGATCCTCGCTCCGGTCAACCTGAGAGAGACCCTGGACTTGCGGGACGGCGACCAGGTCATGGTGAGCGTATGACCATCACGATCGGAATCGTCGCGGCCACGTTCCATGAAGAGGTCATGGAGAAGATGCTGGAGGAGGCCCTCGAGCGCGCTGAGAAGCTCGATGTTGAGGTGGCGCAGGTCTACCGCTGCCCGGGCAGCTTCGACATCCCGCTCTTCGTGAAGAAGCTCCTCGACGCTGGCGTGGACGGCGTCGCGACGCTCGGAACCCTCGTCACGGGGGAGACGGACCACGACCAGGTGATCGCCTTCGTCGCCGCCGAGAAGCTCGCCGCGCTCGCGCTCGAGTACGGCAAGCCCGTCGCCCTCGGCATCACCGGCCCGCGGCAGACCTATGACCAGGCCGTGGCCAGGATTCCGCGCGCAGGCGACATCGTCGAGGCCTGCGTGCAGATGATCCGCGAGCTGCGGAAGTGACGGCTCTCTTCTTACCGCGTCACGTCCTGGCCTCGCACGAACTGGAGCAGGTCCTTGGCCTTCTTGTTCTTCTCGAAATGCGTGCGCACCGGCGCGATCAGGTGGTCGAGAGCAGCAGCAGTCGCGTTCTTGAGGTCCAGGGGATGGAGTCCCTTGAGGAAAGCCTCTTCCAGGTCCTCGTAGCTGTAGAAGAAGAGGTCGCCGCCGAACTTGCGGTCCCGCTCGATCTTGAACTCCTTCTGCGCGCGGAAGATGATCTCCTTGCAGTAGTCGAGGACGGGGTTGTTCCCGACGTTCTTGGTCTCGCAGAAGGCCTCGTGGAGTTTCTTCCTGATCTGCTCAGGGGAATCGTGCACGAAGATCGCGCTCGCGGGCTTGGACTTGCTCATCTTCGAGGCGATCTTCACGTCTCGGTCCCGCTGCTCGTCGTAGGTCTGGGCCTGGTCCAGCTCGACCTGACCCTGGAGGCCGGCGAGCATGTGGTGGTGGACGAGGACGGGCTTCTTCCACTTGAGCTTGTCGGCGATCTCCCGCGAGAGGATGTTCGCCCGGCGCTGGTCGAGGCCGAGCTGGCAGATGTCGACGCCGAGCTCGAAGATGTCCGCGACCTGCATGGCCGGGTAGAAGTACTGGGCGCTCTCCAGGAGCTCGCCTTCCTTCCGGCCCATGATGCTGAGGCAGCGCGTGGCGCGCTGGACCGTGGTGTGCTTGGCGACGGTGACCACGCGCTTCCAGTAGTCCGAGGAGTCGACCAGATCACTAGCCCAGACCGCCTTGACCTTGTCCAGGTCGACGCCCGCAGCACTCCAGACTTCCAGGAAGTAGTCCCCGACCCGCCGGATGGCGTCCAGGTCGCCGCCCATCTTGTTGTTGATCCAGCCGTGCCAGTCGGCGAGCAGGAGCGTGAAGCGGACCCCTGCCTTCAGCAGGTCATTCAGCAGCAGCGGCCGGTAGAGACCGAAGGGCAAGTGCGCGAGCCCACTGGGCTCGAAGCCGTCGTACGCGGTCGGATGGGCGTTCTGTTCGAGCAACGTCCGCAGCTCAGGGTCGGTGATGATCTCCTCGGCGACGCCCCGGACCAGCGCGAGGCGCGACTCAATGTCCATATACCTTTAATGACCTCCCGCCTTCTTAAGACTTGTAGCGCCGCTGCGCCTCCTGCACGAGCGCATCCGCATACTCCCTTTCCCGTTCCGCGAGGATGCCTTTCCCCTGCATCTCCCAGGCCAATGGTTGGTAGACCAACGAACTCAGTCGCGGCTCAGCAAGGGCAATCCTTCCAAGGCAGCGTCCCCACTCGGCACTCACCGCGTCGGTCACTTCTGCTGCCGTTCCGTGGCGGTAGAGGCCTTCCAGCTCTCGGACAGCATCCTCGAAATATACCATCAGGAGCTTCTCGCTGAATTCCCTTATGTGGGGCAGTCCAGGTAGTTCAGGCATGCTGCACCTCCAGAATGATCTTGCCGAGCGCGGTCAACGAGAGAACATCACCGCGATTTCCCTCGATCATCCCCGCCTCGCGCAATCCCCCCAGACTCGCCCACAGCGACGACCGAGAGCAGGCGAGCTCGATGGACAGGCGGCGAACCAGCGACGAGGCCGTCGCTGGTTCTTTTTGCAGCACGGTGAGTATGCGGAGCTGTTTATCGGTCAACGTGTCCCGCACGACTCGCGCCAGAGCCAGTACAAGACTATCTTCTTTCACCAGGGAGCATGAGAGGTCGTCCATACGAAACCTGTGGCTCGGTGTACGAACGCAGCACTACCAGAAATACGAAAAGGAGAGTCCCCTACCAGAAACAGCTGCGTTTCTCGCTGGTCGGGAGTCCATGCACCTGATTCATCGCCGGAATTTATAAAGCAGGCGTACGGAAAACGGCGCACTGCCCGCCGGCGTGGGCAATTTAAATCCGGCAGGGAAGAGTGCTCATGGGCGGAAGGCAGGTATTCTTCCCCGACCCGTTCCCCACGTTCATGCGGGAGATCGAGGCCGGCGCGGTGACGAACCTCTTCGGCGAACCGGGGGCCGGCAAGACTAACCTCTGCCTGCTCGCGATGCTGCATTGCGTGGAGTCCGGGGGAACGGTCACGTATATCGACACCGAGGGCGGGTTCTCCTTCGACCGGCTGGAACAGCTGAAACCCGACTACCGGGGACTGCTCCCGCGCATCAACCTCCTCGAGCCCAAGGATTTCCGCGAGCAAGGAACGATCCTCCGCGAGCTCAAGAAGACTGACCTCGTGGTGGTAGATTCTCTCTCATCCCTGTACCGGCTCGAGTTCTCTGGCGACGCCAAGCCCTCCCCGGACAACCACCACCGGTTCGCCTCGAACGGCGTCCTCGAAGCCAACCGCGAGCTGTCCAAGCAGCTCTCCGTCCTGTCGCTCTTTGCCCGCCAGCACAAGGTCCCTGTCCTGGTCACCAACCACACTTTCCGCCACTGGGACACGGGCAACCCAGAGATGGTCGGCGGCGACGCAGTCCGCTACTGGTCGAAGACCGTCATCCTGCTCGAGAAGACAGGCCGGCAGGGAGAGCGCAAGGCCACGATCATCAAGCACCGCTCGCTGCCCGAGGGCGGTTCGGTCAAGTTCGTGATCACCCAGGACGGCATCAAGCCTGGCGGCTTCAAGCTCTTTTAGGCGCGCGGCGGGGCGCAGCCGCGGCGAGGGCGGCCTGGACGTACTTGCCCATCAGGTCGGCCTCGATGTTCACCTGATCGCCCACCTGCTTCTGGCCGAGGGTGGTGATGGTGCGCGTCGCCGGGATCAGGCAGACGGAGAACGACCTCGGGAGAACATCCACCACGGTCATGCTGACACCGTCGAGGGCGACCGCTCCTTTGGCCACCATGAGACTCGTCAGGCTGCGAGGAGCGGCGATCCAGAGTTTGAGATATTTCCCGTCCCGCTCGATGCGCTGGACAGTCCCCACGCCGTCGATGTGGCCCATGACGAGGTGGCCGCCGATGCGGTCCGCGAGCCGGAGGGAAAGCTCCACGTTCACCCGGTCCCCCCGCTTTGCCGAGCCGACGGTCGTCCGGCTGAGGGTCTCGGGCATGACTTCGAACGCGACGTCCTTCCCGCGCCGCTTGATCGCGGTCAGGCAGATCCCGTTGACGGCGACCGAGTCGCCGACCTGCACGTGCCGGGCCTGGGGTCCTAAGTCGACGGCGAGGCGGAGTCCGCGACGCCTCTCGGCGGCTACCACCTTCCCCGAGGAGACAATTCCCGCGAACATGAGTATGCTTCTCCACCCGCTTAAATAGCCTTGCCCAAGCGGGAGAGAGCGGGCCGTCTTTTTAAAACATGCGGCATATACCTTCCCATGAGCTGGCCGCGGAGCATCCTCTCGATTGCCGACTTCTCTCCCGCGGACGTGACCCACCTGCTCGATCTTGCTCGTACGGTGAAAGCGTCGCCAGGCGCGTATCAGCAGCATATGCGCAACCGCTATCTTGCCTTGCTCTTTTTCGAACCCAGCACCCGCACGTACACGTCCTTCAGGAACGCCATGACCCGGCTGGGCGGCGGCGTGTCCATGGAATTCCGGGAACCGAAAGGAACGTCGCTCGAGAAGCGCGAAAGTGTCGCGTCCACGCTGGCGATGGCGAAGGAGTACGGGTCGGACGGCATCGTCATCCGGCACCCACGCGACGGCGCTGCTGCATACGCCGCAGAGGTGACTGACCTGCCGGTGATCAACGGCGGCGACGGCTACAATGAGCATCCGACCCAGAACCTGCTCGATCTCTTCACCATCCACGAGCGCTTCGGCAGGCTCGACCACCTGATCTTCCTCTTCTTCAACGACCTGAAGTTCGGCCGGGCGACCCGCATCCTCGCCCACCTCTCCCTCTATCCCGGAAACCGGTTCTTCTTCCTTTCCCACCCGGCGGTTGGCCTGCCCGAGCAGTTCAAGTCCCTGCTGGACGCGCGCAGCTGCACGTGGGAGGAATCGTTCGATCCTGCGGACTTCCCCCGTTTCCTGGCCGCGTCTCATGTGGCCTACGGGTCCCGCACACAGGAAGAGCGGTTCCCCCAGACTGCCGAGGGAAGGGAGACGCTTAAGCACGTGCGCGGATCCGTCGTGCTCCGCGCCTCGCTCCTACCGGCCAAGAAAGACCTGGTCGTCATGCATCCCCTGCCTATGGACAAGGATTTTCCATGCATTGCCCGCGACGTCGATTCCCTGCCCGTGGCCTACTGGAACCACCAGGCCGGGAACGGCATCCCGGTCCGCCAGGCCATGCTGCTCCTGACGCTCGGAGGTGCCCATGGACAATAGGAAGATCGAGCTCATCGAGCACGGCATGGTTTTCGACCACCTGACCTTCGCCACCGGCGGCCGGGTCTTTGACGTTCTCAGCAAGTATGCGTGGATCGACGGCTTTTACCCGATCATGGTGGGCAGCTTTCCGAGCAAGTCCAAAGGCCGGAAGGACGTCGCGAAACTCGACGGCCTGCACCTCGCGGAAGGGACAGGCGCGATGAACGAGATTGCGCTGCTCTCGCCAGAGGCGACGGTGAGCTGGATCGACCATGGCCAAGTGCTCCGGAAGAAAAAGGCCTGGGAATGCCTAGCGCCGCTCGTGACCAGCAGGCTCATCGAGTGCCCGAATGCGAACTGCATCACCCACGAGGAAGCGCCACCCACGTTCCGCGTGCAGCAGCGGCAACCGTTGTCGCTGGAATGTGTCTACTGCAAACGGTCGTTCATGCGCTGATGGCGGCGCTTTTAAGGAGCGTGCACAACAATCTCCATGCACGCCTTCACTAGCCAGGCCGCGGCCCTTGCCAAGTTGCTGCGCCGGGAACGGGTCCTCGCCGTCTACCACCGCGACACCGACGGCACGACCTCGGCCGCATTGCTCGCGAAGTTCTTCCCGCTCGAGTGCCTCTCCCTGACCTCGCCGAGCCTCGACCAAGAAGCGATGCGCGCCATCGCGGCCGCCCACCCGGACACGATCGTCTTCCTCGACCTGGCGATCGACCAGGAAGCCCAGAAGATCCGTGAGCTCGAGAAGGCCGCGCCGATCGCGGTGATCGACCACCACCTTTTCGACCACGACCTCGCATCGGCGCGGACGCTTTACATCAACCCGCGCCTCGAGAAGAAGAGCGCCTACCTGTCCGCCTCCTATGTAGTTTTCCACCTCCTCCATGCCATGGGCAAGCCTGTCCAG
The DNA here is from genome assembly GCA_016198585.1 of Candidatus Aenigmatarchaeota archaeon. Lineage (GTDB taxonomy): Archaea > Aenigmatarchaeota > Aenigmatarchaeia > QMZP01 > QMZP01 > JACQOD01. The sequence goes on along the minus strand of JACQII010000001.1, from coordinate 48,292 downwards.
AAGCACGCTTGGATCGCCGGTGTCGGCATCATCGGCGACTACGCGTTCCGCGAGGGCAAGGACGTGCTCGACCTGCTCCCCAAGACGCTGGTCGGCGCGGAGCCGTTTGCCGGCCCGCTCGCGGAAGGCAGCAAGCTCATCAATTCCGCGATCATCGCGGCGGGTGAGCGCGGGGCGCGGAAGGCCTACCGCAGCCTGGTGAAGGCCGCGAGTTTCGCCTCGTTCTCCAAAGATCCTGAGCTTCAGAAGTGGAAACGCCTCGTCGACCGGGAGGTCGAGAAAGTCGTGGCGTCGTTCGAGCAGGAACGCGAGCACCACCCGGCCAAGAAGCTCTCGATCCTGGAGCTGAAGACCGCTCTCCCGATCGGCTCCACGGTCTCGACCCTGATCTCAACCACGCATCCCGACCTCATCCTGGTGGTCACGCGGAAAGAGGCGGCCGGGACGAAGGTCTCGCTCCGCAACCAGTCCGGCCGCGTCAACCTCGGCGACCTCGCCCGGGAGGCCTCCCAGGGCATCGGCCGCGGCGGCGGCCATGAGCGCGCGGCGGCAGCGTTCGTGACGGACTGGGAGACGTTCCGCGCGCGGCTCCTGAAGGCGTTGCCGCAGGTGTGATGAGGACATTTCACCGAGCATCAACGAGCGGCACGAAGCTGAGCCCGATCTGAAGGCGCTTCCTTCTGAGTGTCCCTTTTTCGTATCTCGCAAGATTGAACGCCGTCGGATCGGGATATAGGAAGGCCCCATCATCCGTGTTCATCTGGTCCAGAAAAACCCTTTCATCAAACCCATATATTTTAACCCCGGCTGTGAGATAGATCCGGTCATACGGCGCGGCTTTCGCATAGCCCGAAGATCCGCTTCCCTCTACCACGTCCAGGTTTCTGTATCCTTTCAGGTTCCCGGCCGCCTTTTTCGCAAGCTCTGGTACGATCTCTACCGTTGTGAGCCTGCCGCTGGCACCGATCAGTTCGCGCGTAACCGCAGCGTGGTATCCGCATCCAGCCCCGATTTCCAGCACGGTATGGCCGTCGTGGAGATCGAGGATGTCGTTCATGAAGGCAACGAGAGACGGCTTTGAGCATCGCTGATCATACCCAATAGGGAGCGTTATGTCATTGTATGCGAGAGCGCGAGGCGAGACATTGAATGTCTCCAGGCTTCCCATCAGGGAGAACGCGGCGTTCGCGGCAATGAACATAAGCTTTCTATTGTCCTCCTCTGGCAGGCGGGGCATTCTCCCCACAAGCTTCTCCCTCGCGACACGTATCGCATCCATCGTCTCATCTGAGGGATCATGGAGCGGGAACATCTCATCGCTCAAGAAGTCTCGCCTGTCGACCCTCCTCATCGCGTCCAACACGAGCGGATCCCGGGGGGATTTCAACTGCAAGAACGAAGGGTTTGCTGCAGCCGCCGCCACAAGCCTCTCGTTCGTGTACAGGACGGCGTCCTCTGGCATGCTACCTCTCTCGCAAATAGTTTCTTAAGCCTGAATAACCGGCATGCTGCAAAAGTGTCATGGATGCATGTCGGGATTACACCTTCGCCTGAAGCACGACGAAGAGATGATCTTTCTCGAAGGGGTCGAGGCGGAGGGTCTGCAGGACGGTGAAGTGCTTCTCGAGCTTGCCGAGCTCTTCGCGGTAGATCGCTGCCGGCCGCCGGGTGACGTCGATGCTTCGCGACTTAATCGCCAGCAGCGCCCAGCCGCTGGGCTTCAGGAAGGCCGCGGCGTTCTTGATGAGGATTTCGCTCTGGTCGCTGGTGGCGACGTCCTGGACGATGATGTCGACCTTCTCCACCCAGCTGTAGGTCTGGGGGAGCTTGGCGTTCGCGAGGATGGGCACGATGTTCTTGCGCGCGGCGGCAAGCGGCCGGAGGTCCTGGAGGCTGCGGGGGGAGATTTCGACCGCATAGACCAGACCGTCCTGGCCGACGATGTCCGAGATGAAGCTGACCGTGTTGCCGTTCGCGGCCCCCAGGTAGAGGACCTTCGCGCCCGGGGCGATGGGGAAGTGTTTGAGCCCCTTCACCAAGGCGGCAGCCGGCTTGGAGTGCGAAGGGTCCCAGACCCGGTATTCCACGCCCTCCACGGAGACCAGCTCCTCTGTATGCGAACGGGTGCCGGGGACGAGGTTGCGGGTCAAGAAACTTCCTGTGTGCCGGAAGACGCCGGGAAAGACCTGGTTCATTCTGGCCTCTTGAGGTAGCTCTGCCAGTCGATATCCTGGACCTCGGGGATTCGCCATTCGGCTTGCCGCTCCCGAAGGGCATCGCTAATCTGGGAAGAGCCCAGGACCAGTGCCCTGCGGTTCGAAAGGAGGGATCGCTTCTGCCCCACGTCGCTCTTGTTAGAGACATAAGCAATCCCTGGCTCGACGCCTCTTTCATAGAGGGAGAGGGTCGCTGCGAGCCCGGCCAGCACGTTGCCTGGGGATATGACGATGACATCTTCCCCGCGAACGGTCTCCCGCAGGTCGTCCGCGGCAAACTCCGCGAACTCAGGTGCGTCACACCCCAAGTCGGTAATCATGAGATCGTCGTTGTCCCTGAGGTTCCCCCGTTCTCGAAGATCAAAGAATTTGTACAGGTAGAGCATGTCCCCTTCAACGCTCTTGAAAGGATAAGCCATGACATGGGTGAGCGAGCGTGGGACTCTGTTCGTCTGCCTCTCCACTCGCCTGGCCTCTCGCACCAGGCGATAGGGACGATCCGCTTCGCTATGCGTCTCGCTCACGACAAACACATGCCGATCACCGATAATGGAATTGTAGCCCTTGACGGTATGGGGTCCCACGGTAAGTTCACGGAACCGTGCGTCCTTGCCGTCGGCCTGGAAAAGAAGCGTGAGCTCGGTGGCATACAGGTTTCGTCCGTCACCATAGACACAGACATCGGTATCACCGCCAGGGATAGGGAGGGCATATTTCGTCGCATCGCGTGCGAACTGTTTGAGGAGGTTCTTCCTATTTTCACCATAAGGACCGTGGAACACGCTCATGTTACAGTTCCTCCAGCATTTCTATCACTGCCTGTCCAGCCCGCTCGGCCGGCGAAGGCTCCCCTGTCGGCCGCAAGTGGAGCGCATAAAGCTCCTTCGCTCGCTCAACCTCACCGTTATCCTTTCCGAACATTTTGGAAAAAAGGGAAGGGGCGTGTGAGGCCGTGATGACTCCATCACGTTTGAGGGCTGCGCGCTTTCTGCCCCGGCTGATCGTCCTTTCATATCCCTTCGTCACCGTCAGGCCCTCGGTGATTCCGGCACGGTCCAGGTAGGACGCGATGAGAATAGAGCGATCGGACACTCCTGCCTCGAGCAGGAAGTCGTAGAGGATGAGCGCGGTGGTCCCTTGGGCAATGGCCTCGTCCCAGATGAGCCTGGTGTAGCCGGGCCCAAACTCCGCGGCCATCCGACCGTCCAGCTCCTCGAATTCGGAAAGCGAAGGATAGAGGACGCGACCTGGACTCTTCTTCACGACCGCGGGAAGCTTAGCATACGGAACTCGCTGGACCTGGAATTCGCGCTCGAGATACCGGCCGACGTCCTCGCCTGCCGACATGGTGGGCAGATAGAGGACGCCTCCCTGGCCAGTCCTTGCGATAATGCTGCGGACTATGTCTGCAAATCCTTCGGTGTCCAATTCCCTGTTGGCCATATGGCATCACTCCAGCACCTTTACTGAATCGATGATGGCATCACCATCTTCATCAATACCATGCACGACACGAGCGACGTCCCCCGTGCCGATGATTTGCGATGCATATCTGGTGAATGCCATGATCGCGGTCTCGGTTCCCCGGGTCCGCCGGCCTGCGAAATAGAGGATGTGTTTGTCCTTGTTGAAAGGGTTCTTGCAGCGTATCACCACGCCTGCCTGATCGTCTGCATAGCGCTTCCCGGTCTTCTTGGAGACGATGGCCCAACCGTCGTGCTCATCGAAGTACAAGGGAAGGAGTTTGTTGAGCTTGTAGGCTACCGTGTTGCCCATGGGGTGACCGATAACGATCAGGTTGTTGTGCTTCATGAAGTCGTCCGTGACCCGAATGTCAAGCTTGTAAGAAGGGAATGTCACCGAATGCAGGAAGCTTCCCAAGGTGATGCTGAGGTCAGCGACATAGCATCCGTCCAGCCCGCCCGCATCGAACTTACCATGCGGATAGGGATTGCCGATCACGACGGTCGCGTTAAGCTTGCCTTTCTCGATAAAGGGCGAGAGGAATTTCATAAGCCGCAGATCGCCCCCCGTCCTGTCCTTGAGCGGATAGCCTTCGTCAAAGAGCTTCGTCGCCACGACCGGCGAGACGGCCTCATAGATCTTCGCCGTCATCCCGAACCGCTTCTCTGTCCTGGCCGGCTGAATGATGCCCGCGGCATCGAGCTTGCGGATGTGGTAGTAGACTTTCTGTTCGTGGATCCCCAGACTGCGCGCGATGTCTAGGGCGCACGCCGGCTGCTTGACGAGCTCGCCGATGATCTTCAAGGCGAGGTCATTGTTGAGGATGGACAAGCCCTTCGGGTCTACCAGGACCGACTCATAGGCCCGCTTGCCGCTTTCATGTTCTTCGACCAGTATCGACTTCATACCCATCCCCAGGGAAACAAGCATTGGAAAAATGGTTTATAAGCCTTTGCGATAGCTTTTTAAGCTTTTACTAAACTTTTCATAATAGTCTGAACATATTCTCACAAGGACCACGCTCAACGGCCGCGACACCCTGCTCCACTATTGTCTCTCCGATTTTAGGAGCGGTTCTTAAATCACGTTTCCAACTGCCTCTACCCTCATACCCTGGGAGACCTGGACGGCATTCCTGTTCAGGTCTAACGGCGCAGGCGGGGTCAGCCTGCCTGCGCTGTCCCCTCTTACCGGGTAGGATTGCTGTATGGGTGATACTGATAGCCGCGCATGCCAGACGTGTCGGGACGCGATTGGAAACTTCGTCTGTCCCGACTGCCTAGCGGAGCGAGTCCGCGACTGGCTGCCTTCCCGGCTGGCCCCGAAGTTCTCGCGCTTCCACAACGTGCTCCTCTTCTACTTCGACGCCTACACGTCGGAACCGGTCCGATGCGGGTCGTGCCGGGATGCGGCCACGACTCTGCTCTGCTCGGGCTGCTACCTCGAACACGTCTCCGCATGGATGCGCAGCGTCGACCGACCGCTCGCCGCCCGGTTTTCCCGGGAGTTCGCGTTCGGCAAGGATGACACCTGCCCGCGCTGCGGCGCCACTGCTGGCGGCCACCACCAGAGATGTGATTATATAAACCCCGCGGGGAAGGATGTTCAGGTGCTCCCATGAGCCGAAAGACCATTGCCATCATCGCGACCGGCGGCACGATCGCGTGCAGCGACTCCGAGAAAGGGCTCAAGCCATCGTACATGCTGAACGAGATGCTCAACGAGCTCGAGGAGCTGCAGGAGATCGCCGTGATCCGGCCGGTCCAACTGATGAACAAGGATTCTTCTGACATGACACCGGAGGACTGGACGCGGATCGCTGTCGCCGTCTACAAGGAGCTCCAGTATGTCGACGGGATCGTCGTCACCCACGGGACCGACACGATGGCCTACACGTCCTCGATGCTGAGCTTCATGATCCAGCGGGCGAGCAAGCCCATCATCGTCACCGGGTCGCAGCGGCCCTGGAACGAGGCGCAGACGGATGCGAAGCGCAACCTGCTCGACGCCGTGCGGGTGGCCGCGTTCGGGGTCGAGAACGACATCCGCGGCGTCCACATCGTCTTCCACGGCAAGATCATCCGGGGCTGCCGCGCCAAGAAGTCCAAGTTCCTCGAGCGGTCGGAATTGGACGCGTTCGACACGATCAACTACCCGCTCGTCGGCCTGGTCAAGGACAAGCACATCCTGATGAACCCGATCCTGCAGATCTCGTACAAGAACGGCTACAAGGACCAGGAGCCCATCCTCGACACGCAACTCGACACGCGGGTCTTCATGCTCATGCTGGCGCCGGGCTTCAACACCGACCTCATGGACAGCATCAAGGAGAAGACCCGTGCGGTGATCATCCAGGCCTACGGCCTCGGGGACATGCCGATCAACGGGAGGGACACCCTGGTCCCCAAGGTCAAGGAGTGGCTGGCGGAAGGCAAGATCGTCGCCGTGACGTCCCAGGCCTGTTACGAGACCGACCTGTCCAGGTACGAGACCGGCAAGCGGTTCATGGACATGGGCGTCATCCCCACCCTGGACATGACCCAGGAATCGGCGTACACCAAGATGATGTGGGCGCTCGGGCACAAGGGTGACATTGAATCCGTGCGCAAGCTCATGTGGACCAACGTCGCCGGCGAGATCTGGCAGCTTGGCCCGAACGGCCACGCCAACGGCGGGCCGAAGACCCTGGACGTGATGGGCGAGATGGCGCGCTACCATGAGCTGACCCGACGGCTGTACGAGAGCAACACCCAGCTGATGGAGGTCATGGGGAATATCTTCTCGAAGATCAAGAATTCGCAGCCGAGCTGACCCGCGAGGTCTCAGGCAGCGACGGCTTCGGCCTCGCTATCATCAACAACGGCACTCAGACGTTCGGCGTGGAAAGCGCGATGATCGTCTGCGTGTTCTCGACGCCCTCGAGGTTGCGGAGGCGGGTGATGACGAAGGTGTTGAGCTCGTCCATATCCTTGACGCGGATCTTGATGATGATGTCTGTCCCCCCGGTCACGATGTGCACTTCTTCAACCTCGGGCATCCGGCCAATGGCCTTCGCCAGGTCGGCCTGTGAGATCTTCTTCCCGGAGGGGAGGACGTAGCTCACCGCCAGGAGGATGAAGGCCAGCACGTCCTTGCCGAGCTTCTTGTGGTCGACCAGGACGGTGTAGCCTTTGATGATGCCCGTGGACTCCATCTTCTTGATCCGGTTGTGGACCGTCGTGATGGGGATCAGGGTCTTCTTCGAGATCTGCTGCGTGGTCAGCTTCGCGTTCTGCCGAAGCAGCTCGAGGATCTTCCGGTCCTTCTCGTCCAGCGCGTTCATGGATGAATGATATCCCATGTATTTAAAAGTTTTCGGACTTTTTTGTCCTTTTCAGGTCTTTTTCGGCATGATATTCGTCTCTCCTTTTGGAATGAAAAGCCTTCTTTTTTATCTTTTTAAGAATAAAATTCCGCTAAATATGCCTTTTTCCTCTTTTTTTACCTTTTAGCGGGATATTTTCCCACTTTTTCACCCATCAGCTTATATAGACGGCCTCCAAGGGGAAGCAAGGAGGTCTCGTATGGAAGCCTTAGCGTGCAACATGTGCAAGGAGCCTGCGGCTGCGTTCGTCTGCATGGACTGCATGGCGCAGGACATCCAGGACATGATCCCGGCCCGCCTGGAGAAGGGATTCCGGAAGTTCCACAACTCCCTGATCTCGCACTTCAGCGGCAGCGGCGAGGTTCACTGCGCGAAATGCGGCTCGGCGGGAGAGGAGCCGATCTGCCCCTCGTGCTACACCGGAGAAGCCTCCCGGTGGTTGGAGGATAAGGACGGCAGGCTGGCGAAGCGGCTGACCAGGGTCCTCGACGTCGTCGAGGAGGAGCTGCCGCGGGAAGAGGACGTCGGCATCTGCGACGAGTGCGGCGAGTACACCGAAGACCTGGTCTCGACCCACGGCGAGTGGCTCTGCAGGGACTGCGCGGTCTACGAGGAAGAGTGAAGGACATGATGATTCCGGAGGTGATGCGATGGTACGGATGACGAGCGCCAACAAAGAGGAGTTCGGCGTATGCGATGACTGTGGCGAGTATACGGAGGAACTCATCCTCATCGAGGGCTCGTGGGTGTGCAAGACCTGTTCGCACATGATCTAGTGCGAACTCCCGCCCTCGCCCCATCGGCAGCACCGCAACCGCCTGCCGGTGTCCCTTTTTAACGACGGCCGACCACACTTAGCTCATGGAGTATGCCCGGCTGGTGGACACGTACGAGCTCCTTGGACGGACGTCGGGCAGGCTGAAGAAGGTCGGGGCGATCGCCTCCCTGCTGGAAGACACACCCGCGCCGCTTCTGCAACGGGTCGTACTGCTCCTGCAGGGGACCGTCTTCCCTGCCTGGAGCGACCGCGAGATCGGCATCGCCAACCAGCTCATGATCAAGGCCATCGCCCTCGCGACCGGGTTCAGCGAGCAGGACGTCGTCGCGCGCTTCACCGCCTCGGGCGACCTGGGGAAGGTCATCGACGACCTCACCAGCCGGAAGCGGCAGCGCACCCTCGCCAGCAGGCGGCTCACCGTCGAGAAGGTGGTCGAGAACCTGCAGGCCGTCGCCGCCGTGGAGGGCAAGGGCGCAGTCGACCGGAAACTTTCCCTCGTCACTGAACTGCTGTCGTTCGCCACGCCCGCGGAAGCCAAGTACATCGTGCGCACCACGCTGGGAACGCTGCGGGTCGGCGTCGCGGAAGGCGTGATCCGGGACGCGATCGCCCGGGCGTTCTTCGCCGACGTGGTGTGGGGGCCGCGGGCCGCCGCGGTCGAGGCAGAGGGCCTGCGCATCATCGCCGAGGACGGCATGGCGCTCGACCGCCGGCTGCGGGAGCGCAATCGCGTCGTCACTCGACCGGCAGGAGAGATCGGGAAGCTCGACCTCTGGAAGCCTGCGGGGAAGACCGACCTGGTCATCGTGAAGGACGACACCCTGGGCGCCCGGCTGAAGGCGGCGGTCACCGACGCGATCGAGATGGCCTGGTACCTCCGGTCGGACTATGGTGAGATCGCCCGGATCGCGAAGGAGCGCGGCCTGCGCGGCCTGGAGTCCATCGGCCTCGAGCCCGGCAAGCCCTATCACGTCCTGCTCTCCGAGAAGGCGCCGAGCCTGGAGGCTGCTCTGGCTGCATACCCGAATGCAGCTCTCGAGTGGAAGTACGATGGCGCGCGGCTCTCGATCCACAAGCAGGGCGACCGGGTCTGGCTCTTCACGCGCCGGCTCGAGGACGTCACGGCCCAGTTCCCCGAAGTGGCGGCCTGGACGAAGCAGGCAATCGCCGCGAAGGAGGCGATCGTGGAAGGCGAGATGCTCGGCTTCCGCCAGGGCAAGCCGATGCCGTTCCAGTTCCTCTCCCAGCGGATCAAGAGGAAATATGACATCGAGCAGATCGCGAAGGAGATTCCGGTCCAGGTGAACCTCTTCGACATCGTCTCCCTGGACGGCGCGAGCCTGTTCCGGATGCCGCAACGCGAGCGGTGGGCGCTCCTGCAACGGGTCGTGAAGCCGATCCCGGGGAAGCTCCAGTTCGCCCGGCACCTGGAGACCACTGACGCCCAGCAGGCTGCGGCCTTCTACCGCGAGGCCCTGGCCGCCGCCCAGGAAGGGCTCATGGTGAAGAACCAGGATGCAGCCTACCAGCCCGGCCGGCGCGTCGGCTACTGGCTCAAGGTGAAGCCGACCATGGAGAACCTCGACCTCGCGATCATCGGCGGCGTGTGGGGGACCGGCAAGCGGACGGGCTGGTTCGGCTCCCTCGTCCTGGGGTGCCGCGACGGCGAGACGTTCCGGGAGTGTGGCATGATCGGGACCGGCATCAAGGAGAAGGGCAAGGGTGTGACGTTCGAGGAGCTGACCGCGCTGCTCAAGCCGCTCGTCACCGCCGAGCGCGGCAACCAGGTGACGATCCGGCCGCACGTGGTGGTGGAAGTCGGGTATGAGGAGATCCAGCGGTCGCCGACCTACTCCTCAGGTTTCGCCCTGCGGTTCCCCCGCGTGGTGCGGCTCCGCCCGGACAAAGGCCCGCAGGAGGCCGACGACCTCGAACGGGTCCGGCGGCTCTACAGCCTGCAGGCGCGCCAGGCCTCCCCGGCCGGGATCGCCACCAAGGGCCCTCATGTGTAACTAGGCCGTAGTGAAAGCTTTATAAAGCTTTCGGTCAATTCCATACGCCGGCAAGGATTTAAGCATCTGCCAGCAAAGTAAATGGTGACGATATGGTAGCAAAAACAGAGGTCCTGGACGCACTCAAGTCCATCGGACTCAACCTGTACGAGCGCAACATCTACGTCGCGCTCCTGGCGAAAGGCGTGGCCACGGCAGCCGAGGTCTCGGAGATCGCGGCCGTCCCCCGTAGCCGCAGCTATGATGTCCTCGAGTCGCTGGCCGAGAAGGGTTTCGTCATCGTGCAGCACTCCAAGCCGATCAAGTACGTCGCGCTGAAGCCGTCGGAGGCCATGGAGCGCACCAAGGACGTCCTCACCAAGAAGCACGAAGAGATCCTTTCCCGGATCGACCGGGTCAGCGAGTCCACGATCCTGACCGAGCTCGAGAAGATCCACACCGAAGGCCTGAGCTTCATCCAACCAACGGATATGACCGGGACGCTGAAGGGCTCGCGGCTGATCACCATGCAGCTCCAGTCCATGCTCAAGAAGGCGACAGCCCAGGTCGAGATTCTGACGACCGAAAAGGGCATGGCGGACATCCATAGCAACCACTTCCGGACCCTGAAGAAGCTCGCCAAGCGGGGCATCAAGATCAAGATCGCCGGGCCGTTCAAGGATCACAAGGTCGTGAAGCAGCTGTCCGAAGTGGCCGACGTGCGCAACATCCGAGCCCCGGTCGGCCGCGTGGCGGTCGTCGACGGGAAGCACCTGCTGATGGCGCTGACCGAAGACACGGTCCACGAGAGCCAGGACATGGCCCTCTGGACGACCTCTGAACACGCCGTCCAGTCGATGGCCGCGCCGCTGTTCTCCCAGGTCTGGAAAGACGCCAAATAGTCCCTTTTCAGGACACCCAGACAACAGGCGAGACGATGCGACCGTCCTTGGGCTGGGACCGCATGAAAAGGGAAAAAGAGAAAACAAAAAACTACTTCTTCTTCTCGTCCTTCTTGGCCGGCTCAGGCTCGGCGATCTCTTTCCTCGCCTTCAGCTCATCAGCCTCGAGCCAGACGACGAAGAGCCCGACCAGGATCAGGAGGATCGGGATGACGCCGGTCACGACGATGGCGAAGTTGTCGAACCAGTTGATGGTGATGCCGCCGATCGTGGTTCCCTGGCGTCCCGACAGCGGGATGACCGAGTCCACGAGCAGGGCAAGACCGATCACCAACACGATGAGGCCGGCGATGACTTTGACTGCTGCGTGCATAGCTCTCTCCCTGCTATTATGGTGGCAGATTTAAATACTTTCGCGAGTACTGTGCATATGGACCACGCAGCGGAGATGTGGAAGAAACCGAAAGCGTCGCTCGGCGGGCTCTACAAGCAGAGGCTCATCGCCTTCCGCAAGGAGCCGTCCATCGTGCGCGTCGAGAAACCGACCAAGATCGCCCGCGCGCGCGCCCTCGGCTACCAGGCGAAGCAGGGCTTCGTGGTCGCGCGCGTCCGCGTCGTCCGCGGCAAGCGGAAGCGTCCCCACCCCGCCGGCGGCAGGCGGCCGGCGGCGTTCGGCCACTACTTCGCTCCGGGAGTGTCCAAGCAGCGCATCGCCGAGCAGCGGGCCGCGCGCAAGTTCCCCAACCTGGAGATCGTGAACAGCTACTGGGTCGGGGAGGACGGCGTCACGAAGTGGTTCGAGGTCATCCTGATCGATCCCGACCATCCGGTCATCCGGGCGGACCGGCAGCTCATGCGCTACGCTTCCCACCGCGGGCGCACCTATCGTGGGCGCACCTCCGCGGGCAGGAAGGGCCGCGGCCTACGCTGACGGCCTGGACGGCGACTGTTTCACGCAGGCGCGAACGCTGCTGACGAAGGTTTATAAAGTTACGGCCCCAATACAGTCGTATCTATGCTGCCCGTACTGTTCCAAATCGGGGTTGGCTTCGGCGGCTTCCAGCAAATGCTGTCGAACATGGTGAGCCTCGGATTCTTCCAGTTCCTCTTTCCCTTCCTCCTGGCGCTGGCGATCTTCTACGGGGTCATCAAGTTCGCCGCCGGCGACCGCCTGCCCAAGTCCGCTGCTGGGTTGGTCTCGCTGATCCTGGCGTTCTTCGTGATGCTCTTCGCCTCGGTCAACCCCGGGATCGTGTCATTCCTGCAGAATATCTCCGGCGCGGGCCTCGTGGCCGGCACGGGCATCCTGTTCCTGATCATCCTGCTCGGGCTGCTGGGGTTCAAGACCGAGACCATCTTCGCGCCCTCGGGCTGGAAGTGGATCTTCGTGCTGTTCATCGTCGCTGCAGCGTTGCTGATCTTCTTTGGAGCTGGCGCAGGCTTCCTGCTCCCCTCGGCGTCGATCAGTTCGGACTGGTGGACGATCATCTTCTTCATCGTGATCCTCGCGGTCGTGATGTTCTTCCTCCGTGACGAGGGCAGCGGCGGTGGCGCCAAGCCGGCGGCTGCTCCTGGCACGCACTAAGTCCCTGATCCTGCGACTGCGCCATACCAGGGGACATCCAGAACTGAGCGAAAATAATCCTTTAGCTTCCGCGCTTCATCGACTGCAGGGTGTCTGACAGCGACCGGAGCGACTGCATCATGGGGGTCATGCTGTCCTTGACCGCGCGCTCCATGGCCTCCATCCGGGACGAGACCTCGTCCATGCTCTCCTTGTAGGAGTCGATCGCCCCGCGGATGTGTTCGACATCGTCCTTCTTGACGCCGCGGAACTGGGCGAGGCTGGCCTCGATCGCGGTGATCCGCTGGTTGACCTTCTCAAACCGCTCGTTGATCTCCTCGATCTCGTGCTGGAAGGCGGTCCACTTCTCCTCGACCACGCCTTCTACGGTTTCTTCCAGGTCGCCGCGCCCCGCGGGCTTCTTGCCGACCTGGGGGATGAACTCCTCCTCGAAGCCGAGATCTTCTTCCTGGGCGTCGCGCGGAGGTCGTGTGGGTGGTTCAGGGGGCAGGCGCTCGCTCGAGAGGCGGTCGCCGGGAAAGGACCGCTCAGGAGCGGGAATGCCTGGGAGTTCCGGGAAATCAGGGACCGGCTCTGGTCGCGGCATGCGGGAGAACTCCTGGTCGTACTCCTGGCGCTCTGGGCGGGGCGGCGAGGGGACGGCCGCCGTCCGGACGGCCTGGCGCATGGCAGCGTCGGCCTCGCCGGGTGAGTAGCCCTCCTTGCGGAGGGAGCGGATGATTTCCATGTCCGCGTACCCCTGGCGGGAGAGGTCAGCGACCCGGTCCGCCGCCGGCGCCCGGGGAGCGCCCTTCTTGCCAAGCTTGAACATCATCCTATTATTGGGGTCCCTCTTTAATTAAGGTGTCGGGCGTGCCGGCGGCGGCTTTTGGGCCGCGGGCCTGGCGCCCGGCCGGGCGAGCGAGCGGGGTCAGCCACGCGTGCGGAGGCGCTCGTTGATCATTTCCCGGACTTCCTCCCGGGTGGCGAACTGGGACTTGATCGGGTTGTAGATGTCGATCAGCTGCTCAAGTTCCTTGATCTTGGTGGTCGTGGTGACCTTCTTCAGCTGGGCGATGATCTCTTTTGTCGTGGATTCGACCGCGGCGACGCGCTCCTCGGCTTTGGCCTGGCGGGCGTTCGCCTCCCCGAGGGCGGATTCGAGCTGCCGGCGGTGGGTGAGGATCTCGTCCTCCGCGGCGGCGAGCCTCGTCTTCAGGAGCGAGGATTCCTGCTCAAGAACGCGCAACCGGCGGATATCGCTGTTGACCCGCTCGATCAACTTGTTCAGGACCGCGCCCACCGTCTTCCGCTCGGGCATGAGAGTCCTTGGCCGGGGTCCATAAAAAGCTTATCAAACGCGGAAAGACAATACATACTGAGATGGCCGACTACGAGTTCGATGAGAACAGCCTCAAACTGCGGGTGAACTGTCTGGGCGCGCTGTATGGTGCCTCGGTCGAGGACTTCGAGGAGGCGATGGCCCGGGTCATCGACATCCTCCTGGAAGTCAAGCAGGTCCGGAGCATTGTCCTCATCAAGGAGCGGGAGTACGAGTATGACGGCGTGCAGGCCGCGATGCTCGTGGAGATCGCGCAGGTCATCGAGACCATCCTCAAGGCGGGCATCCACCAGAACCCGCGGATCTTCTCGGCCGGCTGCAGCCGTCTCCTCGGTTACTGGTCCCGGAAGATCCAGTACATCGTCTTCGACGCCCTGAAGAAGGATCCCATCGGGGCTTATGTCATGGTCCGCCGGGCTCTCCGCGAGGTGCGGGTCCACATGGAGCACGCCGCGTCGCCCGCGGAGCTGGCCTGCTACACCCACCTCGTCCGGGAGGGCCTCGAGCCGATCGAGCGGCTGCTCGCGGACACCCAGTTGATCCGGGCAGTTCAGGACCGGCTCGCCGCCTACCACGTCGGCAAGCGCGACCTGTACCGGTCGCTCTTCTCCCCGACGATCCGGCCCAACTTCATGCTCACCCGCTACGTGATCATGCCGCCGAAGGACGGCCATTCCCTGGACCGGTACATGGTGGGCGACGCGCAGGTGGAGATCTTCCGCGTGCCCGGGGAGACGCGAGCGATCTACCACATCGTCCCACCTGAATTTCGGCTCGGCGACGAGACCTACGCCGTCCTGGACGCCGCGCGGAAGTTTATGGCTGCGAACCGGCCGCGGGCGCCTGAGTTCGTGAAGTCCGAGCGGATGCGCGACATCTTCTACAACATCGGCAAGGACATGATCCGCGAGACCGCGGATAGGATGGGGGTCCCGCTGACGTCCAAGGAAAGCGAGCAGCTGGCCGTGATCCTGACCCGCTACACAGCCGGCCTGGGGGTCCTCGAGATCCTGCTCGCGGATGAGAAGGTCCAGGACCTCTACATCAACGCGCCGGTCGAGACGCAACCGATCATGATCTTCCACCAGGACTTCGAGGAGTGCAAGACCAACCTGATCCCGACCCTGGAAGACGCGGAAGCCTGGACGACCCGGCTCCGGATCGAGTCCGGGCGCCCGCTCGACGAGTCCAACCCGGTTCTGGACTTCGACATCACCGTGCCTGGCGGGAAGGCGCGGTTCGCGGTCATCACCAAGAGCCTCTCCCCGGCCGGCCTGGGTTTCGCGATCCGCCGCCACCGTGAGAAGCCCTGGACGCTGCCGCTTTTCATCAAGAACGGCATGCTCACGCCGCTCGCGGCCGGCCTGCTCTCGTTCCTGATCGAGGGGTCGGTCAGCATGCTGATCGCGGGCGGCCGGTCCTCCGGGAAGACGTCGATGCTGGGCGCCATGCTGCTGGAGATCCTCCCGAAGGTCCGCATCCTCACGATCGAGGACACGCTGGAGCTGCCGGTCGAGACCATGCGCGGGTTCGACTACAACATCCAGCCGCTGAAATCCCGGTCGGTCGTGACGCACGTCGAAACTGAAATGCCCGCGGACGAGGCCCTGCGGACGGCCCTCCGGTTGGGGGACTCTGCCCTGATTCTCGGTGAGGTCCGCTCCGTCGAAGCTCGCGCCCTGTACGAGGCGATGCGGATCGGCGCGCTGAGCAACGTGGTCGCGGGCACGATCCACGGGGAGTCAGCCTACGGGGTCTTCGACCGCGTGGTCAACGACCTGAACGTGCCGCCCACGAGCTTCAAGGCGACGGACATCATTCCGATCTGCAAGATGCTCCGCTCTTCGGATGGACTGCACCGCTTCCGGCGCATGACCGAGATCACCGAGGTCCGGAAGGAATGGTCAACTGACCCGGTGAAGGAGGGCGGATTCGTCAACCTCATGGAGTATTCAGGCAAGGAGGACATGCTCAAGCCCACGGACGTCCTGCTGAACGGGGAGAGCCAGGTCCTCAACCGGATTGCATCGTACGTGCGCGACTGGTCCGGCAACTGGGCCGCCGTCTGGGACAACATCACCCTCCGCGCCAAGATGAAGGAATATCTGGTCGGCCTCGCGGAGAAACTGAAGAATCCCGACCTGATCGAGGCGGCCTGGGTGATCCGCGCCAACCAGGAGTTCCACCTCCTGCAGGAGAGGGCCCGCCAGGAAGCCGGAGCGGCGGACGCGCGCCAGGTCTGGGACGCCTGGAAGCTCTGGATTGATGCTGCCTCCCTGGGAAAGCCGCTCAAGGCGCGCAAGGTCGCCTGAGCAAAGTAATATTAAGCCGCCTGCCAACTTCTGGTATGCCCCGCACGGCAAAGCCGGCCGCGAAGCGCGCGCCCATTGCACGGCCAGAGCCCGCGAAGCTGCCGCTCCCGCCGGCGCCGGCGAAGCGGCCGTTCCTCTCATTCTCCCGCAAGCCCGAGACCGAGCAGCGCGTCGGCGGGCTCGAGAAACGTCAGGACGAGGCTGCCAAGAGGCTCGCCGGCCTCGGAGCGGAACTTGCGGACGTACAAGCCACCCTCCGCGAGCTGCAGAGGGCCCGCGACGACAAGCAGGCGGTGACGCGCGAGGAACTGCAGAAACGGCTGGAGGAGATCCGCCGGCACATCGACGACCGCAACACCCGGGTGCTGATCGCGCTGGAGACCATGTCGCGCCTCATCGAGAAGATCGGACGCTGACCGACCCGGAGATGCAGAGCGACGCGAAGGAAACCGGCACCTTTAAATTACTCCCCTGAGACTAATATCCAGGTATGAGCGGCACGCCTGGCCCGAAGGGCAGGGAAGAGGCACTTCTGAAGATCCGGGATGCGGAGCAGAAGGCGAAAGAGGTCGTCGAAGAAGCGCTCGCGCGGAAGGAGGCCATCATCAAGAAGGCCCAAGACCAGGCCGTCGCCTACGAGCGCGACGAGCTGCAGAAGGTGGTTGCCGAGCAGCAGGCAACCCTCGAGGAGGCCCGGCAGGCCGCTCCCAAAGCCCCGAAGCCCGCCCGCCTCAAGGCCCGGACAGACACGGCTGTTGACCTCGTCTGGAAGGCATTCGAGTCGTGAGGGCGCATGTTTACTCCGGAGAAAATGTCGTTCGTCACCCTGGCGTCGCCGAAGAACAACCTCGAGAAGGCCATCGAGGTCCTCTATGACCTGAAGCTCCTGCATATCGATCCCCACCGGGGCCAGGACCTCCCGATCGGCACGCCGCTCCCGGATGCGGAGGCGCTCTCCCGGCTGTCGCTGGACCTCGGATTCGTCACTTCCCATCTGCCGCCGGCCGCGGAGGCCAAGGCGATGGATCTCCGGGAAGCTGAGCGGCTGGTCGCCACGCTCAAGGCCCAGGTGGCCGCCATCGTGGCTGAGCGGGAGGCGCTGGACCAGCAATCGGCAACGCTCGAGAAGCGGGTCAAGGACATCGCGTTCCTCCGCGCAACCGGCCTGCGGGACCCGTCACTCCTGGCAGGATCCCGCCGGCTCACGGTGATGGCAGGCATCGCCACCGCGCCGCGCCGGGTCCTCACCGCCCTCCGGAGCCTGGACGTGGAAGTCTTTTCTGAGGAGAAGCGGAAAGACGGCTACCCGATGGTGGTGGTGTCGCAGGCGGAGGAGGGGGACAAGGTGAAAGCCGCCCTCGCTGAGGCCTGGATCCCTTACGCGTTCGACCATGTTGACCAGAATCCCGGAGTCCATGAGAAGGCGCTTGACGCGGTGGCGGCCCGCCGCAAGGCGCTTGACGCGCGGCTGGCCGAGTTGCGCAAGGCCCACGGCAAGGAGCTCGCCGGCTGCAGGCGGCTGCTCCGGGAACGGATCCGGAAAGCAGAGGCGCCGCTCCGCTTCGCCGTGGGCGAGCACTCGTTCCTGATCGCCGGCTGGGTCCCGACCGCCCAGACCGCAGCGGTCCAGAAGCAGCTCGGCGGCCTGCCTTCTTCCTATCTCGCGGTCGAAGATGCCCTGGATGGCCCGACTAAGCTCGCGAACCCGCGCGCCGTCCGGTCGTTCGAGTTCTTCCTCAACCTCTACTCGCTCCCGAAGCTCCGTGAGATCGACCCGACCTTCCTGGTCTTCCTGTCGTTCCCGATCTTCTACGGGATGATGCTCGGCGACATCGGCTACGGGCTCGCCCTCTACGCGCTCTTCTCGGTCCTGCGATGGCGGATGCCGAAATACCGCGGCCTATTCGACATCTTCCTGCTTTCCTCGATCTTCACCGTGGTCTTCGGCTACGTCTTCGGGGAGTTCTTCGGGGCGGAGGAGGTCCTCGGCATCCCGCTGGTCCCGTTCATCCACCGGACCCATGACGTCAATGAGCTGATGCTCGTCTCGCTCGTGTTCGGCCTGGTCCACGTCAACCTCGGTTTCGTCTTCGGCTTCGTGAACGAGCTGCGCACCCACGGCCTGCGGAAGGCCATCCTGGCCAAGGGCAGCTGGATGCTGCTCGAGGCGGCGGGCATCCTGCTGATCGTGGATTTCTTCTTCGGGATGGCGTTCATCGACCGGACGATCGGGTTCGGCGTGGTCCTGCTCTCGGTCATCATGCTCTTCCTGGGGGAAGGGGTCATCGGACTCATCGAGATCCCCGGCCTGATTAGCAGCGTGCTGTCCTACCTGCGGCTCGCTGCCGTGGGGCTGGCCTCGGCCTCGCTGGCGATCGTCGTGAACACCATGGCAGACGACCTGTTCGCCGCGGGAGGGGCCTTCCTGGCGATCGGCGTCCTCGTGCTCGTGATGGGCCACGCGATCAACATCATGATCGGCTTGATCGACGCCTTCCTGCAGTCGCTCCGGCTGCACTATGTCGAGATGTTCACCAAGTTTTACGGGGGAAATGGAAAACCTTATAACCCTTTCGGGAGATAATACACGACAGGAGGTGAAGACATGGCATCAGAACTCGTCCCACTCGCCGCCGCGGCGGCCATCGGCATGGGCGCACTGGCAACGGCATGGGCAGAAAAGGAGATCGGATCTGCAGCAATCGGGGCGATGGCGGAGAAACAGGAGCTGTTCAGTAAGGGGCTCATCTTGACCGTCATTCCGGAGACCATTATCATTTTCGCGCTTGTTGTGGCCCTCCAGATCGTCGGTTTGGCGGCTGCGTGAGTATGTCGCTCGAAAGACTGGAGCAGGGCATCCTCCGTGACGCCCAGAAACGCGCCGAGCACCTCATCGAGGAAGCGGAGGAGCAGGCCCGGGCCCTGAAGGCGGAAGCGCGGAAACGGGTTGGCGAGCGGAAGAAAGCCATCACCGAGCAGACCGCAGCGGAGGTCGAGCACATCCATCTCCTCCAGAAGACCCGCGCAAACATGCAGGCGAAGCAGGCCATCCTCCTGGAGAAGAAACGCCTCGTTGACGAAGTGTACGGCCGGTTCGCGGAGCGCCTTGAGGAGCAGAAGAAGGAGATCATGAAAGACCTGTACGACAAGGTGAGGAAGGATGTTGAAGCTACGCAGGTCTACGTGAATCCCGCAGATGCCAAGCTTGCCCCGTCCCTGTTCAAGGGCCTGAAGGTGGCCACGCGACCGATGACCGGCGGCTTCATCCTCGAGGCCGGCGACCAGTTGGTCGACTGCAGCTTTGACACGATTCTCGAGACCTTCCGGGAACGCACTATCCGCCAGGTCTCGAAGGAGCTGTTCGGATGAAACGCTACCCGTACACCGCCACGCGCGTCAAGGTCATGACCTCTGACCTGCTGTCCCGCGAGGACTACGAGAAGCTGGCAGGCATGGGGTACAGCGAGATCGCGCGCAACCTGGAAGAAGGGTCCTACCAGGAGGATATCCTGGCCGCGGCCGGGAAGGCGGCAGGCGTCGAGCTGATCGAGCGCGCGCTCAGCACCAGCCTTGCCCGCACGGTCGAAAAGCTCCAGACGATTGCGAATAAGAAGGAGGTCCGGTCGCTGATCGAGACCTATGCCCTCAAGTGGGTCCTCACCAGCCTCAAGCTCGTCCTCAAGGTCAAGATGGGCTTCGTCACCAAGGACGAGGCCGACCAGCTCGCCATCCCGGTCGCGCCGCTCACTGCCGGCCGGCGGGAGGAGCTGCTGCGCGACGACCTGGCCGCGGTGGTGCGCGAGGTCTGCTCCCTTGTCCCCGCTGACGCCAAGCGGCTGACTGGTCTGATCGAGAAGAAGGACGTCATCGCCCTCGAGGATGCGATCGACGCCGCGTACTATCGCAAGCTGCGGGAGACCGCCCTTGCACTGGGGGCCAAGGACCCGCTGCGCCGCTTCCTGCTGGACATCATCGCCTTGGTCGATCTCCGCGCCATCATGCGGATGAAGGCCGCCGGCAAGCCTGCTCCTGCGGTTGCCAGCGACGGCCTCGCCGCGGTGGCGGCGGCGCGAACGGTTGATGAGGCGTTCGCCGCCCTCGGGGAGACGCCCTACCACGGCTTGGCCGGCGTCCGCAGCCTGACCGACCTCGAGACTGCCGCCGATGTTTCGCTCTTCCAGCACGCTCCTCGGCTGCTCCACCGCCAGCCGCTCTCGGCATCGACGGTCTTCGGCTACCTGCTGCGCAAGGAGATTGAGATCCGAAACCTTCGCCTGCTCGTCCACGCGAAGGCTGCCGGACTGGACAAAGCATTTATGGACGCACATCTTGTGGTGTAACATGGATATTGGGGTTGTGGGGGACGAGCACTTCGTGGCCGGCTTCAGGCTCGCCGGCATCAGGAAGACGTTCATCCCTGCGGGAGGGAAGAGCGTGACTGACGCTTTCCGACGGGCGGCCGAGGACAGGGACATCGGACTGCTGATCATGCATTCCCGGGACTTCGCCTCCCTAGACGAGAAGTCGCGCGAGCGGGCGATGACACAGGTCCAGCCAACCGTGATCCTACTCTCCCACGACATCTCAGCAGAGGAGAGCCTGCGGATGATGATCGTGCGCGCGCTAGGCATCGACGTATGGGGGTCCGCATGACCGGCACCATCTACCGGGTCGCGGGACCGGTCGTCATGATCGAGAAGCTGCAGGCGAAGATGTTCGACGTCGTCCGCGTCGGCCGGGAAAAGCTCATCGGAGAAGTGATCCAGATCTCCCCCGCATACCACACCGTCCAGGTCTACGAGGACACCTCCGGCATCCGGCCGGGCGAACCGGTCGAGAACACCGGCCAGCCCCTGACCGTGGAGCTCGGTCCCGGGCTGCTGAAGTCGATCTACGACGGGATCCAGCGACCGCTGCCCGACCTCCAGAAGGAGATGGGTGACTTCATCGCTCGAGGGGCATTCCCGCAACGGCTGGACAAGACCAAGAAGTGGGCGTTCAAGCCCCTGGTCAAGAAGGGCGACGCCGTCCGCGAAGGCCAGGTCATCGGCGTTGTCCAAGAGACGAAGACCGTCCAGCACAAAGTCATGGTTCCGCCCGGGCTCTCGGGCACGATCCAGGACATCAAGACCGGCCAGTTCACCGTCGTGGACACCGTGGCCACGCTCGACAACGGCCGGAAGATCCACATGATGCAGGAGTGGCCGATCCGCATCCCCCGCCGGGTCGGGAAGCGGATGGTACCGGACGCGCCGCTCATTACCGGCCAGCGCGTGCTGGACGCGCTCTTCCCGATCGCGAAGGGCGGGACTGCTGCCGCTCCTGGGCCATTCGGCGCGGGAAAAACGGTGATCCAGCAGCAGCTGGCGAAGTGGGCTGATACGGACGTTGTGGTCTACATCGGCTGCGGCGAACGGGGGAATGAGATGACCGAGGTCCTGACCGAGTTCCCCGAGCTGAAGGACCCGAAGACCGGCAACCCGCTCATGGAGCGGACCGTCCTGATCGCGAACACGTCCAACATGCCCGTGGCTGCCCGGGAAGCGAGCATCTACACCGGCATCACGATCGCCGAGTACTACCGCGACATGGGGTACCACATCGCCCTGATGGCCGATTCGACCAGCCGCTGGGCTGAGGCCATGCGTGAGATCAGCTCCCGCCTCGAGGAGATGCCCGGGGAGGAGGGCTATCCCGCGTACCTGTCGACGCGGCTCGCTGAGTTCTATGAGCGGGCCGGACGCGTCATCTCCCTGGGCGGGGACGAGGGGTCGATCAGCATCATCGGCGCCGTGTCGCCGCCTGGCGGCGACCTGAGCGAACCGGTCACCCAGGCCACGCTGCGGGTGGTGAAGACTTTCTGGTCGCTGGACGCGAAGCTCGCGCAGCGCCGGCACTTCCCGTCCATCAACTGGCTCAACTCCTACAGCCTCTACACGGAGACGTTGGCCGGCTGGTATGCCCAGCACGTCGCGCCGGAATGGGCGGACGTTGTCGGCCGGGCGATGGCGATCCTCCAGGAGGAGGAGAAGCTGCAGGAGATCGTGCAGCTGGTGGGCAGTGACGCCCTGCCCGATAAGGAGAAGCTGACCCTCGAGACTGCGCGGATGATCCGCGAATTCTTCCTGCAGCAGAACGCCTACCATGATGTCGACACGTATTCCGACCTTGGAAAGAGCTTCCTCATGCTGAAAACGATCCTCGGCTTCCACACCCAGGCCGTCCAGAAGCTCGCGACAGGGACGCCAGTCGGGGCGATCCTCGCGACCAAGGCCCGCAACGGCATCGCGGATGCCAAGTTCGAGAAAGACCACGTGAAAGTCCTGGAGAAAGCCGGCCGGGAGATGCAACAGGAGCTGGAGAAGCTATGAGCGACGCGCAACCGATGCAGGGATTGAACGTCAAGGAGTACCGGACGATCAACCGGGTGGAAGGGCCGCTGGTCTTCGTCACGAAGACCCACCCCATCGGCTACAACGAGATCGTGAAGATCCGCCTGGCCTCCGGGGAGATGCGACTCGGCCAAGTCCTGGACACCGCGACTGATTCCGTGGTCGTCCAGGTGTTCGAAGGGACCTCAGGGATCGACAACCAAGCGACTGCACGGTTCCTCGGCGACGTGATCCGGCTGAAGGTGAGTAAGGACATGCTGGGTCGGGTGCTCAACGGCCGCGGCGACCCGATCGACGGCGGTCCGGCGATCATCCCGGAGGACGAGCTGGACATCACGGGGGCCTCGATCAACCCCTACTCGCGCGGGCCGCCGCGGGACTTCATCCAGACCGGCATCTCCACCATCGACGTCATGAACACCCTCGTCCGGGGCCAGAAACTGCCCATCTTCTCCGGTTCTGGCCTGCCGCACAACGACATCGCGCTCCAGATCGCCCGCCAGGCGAAAGTCCTCTCCGCGTCAGAGAACTTCGCGGTGGTGTTCGCCGCGATGGGGATCACCTACGAGGAGTCGAAGAAGTTCATGACCAACTTCGAGGAGACCGGCGCGATCGAGCGCGTGGTGGCCTTCCTCAACCTCGCGAACGACCCGGCGGTCGAGCGGCTCATCACGCCGCGCATGGCCCTGACGGCGGCCGAATATCTGGCGTTCAAGCACGACATGCACGTGCTGGTGATCCTGACGGACATGACCAATTACTGCGAGTCGCTCCGGCAGATCGCGTCTGCCCGGGAGGAAATCCCCGGCCGGCGGGGCTACCCGGGCTACATGTACACCGACCTCGCTACGCTCTATGAACGGGCCGGCATGATCAAGGGAAAGAAAGGGTCAGTCACGCAGATCCCGATCCTGACCATGGTCGGCGACGACATCACCCATCCGATCCCCGACCTCACGGGCTACATCACCGAGGGCCAGGTCGTGCTCTCCCGCGAACTCCACCGCAAGGGTGTCTTCCCGCCGGTGGACGTGCTTCCCAGCCTCTCCAGGCTCATGAACCAGGGCATCGGGAAGGAGAAGACCCGGGAAGACCACAAGCAGGTGTCCGACCAGTTGTATGCCGCGTACGCTGAGGGACGGGACCTGCGCGGGCTGGTCGCGATCGTCGGCGAGGAGTCTCTCTCGCCGGCTGACCGCAAGCTCCTGGCCTTTGCCGAAGCATTCGAGAAGCAGTTCGTGCGCCAAACCTCGCAGGAGAACCGCGCCATCACCGACTCCCTGGAACTCTCCTGGAAGCTGCTCTCCGCGCTGCCGGAGGAAGGTCTCACCCGCATCAGCAAGGACTTCCGTGCGAAGTACCTCAAGAAGCAGGGGGCCTAATGCCCGAGGTCAAACCCACCCGGTCAGAACTGATTTCCCTGAAGAGGAAGATCAAGCTCGCCCAGTCCGGCCACCGGCTGCTGAAGAAGAAGCGCGACGGCCTGGTGATCGAGTTCTTCGCCGTCCTCAAGAAAGCGCGGGACCAGCGGAAGGAAATGCACGAGGCCTACAAAGCCGCCGAGGAGCGGATGCGGCAGACCGCGGCCCTCGAAGGTTTCCTGGCGATCAAGAACGCGGCCACGCTCATCGCCGAGCAGCCCGCGCTCGCCATGCAGGTTAGGAACATCATGGGCGTCACGGTGCCGAAGATCGATCCCCTCCACGTCCGGAAGGTCTTCGCTGAGCGGGCTCCAATGAGCCTGAGCCTGCGCGTCGAGGGGGTCGCTGAGTCGTACGCTGCCCTCGTGGAGATCGTGGTGAACACGGCCGAGACTGAGACTGCTTTGCGAAAGATCTTGCGGGAGATCGAGCGGACCAAGCGGCGCGTGAATGCGCTCGAGTTCGTGGTGATCCCGCGCCTGCGCTCGCAGGCCGCCTTCGTGAGCATGCGCCTCGAGGAGATGGAGCGCGAGTCCACCTTCCGGATGAAGCGCATCAAGGACGCGGCGGCCGCACCAAAGTGAGTGTCCAGCACTCATTCTTTCTTCTGGTAGACGACGACGGCCTCCGGATCGCCCCACTGCGCGAACGTCTGGATGCGCTCGAAGTGCGCGTCCAGGTACTCCCTGGCAGCGGGCGGATTCGCAGGTTCGTAGGCGTAGGAGAGGGCAAACGCCGGATGTTCCCGATCGATGGTCTCTTTGAGCGTGGCAAGGGGGAACTCGTCATTCAGGATTTGCTGCTGACAGGCGTCGAAGGCATCCTGCGGGAACGGACAGTACGGCACCGCCGTCCGGTCGGCGAGCGCGTAGACGAACGGATAGGATTGGGTGAGGATGCGGTCGCCGGGGGCGGAGACCGTCTTGAGGTAAGCAGCAGCGTCCACGACCGCAGCTGCCTGCACATCGTGCTGGGCCTGGTTGATGCCCAGGCCGAGGGTCAGTAGCGACACGACCAGGATCGGTGCGACCACGCGGCGGATTCCCAGCCGTTGGGCGCCGACCGCTGCCAGCACGGCGTACGCAGGGAAGAAGGACAAGAGGTAGCGCGGCTCCTTGTGCGGCAGCGCCAGGTAGACGATGATGCTCATCACCGCGAGGACGGTAACGGGCAGAAATCGTCCGAGGGCTTCGCGCCGAGCGATGGTAAAGAAGGCGACCAGCAGCAGGACCAGGTAGGTCCACGCATTGAGGATGTCCACGACGCCGGCGGCGAGCGATTGGGGGACCGAGGCGGCGTAGACGCCGGCGTTCACGAAGTAGCCGGCGAACGGGCTGCCGTACGTCGCCATGTTCAGCACGACCCAGGGAACGAGGACAGCCACGAGCGGGATCAGGAAGAAGACCAGGCCGCGGCCTTGCCGGCGGGCGATCAGGACCAGCAGGAACGAGAGGATCAGGACCGTGGCAAGGTAGCGGCTGAGGAACGCCATGCCTGCGAAGAGGCCGGCGACCGCAAGCCCCCGACGGGTGTCGCGCAGGAACACCAGCAGCGAGAGCGACAGCAGGACGATGAAGAGCGACTCGGTGAGCAGCTTGGTGAAGAAGAAGGCGAACAAGGTGTTCGTGGCGAGGAAGAGCGTGGCGAGGAGCGCCGCCGGCCTGCCAAAGGGGCGGGCGAGGACGAACGTGGCGACGATGGCAAGGAGGGAGAGCGCGAACGGGAGAGCGGCAGGGAAGGGAACGGCCGCGAGCAGGGCCGGCAGCAGCGGCGGCCGGAAGCTTTCCACGGGCTGCGCAGCGTCGAGGGAGTAGACCCCTGCTCGCAGGCCGTCGGCCAGCCCGAGGTAGACGGCCTCGTCCCACCAGATGCCCGGGCCCTGGACGAGGAGTTGGGCCACGACGGCCAGGACGATGACCGCCGCGATGGCCTGCTCCTCGACCTGAAGACGGCGCAGGGCCTGCCACGCCTGCCGTGGTCGCCGCATCATTAATATAGGATGGCAGGAGAGTATTAGTATGCCCGCGTTCACCCGCGCCCTCGTCGACGTCCTGCTGGACACGGAGGACTTCTTCAGCCGACCCGCATCGGTTCCAGGAGCAGTAGCCTACTTCGCCGGGATCTCGGTGATCGCGCTCGCCATCAACTGGTCACTCCTCTGGGCAGGGATCACGCCCGCCGGCCTGATCCCCTTCGAGAAGATCCTCGGCACCTCCGACCTTGCTTACGCGATCCCGGCCATCTACTTCCTCGTCGGGTTCGCCTTCCTCGCTGTCTATGCCCTCGCGGTCTCCAGAATCCTGCGGCGATGGAAGACGGCCACGCCGTTCCGGCAGGTGCTTGCGACGGCCGCCTACGGCCTGACGCCATCGGTCCTCACGCTCTGGATCCCGGTTCTCGGCGTGATGCTGCTGCTGTGGTCGTTCTACTTGATCGCGATGGGGCTGCGGGTCGGCAACCGCGCCAGCCTCCAGACCAATGCCAAGGCCTCCCTCCTCGGCGGCGGCCTGACTGCCGCCCTGGTGGCCGCGTTCCTGGTGGGCCTCGGGGTCGTGCTGGTGGCCGCAGAAGGTGCGGACCCCGGGCTGCTCTGGACTGTTCTGGTCCCCCTCTAAGCAGGCCATTCACGCCGACGGAAGGGTCAGTGATTCGTTGCCCGCCTTGCGGATCATGTACCACTGCATCTTCTTGCGGGCCAGGGCCTTCATCAGGCCGTCGAAGACGCTGATCGAGACCCAGATGCCGTAGGTGAGCGACGCTCCAACGACAGAGATGATCATGCGCGCGCGCTTCTCCCGGTGCAGCGCGACGAGAGCAGCAGCCAGGAAGCCGGAGTTGATCAGGAAGATCTGGCCGGTCGTGAGCGAGAACTTCGCCACGTCGATCACGCCCGGGGTCCCCGTGAACCAGGTCACGATGCCCAACAGCATGAAGACCACGAGGAAGGGCGCCGAGATGTACCCGACGAGGGTGAAGAGGAGGGCCGCCTTCTGGAGCAGGGAGAAGCGGCCGCCGAACAGGATCCAGCGGCTGTTATCGAAGAAGGCTTTCGCGTTCCCGTAGGCCCAGCGCTTCTGCTGCTTGGAAAGGCCGCGGAGGTTGAACGGGACCTCTCCCGGGACCGAGAGGTCGCTGAGGTAGACGCTCTTGTACCCTGCCCGGAGGGCGCGCAGGGTGAACTCCACGTCCTCGGTCATGCTCCAGTCCTTCCAGCCGCCGAGCTCGCGCAGCGCCGATGCCCGTACGGCCTCGGCAGAGCCGAACAGCAGCGAGACTCCGAGCCGCTCGTTGATCGGCGCCAGGAGGTGGTGGTAAACCATGAGGATCGACGATGCGAAGCGCGACACCCGGGTCTGGCCGATGTTGAGGTAGTCCCACTTGGCCTGGACGCATGCCACCTTCTCGTCGGCGACGAAGGGCTTCACGATCCGGGTGAGGAAGTCTGTGGGGGGGAGGAAGTCCGAGTCGAAGATAGCGATGATTTCACCTTTGCTGAACTGGAGCATGTGATTGAGATTCCCTGGTTTGTAGCCGAAGGTGCTGCCGCGCCTCGTGACGGTGACGTTCGGGTGCTGCCGGGCGAAGGCGTCGATGGCCCGGGAGACCTCGGAATCGGTCGAGTCGTCGCCGATGATGATCTGGAAGCGGCCCGGATAGTCGAACCGGAGGCAGTGCTCCGCGCAACGGATGGCGACCTGCTCGTTCTTGGTCGGGATCTGGATGGTCACCGAAGGCCACTGCTTCACGGCGACGCCCTGGTAGCGGGCAGGGGTCCGATGGCGGATGCCCAAGACGGCCAGGAGGTAGAAGGCCGCGGAGAACAGGGCGACCGGGATGAGAACCGAATTGAACAGTAACAAACTTGCTTCATGAAAGAACAGGTCCATAGGTGCCTCTTTCGCTACTCCTCATGGTTTTTATGGCAACCTTCCTTTTAAAAGGGCATGGAAGGTACATATTAGTACGGGGGTGCGTTATGCTTGACGTTGTTTTCGCCATGTCGATGGGTTTCTTCCTCGGGATGTTCCTGCTCCTGGCCGCGACCACAGTCCTGTCCGGGGTCTTCCTGCTCCGGCGGCCGCGTCCGCAAAGGAATTGGACACCGCCGGTGAGCGTGGTCATTCCCGCCTACAACGAGGGCAGCCGTATCGGGACCTGCCTCGAGAGCGTCTTCGCCTCGGGCTACCCGCAGCTGGAGGTGATCGTCGTGGACGACGGCTCCACCGACCAGACGCGTGAGGTCGCGGGCCGCTATCCCGTCACCGTCCTCCGGCAGAACCATGAGGGCAAGGTCGCCGCCCTGAACGCGGGGATTGCCCGCGCCCGGCACGACATCGTGCTGACGATCGATGCGGACACCTTCCTGCGGAAAGACACCATCCGCGAGATCGTGAAGCCGCTCGCCGACCCGACTGTGGGAGCGGTGAGCGGGATCGCCAACGTCCACAACAACCACAGCCTGCTCGGGGCCTTCCAGGCCGTGGAATACCCGTACATCTCCTGGCTGCGGGAAGTCTTCTCTTCGCTCTTCAAGGTCGCGCCCGGGATCTGCGGCGCCCTGACCGCGTACCGGAAGGCTGCCTTGGTCAAGGCCGGCGGTTTCCGGAAAGACACGGTCCTGGAAGACTTCGACATCTCCTTCCACATCGCCAAGGCAGGCTACACGATCGACACCGCCCGGCGGGCGATCGCCACGACCGTCGTTCCTGCTTCGCTCGGGGGGCTGTTCCGCCAGCGGACCCGCTGGCTGAAAGGGTCCATGCAGTGCGTGCTCGCCCACCGGGACGTGTTCGCAAAGAAGCGGTTGCCGATGAACTACATCCTCGCTGGCCAGATCTTCTGGTTCGTCTACTCCTTCTTCGCCCTGCCGCTGATGCTCTTCCACATTGCCTACTGGCTGCCGGCGAACTCGGCCACCTTCCTTGATCTCGGGTGGTACCTGTTCCGCTGGTTCTCCCTGGCGGGCGTGGCGTACATGCTCTACATGATGCCCTCCTGGGGGGTGAACTGGGTCTACATCTTCGGCGTGCTGGCCGGGTTGCTCTCCTCGGCCTTCTACCTCTTCTCGCTGCGGCGCTACGGGGCCGTCGGCTGGCGGAGCCTCCTCGCGGTGTTCTTCTTCTTCCCCTACACCCTGGTGATGTCGGTCTTCATGGTGGGCGGCGTGCTGTCGTTCTTTGCTTCCAAAGGCAAGGGGACGTTCATTTCCTGACCACGCTCCCGGGAAAAGGGGCTTTAAATCCCGCAGACCGTATCTTTAAGTGAGACCGTGCAGGAGCAGGATATGCCTCCCTTCTACATCACGACGGCCATTGACTACGTGAATGCGGCGCCCCACCTCGGGCACGTGTACGAGAAGGTGTGCGCTGACGTCATCGCCCGCTGGCGGAGGCTCTGCGGCGACCGGGTCTTCTTCCTCACGGGGACGGACGAGAACGCCCAAAAGAATGTCCAGGCCGCCCGGGAGGCCCACGTCGGGACAAAGGAGTTCGTCGACGCGATGGCCCTCCGGTTCCAGGAGCTATGCGCGATGTACGGGGTTTCCCACGACCGGTTCATCCGCACGACCGAGCACGGCCATGGCAAGGTCGCGCAGGAGGTGTTCGAACGGCTCTTCCAGGCGAAACAGATCTACAAAGGCAAGTACGCTGGCCTCTACTGCCAAGGCTGCGAGGCATTCTACCTCGAGAAAGACCTCGTCCAAGGGAAGTGCCCGGAGCACGAGACCCGGCCCCAGTGGGTGGAGGAGGAGAACTATTTTTTCCGGCTGAGCGACTACCAGGACCGGATCCTGAAGCACCTCCAGGCCCATCCGGAGTTCATCCACCCGGCCACGGTCCGCAATGAGATCCTTGAGCGGCTGAAGGAGCCGCTGCGGGATATCAGCGTGAGCCGCTGCAACGTAGACTGGGGTATCCCGGTCCCGTTTGACCGCACGCACCGCATCTACGTCTGGTTCGATGCGCTGCTCAGCTACATCTCCGGCCTGGACTATCCGGGCGGGCACTACAAGACGTTCTGGCCGGCCGACATCCACCTCGTGGGGAAGGGGATCACCTGGTTCCATGCTGTCATCTGGCCCGCTATCCTTCTCGCTGCAGGCCTGCCCTTGCCGAAGCAGGTCGTGGTCCACGGCTACATCACCCACCAGGGCAAGAAGATGAGCAAGTCGCTGGGCAATGTGATCGATCCGCTGACCGTGCTCGGCAACTACCCGGCGCGGAGTGACGCGATCCGGTACTTCCTCCTGCGGGAGGTCCCCTTCGGGGATGACGGCGACTTCACCGAGGCCGCGCTCAAGAAGCGCATCAACGGCGAACTCGCCGCCGACCTCGGGAACCTGGCCTCGCGCGTGCTGGCGCTGGCGTCCAAAGGAGTCGTGCCGGAGGGCCAGCCAGAGCTCGACGAGATGCTCGACCTCGCCGCGATCACGGAACGGATGGACGCGCTTGAGCTGCACCACGCCCTGGACGAAGTCTTCACGTTCATCCGGGCGTGCAACAAGTACATCAACGACAAGCAACCGTGGAAGCTGGAGGGCAAGGAACTCGCGCACGTGATGTACAACCTGCTTGAGGCCCTGCGGATCACCGCCATCCTGACCTCACCCTTCCTGCCCGAGACGGCAGACCGACTACATCAGCAGCTGGGCACCCGGCCCGGGACGCTGAAGGACTGCCGATTCCGACCGTTCATGGGGAAACCGGCAAAGGGAGACCATCTGTTCACCCGCATCGCCTGAGCCGCCTGCGGGCGCAGGCTTTATTAGGCCTCCCGTCAAGAAGACGCTATGCGGCTCGCCCTGGTGGGGATCATCGTCGCCTCCCTCTTCCTCCTGCCTCCCGCCTCCGCCATGGTCATCAGCGAGGTCTTCTACGACGCCGTCGGCGATGATACCGGAAAGGAGTTCGTCGAGCTGTACAACCCGACCGGGCAACCGGTCGATCTAGCAGGGTGGCGACTGGAATCGGGCAACGGGGCGGACGGTTCCTGGTCTCTCCAGACCACCCTCATCGGGATCGTGCAGCCCTACGGCTTCTTCCTGATCGCGGCGGACGGCGACGTCAAGAAGAGCATCATCTTGCAGAACGCACCCGATGCTGTCCGCCTGGTTGAGAGCGGTGGGACGGTCGCCGACCTCATCGGTTACGGTTCCCTGACCTTTCCCCTCTTCGAAGGCCAACCCGCGCCGGACGTGGCGGAAGGCCACAGCCTCGAGCGGCGGCCTGGCTTCCTGAGCCCGCTGGCGGGCAATGGCCAGGACACCAACAACAACAACGCCGACTTCCTGGACCGGAGCGTTCCCGAGCCGCAGGACAGCAGCGTCAGCGAGTCCCCGCCAACACAGGTAAGCCGATCGCTGCTCGTGTTCTATGCGCCAGGCGCTCTAGTCACGGTGACGCTCGCCTATGCCTTTACGGAGCCGCATCTCGGCCTCATCCTGAAGGAGCAGCCGCCTACTCCGTTGCTCTACACGACGCCGTCTGCCGACGTGAACGGGACGACGGTGAAGTGGCTGCTGAAGAGCAAGACCGTGTTGCCTGACGGATCCATCAGCTATGCCTTCGCCGCGCCCGCAACGCCGGGAACGTATGCGATCGCAGGCAGCTGGGAGGCGATTGATGGCAGCGGCCTCCTCTCCACGGGGCAGTCGGGCACGTCGACTTTTACGGTCGGCCTGGGATTCTCGGGCGTGGTCGAGGACGTCTTTGGAGCGCCTCTCGGAGGCGCGACAGTGGAACTGGCCGGGTCCTCGGCAACCACAGATGGAAATGGCACGTACAGTCTCCAAGTGGGAACCACTGGACTGCAACCCATCAGCGCCTCGAAGGATGCGTACCTCCCCGAGAACGCGACCGCGGACATCGCGCTCGGCACCTTCAACTTCGCGGGCAACGATGGCCTGACACCGCTGCAGGTCGGCGACAGCCAAATGCTGACCGCGGTTTTCCGGTGGGCGACCGACATCCTCGACGACGACAAGATCCTCCAGGTGGTGCACCAATGGGCAAGCACCTCCTCGTAGTGGCCATCGCCTTCCTGCTGCTTCCTTCGGCCGCAGCCCAGGTCACGGTCACCCGCGCCGTCTCCGGATCTTCAGTGACTCTTTCGTACACGGTCTCAGAGACTCTGGAAGGCCTGATCATTTCCGAGGCGCTGCCTGCAGGCTGGGCACTGCTCACCGCCAACCCAGCAGCGGACAAGGAAAACAGCACTGATGTCAAGTGGATCCTGATCGGGAAGGCGGGCATCAGCAGCGGCACGATCACCTACACGGTGAACGCGCCAACTCCGGGGGCGATCACCGGGTTCTGGAAGGCGATCGACAGTGACGGCGACATCGCGGGGGGCGTCACGACATCGCCCGACTCCTCGCCCGTGGCCACGGTCGCCGCGGCCGGCGGCGGAGGCAGCGGACCAGCCGGAGGGACGGGAACCGTCAACACCTCAGTCGCCGCTGCTGCTCCTTCTCCTGAAACTGCCTGCACGGCCGGTTCCCGGCAGTGCAACGGAACCGTGGTCATTGCCTGCGTCGGCGGGCAGTGGCAAGTCGCAGAGTCCTGTCCGGACGGGTGCGAGAGCGGAATCTGCGTCTCCGCGGAGATCGAGGATCGGCTGCCGCTCCTGCCTCAGGGACCGGAGATCACCGCGCGTATCTTGGCTGATTCCCCTGCTCCAGCGGCCATGGCCGTTGGCGTCGCCGTGATCGCTGGGGTTCTCCTGTTCAGGCGCCACCGGAAGAAGGCGCGTGCGACGCCAGTTGGCTACCAGTGGCAGCCACCTTCCCCTGGGCAGTAGCCAGCGCTGCCCCGACGACTGGGACGAAGGCATTTAAGGCCGTCGCCGAAGAGAA
The DNA here is from genome assembly GCA_016198585.1 of Candidatus Aenigmatarchaeota archaeon. Taxonomy (GTDB): domain Archaea; phylum Aenigmatarchaeota; class Aenigmatarchaeia; order QMZP01; family QMZP01; genus JACQOD01. The sequence continues at coordinate 15,692 of JACQII010000001.1, read as the reverse complement.
GGTGTGATCGTATGTTACTCCTCGCACGCATGTCCCTCCTCGTCGCGGCACTGTTCGCCGTCCTCTATGCACTCATCGTGATCGTCGGCTCGCTGCTCGGCGTGGGCAGCTTCCTGGTGTATGGCCTGCTCGCGATCGGCCTCATGGCCGTCCAGTTCCTGATCGGCCCGAAAATCGTGGAATGGACCATGCACGTCCGGTATGTCTCCGCCAAGGAAGAGCCCGATCTCTACCGGATGGTGACCGACCTCGCGAAGCGGGCGAAACTCCCACTCCCGCGCGTGGGCATCTCCCCGTCGCCTATCCCCAACGCCTTCGCCTTCGGCCGCTGGCAGTCAGACGGCCGCGTCTGCGTCACCAAGGGCATCCGCGACCTCCTCAGTCCCGATGAACTCCGGGCGGTCCTCGGGCATGAGCTTTCGCACATCAGGCACCGGGATGTCGCGATCATCACCACCATCAGCGTCATTCCCACCATCGCCTGGTACATCGCCTACGGCTCGCTGTTCTCGCGGGACAACCGAAGCGGATCGGCCGCAGTCGGCATGGCCGCCTTCGGCATCTACTTCCTGACCAATCTGCTCGTTCTCTACGCTTCCCGGATCCGGGAGTATTATGCAGACCGCGGCAGCGTGCGGCTGGGCGAGAAACCCCACCACCTGGCCTCGGCCCTCTACAAGCTCACCTATGGCAGTGCCCGACTCCCCAAAGCAGAACTCAAGCACGCCGAAGGGGTGAAGGCATTCTTCGCGAGCAATCCGTCCCGGGCTGCGCGGGAGTTCAGCGAGTTGCGATCACTGGACGCTGATCTCAGCGGCACGATTGACCCCGCTGAGCTCTCTGCGCTCCGCGACCGGCGACTCCGCCTGACCGGAAGTGACCGACTCCTTGAACTGTTCAGTACCCACCCAAACATGGTAAAACGAATCGCGACCCTCTCCGGATATGCCACGTGACCGCTTTCGCCGCCTCTCTCGTCCCATAACAGTGCAAAGAAACTTGTATCCTGACCGCGAGGTTGCAAAGTATATGCCCGCCGATCATACATCTTTATAAGGGTGGCCTCCCAATAGGAGGGTGCGGACCACAATAGATTGTGTCCCATGATCTTGGGCAACACAAAATATAGTGCTCCGTGCCGCTTCGATACTATGGACACCCCCACGACCTTGGTGATGCCGCGGATCACAAAAATCAAGAAACGGGACGATTCCATTGCCTCGTTCGACCGCGAGAAGGTCGTGAACGCCATCTTCAAGGCCGCCCAATCCGTCGGCGGCAGCGACCGATTGATCGCCGAGAAGCTGGCCGACGACGTCATCATGGTCCTCGAGCAGCAGACTCCGAAGAACACCATCCCGACCGTGGAAGGCATCCAGGACATCGTGGAGAAGGTCCTCATCGAGGCGGGCTATGCGAGGACCGCCAAGGCATACATCCTCTACCGGAACGAGCGTGCCAAGATCCGGGAAAAAACCCGCCACGTCCCCGATCGGGTCCGGCAATTGGTGCGCGAATCCAGGCAATACTTCCGCAACCCGCTCGCTGAATTTGTCTACTACCGGACGTATTCCCGCTGGATCGAGGAGGAAGGCCGGCGCGAGACCTGGATCGAGAGTGTCGACCGATACATGGGATTCATGCGGGAAAATCTTGGCGAGAAGCTCACAGCAGGCGAGTACCAGGAAATTCGCGAGTTCATCCTCAGCCAGCGCGCGATGCCGTCGATGCGGCTGCTCTGGAGCGCGGGCGAGGCTGCACGGACCTCCAACGTCTGCGCTTACAATTGCTCGTACATCGCGCCCACGAAGCTCACGGATTTCGCCGAGATCATGTACCTCTCGATGTGCGGCTGCGGCGTCGGCTTCTCCGTGGAGAGCCAAGCGGTCCAGCAACTCCCCCTGATCAGGCGCCAGACCGGCGAATACCTGCCTGCGCACGTCATCCTGGACAGCAAGGAAGGGTGGTGCGACGCCCTCACTCTCGGCCTGATGACCTGGTTCAGCGGGAAGGACATCGAATTCGATTATTCCCACGTGCGCCCGGCCGGCTCGCGCCTCCGGACCATGGGAGGCCGCAGCTCGGGGCCGGAGCCGCTCCGGAACCTCCTACAGTTTGCCCGCCAGAAGATCCTCGCCTCGCAGGGTAGGCGCCTGAGCAACATCGACGTCCATGACATCGTCTGCAAGATCGGCGAAGTCGTCGTTATGGGCGGGGTGCGCCGCACGGCGCTCATCTCCCTCTCCGACCTCGACGACGAGCAGATGCGCAACGCGAAAACCGGCCAGTTCTACCTGGCAGAACCTCAGCGCGCGATGGCCAACAACTCGGCGGTCTACCTGCAGAAACCCAGCGCGACGCAGTTCCTCGAAGAGTGGCTCTCCTTGGCGAAGAGTGGGACAGGTGAGCGCGGGATCTTCAACCGTGACGGCCTCCGCCACCAGCTCCCGCTCCGTCGGTGGGAGCGGCTTGGCGACCATGCGGAGATGACCGGCACGAACCCATGTGGTGAGATCATCCTGAGAAGCAAGCAGTTCTGCAATCTCACCGAGGTGGTTTGCCGCGATGATGACACGGAGGAGACGCTGCTCGAGAAGATGCGCATCGCCACGATCCTGGGGACCTACCAGTCGACGCTGACGGCCTTCCCCTATCTTTCCCCTGACTGGAAGAGGAACTGCGACGAGGAGCGGCTCCTTGGGGTCTCGCTCACCGGCCAATGGGACTGCCCGGCTGTCCGGAACCCGGAGACCCTCCGCAAGCTGCGGGAGCACGCGTACGAGGTGAACAAGACGTACGCCGCCCGCTTCGGCATCAACGCCTCGACCTGCATCACTTGCGTCAAGCCTTCCGGGACGGTCTCGCAACTGGTCGATGCGGCGTCTGGCATGCATGCCCGCCACGCGAAATACTACATCCGCCGGATCCGGATCGCGGCGCACGACCCGCTTTTCCTCATGCTGAAGGAGCAGAAGTTCCCCTTCCATCCCGAGGTTGGCCAGGCCGACGGCACTGCCTCTACCTACGTGCTGGAGTTCCCGGTAAAGGCCCCCGAGAACGCGGTGTTCCGGGATGACTTGACCGCGCGCGACCAGCTGGAACACTGGAAGATGGTCAAGGAGAACTACTGTGAGCACAACCCATCGGTTACGATCTCCGTCAGTGACGACGAATGGCTCGGGACTGCCAACTGGCTCTACAAGAACTGGAACATCATCGGCGGCCTCGCCTTCCTGCCCAGGTCGTCCCATGTGTACCAGCTCGCTCCTTACGAGGAAATCACCGAGGCGCAGTACGCGGAGCTTGCCGCGAAGTCGCCGCCGATCGATTTCGCCAACATCGTGATCTACGAGAAGGAAGACGCGACGATAGGCGCGAAGGAAGCGGCGTGCGTCGGCGGCGTCTGCGAATTCATCCCCGAGGGCGGAGCAGCACCCAGCTGATCCGAGCGTCCTATGCAGATCACCAAGATCGGTCACTCCTGCCTGCTCGTCGAGGATAAGAAGCGCATCCTCATCGACCCCGGGAACTTCGTCTTTATGGATGGCAGCGTCAGGCCTGAGCAGTTCCGCGATATCGACATCGTGCTGCTCACGCATGAACACGCAGACCATACCTTCCCGGAGGCGCTCAAGGTCATCGTCAAGAACAACAGCCCGAAGGTCGTGTGCAATGCCGGGGTGGGCACGGTCTTGGACGCGAACAGGATTCCCTGGATGTCCCGCACCACAGGAGTGAGGATGATCGAATGCAGACATGGAACGCTTCCTGATCCTCTCCCCACTCCCCAGAACACCGGCTTCGTCATCGGGAAGCTCTTCCACCCTGGCGACTCGCTCTGGCCGGGTGAGGATATCCACTCTGAGATACTGGCCTTACCCATCGTCGCACCATGGGCGAGCATGAAGGAGGTGCTGGACTGGGCTCGGCAGATGCGACCTCACATGATCATTCCTATCCACGACGGTTTTCCTGACTACTTGGACTTCGCGCGCGGATTCGTCCGTCGCGTATGGCCCGAGGCTCCGCTGCAAGGACTGGACGGGAAGCCGATCAACGTGTAGCGCTTTTAAGGAACGTCGCCAACAGAGGCCTATGAAGGATTACACCCACCATTTCGACTCCGGCAACACCTACATCTTCAGCGGGAAGTCCGTAAGCAAGGCCTCCCCGCTGGTGGAAGCGTTCGGGGAAGTGGACGAACTGAACTCACTGCTCGGCCTCGCGGCCGCAGAGATCGCCGACCGGGAGGCCCGGGACATCATCCGGGGAATCCAGATGGACCTCCTCACCATCGGCGCGGACCTTGCCAACCCTTCGAAGAAGCTGCAGCCTCTCGACCCGCAGGCGTCCACCCTGCCTTCCCGGATCATCGCCCTCACCGAGAAGGAAGTCCGGGGGATGGAACGGCTGATCCAGAAGTTCGAGAAGGAGCTCCCGCCCCTCAAGAACTTCATCCTACCTTCAGGCACGCGCGGAGCCGCAACCCTTCATGTCGCGCGGGCCGTGGCCCGGCGGGTCGAGCGCCGGATCGTCGCGGCCAAGGACGAGCATGTCAACCTGGAAGTGCTGAAGTATTTCAACCGGCTCTCCGATTTCCTTTTTTACCTGGCCCGCGTGGTCAACAAGCGCGAAGGCGGGAAGGAAGAGGTGTGGAAATGACCGAGCTGCAACTCCAGGTCGGGGTGAAAGCTCTCCTGAGGAATCCAGAAGGAAAATACCTCCTGGTGCGGCGTTCCCCGAAAGCCTATCCCGAAGTGGGGGCGAAATGGGATATCGTTGGTGGCCGGATCAATCCAGGGAGTCCGCTCCTCGAGAATTTGCGCCGGGAAATCAAGGAAGAGGTCAACCTCACCCTGAACAAAGATCCTACGCTCGTGGCAGCCCAGGATATCCTTCGCGTTCCTGGGAGGCATGTGGTCCGCCTGACCTATGTCGGAGAGATCACCGGAACGCCACAGGTCAATGAGGAGAGCGAAGAATGCCAGTGGTTCACGGCTGGGCAAATGAAGCAACTGGATGCGTTGGATATCTACGTGAAAGAGCTGATTTCCAGGGGAGTTATCCTGAACGGAGGGGAATAGGGATGAAGTGCCCATTCTGCGGTTCGCTGGAGAGCAAGGTCCTCGACAAGCGTGAGTCCCCCGACGAGAAGGCCACGCGCCGGCGGCGCGAGTGCCTCTCCTGCAAGAAACGCTTCACTACCTACGAACGCGTCGAAGCGGCTGATCTGGTCGTCATCAAGAAAGACGGCAAGCGCGAGATGTTCGACCGCAGCAAGATCCGAACCGGGGTGCTCAAGGCGTGCGAAAAGCGGCCGGTGACCCTCGACCAGATCGAGCAGGTGGTCGACCTCATCGAGAACGACATCCGCAAGCTGGGATCCTCCGAGGTCAAGAGCACCATGATCGGCAACCTCGTCATGCGCCGGCTGAAGAGGCTCGACAAAGTCGCTTATATCCGGTTCGCGTCTGTCTACCGGGAGTTCGCCGACGTCCGGTCATTCCAGAAAGAGCTCAAGAAACTGCTGAAATCGTAGCGGTCACTCCTGGCTTTGCGCGCGGCTCCCCCGCTTCCGGCCCTTTCCGGGAACAGGGCGCGCGGCACGGATGAGGGCGATTTTCTTCTCGATCTCCTCCTTCTTCTCCGGCTGCAATGCGGCAGCCTGCCGATAACAGGATATGGCTTTCGCATGGCGGCCGAGGTGGAAGAGGCAGGTTCCCATCCCGCTGAGTACTGCAGCATCAGCGGGGAGACGCCGATAGACGGCAAGGGCTTCCTTATACCGCTTGAGATGGCCATAGACAAAGGCGAGGTTCATGCCCGCCTCGGTGAACGAAGGGCGCAGGGTGAGAGCCCGCTCGAGGCTCGCGGCGGCTGCGAAAGGGTTGCGGAGGGTGAAGAACTGGATCGTGCCGATGTCGAACCATGCCTTTGCCGAGTCGGGATGCTCCTTGACCTCGAGCTGGAGCAGTTGCAGGTAGCGGAGTTCGTCCTCACGGAGCGAAGGGCGCAGCATCTTGAGGTGGTGGATAGGGATGTCGGTTCTCACCACCTGTTGTGCGAGGCCTTTCTGCTCGATGATCTCGTCCACCATTTCATGGACGCGCCGCGTGAAGGAGATCCCTTGGTGGTTGCGGAAGAAGCGGATCATCTCTACCGGGAAGTAGCCCGCGAAGCCGAACTGCTGGGTGAGCTCGTTCTTTGCAGGAACGAACCGTTCCTGGGCCGTGTCGTTCGTATAGGTCAGCTGCACGAGGGAACAGGCGACAACCGCCCCCTTTGCCGCTGCCTTGAGCCGGTCAAGGTCGCCTGCGGCAAGGATCTCGTCCGCGTCCAGGACGAGAATCCAGTCCATCTGTGCCTCGGCGATCGACCGGTTGCGCTGCTCGGCGAAACTCTCAGGAAACGGCTGCGTAATGAGCCTGGCTTTGTACTGGTCGGCCACGGCGGCTATGTCCTGGTCCGGCTTGTCGATCACGATGATGATCTCATCAACCCCTGGAGCGGTGTTCATGAGGCAGGTGTTCAGGAACGGGAGGTCCTCCTTCCGCAGGATCATGCAGAGGCTGATGGTCATGACTTCCCTTGCATGCGATGCCATAAAAAGGGTTTTAAAGGGCGGTGCCGATAATAAGCGTATGGTGAGTTTTGACCGGTTCGGACCTGAGAAGATCCTCGAGGTCTCAAATCCCAAGGTGGGGATGCACGGATTCGTCGTGGTGGACAACACCGCCCTTGGTCCGGGGAAAGGGGGCATCCGGATGACCCCCACGGTCACGATTGACGAAGTTGCCAAGCTCGCCCGCACGATGACCTGGAAGTGTGCTCTCGCTGACCTCCCCTTCGGCGGGGCGAAAAGCGGGATCGTTGCGGACGACCGGCAGCTGACGCCGGAGAAGAAGAAAGACCTCATCAGGGCGTTCGCCGAGGCGCTGAAGCCGGTCTGCCCGAAGTACTACATTGCCGCTCCAGACATGAACATGGGCGAGGAGGAGATGCGCGTGTTCGTCGAGGCGAACGGCAGCTACAAATCGGCAACCGGCAAGCCGGCGACGATGTGCGTCCGGCCAGGTGAGAAATGCGGCATTCCCCACGAGTACGGGTCGACGGGTTTCGGGGTGTATCATGCCGGCATGGTCGCTCTCGAGCACTTGGGTAAGGACATCACAGACGTGACCGTAGCGATCGAGGGCCTGGGAAACGTCGGCAGCTTCGCCGCGAAATACTTCTCCGAGGCCGGGGCCCGGCTGGTCGCGCTCTCGGACAGCAAGGGAGTCCTCTACAACAAGGAGGGCATCGATTACGCGGCCGCCGTTGAAGCGAAAAAGAAGAGCGGGACCGTGACGTCCTGCAGGCCAGGCACGATCCTCCCGGCGGCGGACATCGTGGGCGTCGAAGCCGACGTGCTGATCACGGCCGCGGTCCCGGACCTCATCACGGCACGGAACGTCGACCAGGTGAAGGCCAGGCTGGTCATCGAGGGAAGCAACATCCCGACCACCTCCGAGCTCGAGGCGACGCTCCACCGACGGCAGATTCTGGTGATCCCGGACTTCGTGGCGAACGCCGGCGGGGTCATCTCCAGCTACGCCGAATATCGGGGCAAGAACCCGGAGGACATGTTCGCCCTCGTCAAGAAGAAAATCAGGAAGAACACCGCGCTCGTCCTCAAGAGGATGGGCGGTCAGACGCCCCGCGAAGCGGCGATGCAGATCGCCCGTGAGCGCGTGTTGGCCAAATGCACGACTTGTGGACCTTGAAATAGCGTGGCTACTCTGTGCTTCCGTATCGGGGATTTAAGGCCACATAACCAATATCATGCATGATCAAGGCAGGCGAGGCCGCTCCGGACTTTGCACTCACCGACGCCGAGGGCAAGATCGTCAAGCTGTCCGACTTCCGGGGGCAGCCGGTGGTGTTGTACTTCTACCCGAAGGACATGACTCCCGGATGCACGAAGGAAGCCTGCGGATTCCGGGACTACGCCAGCTACTTCGGCGACAAGAACGTGGCCGTGATCGGCGTCAGCCTCGATTCCGCAGACTCGCACAAGAAGTTCGCGACGAAGTATGGTCTGCCACACTTGCTGTTGAGCGACCCGGATGCGAAGGTCTCGACACGCTACGGCGTCTACCAGAAGAAGAAGCTGTACGGCAGGGAATTCTGGGGAATCGTGCGCACGACGTTCATCATCAGTCCCGAAGGCCGCGTGCAGAAAGTCTACGAGAAGGTGGATGTCGCGACCCACCACCGGGACGTGTTGCGACTGTTCGACTGACCGGACTTAGGACTTCTCGAGGAGGACAGCGTTCACGACCCCATGCTGGCCCGGTCGGGAAGTCACTCGGGCGAGGCCGGCCTCGGTCTTGATGACCGCACCCTTCGTGATGATGTTCCGCCGGATGTAGTGCGGGTTGGCCGGGTTGCCCTGTACCGTGAGAATCTTGGACCGGACGACCTTCTTGGTCTTCGGGTTCACGACGTTCGCCGTCTGCTCGGCGAGCAGCTTGACCTTGATCGAGCCGCCGAGAGCGCGCTGCTGCTTGACTGTCCTCTCCTGAACCCGGGTCTCCACGAACTCCAAACCGCGATCGCGACGCCGCTTTTTCCGGATGCGGTGCATCAAGCGGCCGGTCGGAGACCGCTGCGAGCGGATGTGCCAACGTGCCATACAACAACTGTCTCCCGCAAGTATTTAAACCTTGGCTAGATAATTAAGACCATTCGTGAGACCCTATGCAGCGACCATTGGACGTCCTCGGTTCTTCTGTCGAGAAAACCGTCATCGTGAAGGTCAAGAACGGCGACAGCATTAGCGGCGTCTTGAAGGCCTTCGACTCCCACATCAACATCTGGCTCGACGACGCCATCATCCAGGGGGACAAGGAGCTGAAGCTCGGCAAAGTCCTCCTGCGGGGCGACTCGATCGTCTACATCTCGCCCGCCAAGTAGGCCGCTCTGCGGGCTCAGGCACCCTGTCCCGGCAGCGGCGCCGCAGCCGGACTCTGGCGGCCGCCATCACTAGCGCGCCGCAAGCTATTTATACCCTCCCCCGCAAGTGGAGACTATGGCCAAGGGAACGCCTTCCATGGGGAAGCGCAACCGGAAGACCCACATCGCCTGCAGGCGGTGCGGCAGGCACGCCTACCACATCCGGCACAAGATTTGCGCCGCGTGCGGCTTCGGCAGGTCGCGAAAGATCCGCGCGTACGCCTGGCAATGGAAGACAGTCCAGCGTGACCGGACGAAGTAAGCATCCTGGTCGACCTTCATTTCTATAGCACGCATCGTCTAGGAAACTAGGAACGCTGCGTGACAGCAGATGCGTCCTCTGCCAGGTGAGATCCTTGAACGAACAGCAGAGTGACCTTCATGACGGGACGACTTTGATGCCGATCTCCTCAAGCCGGACCTTGAGCTTGCCGAGGGCCGCGTGGATGTCATCGACTGCCTGCGCGCCCGTGCACACGATCTTCCCCGAGCTGAAGAGCAGGAAGGCCACCCGCAACTCCGGGATGCGGTACACGAGACCGGGGAATTGCTCCGGCTCGTATTCCGCGTTGTCGAGCGCAAACGTGATTTCCTCGAGGTTGAGCTTGGCCTGGATCTGGGACGCGGCGACGATGTTTTCGACGCGGATGTCGTACTTCTTGGGCATGGGGATGCCGCTCTTCCTTATCTGCTCGACGACCTTGTGGATCACGGTCTTGGAATCCTCGATGCTCTTGGTGCCGGTGCAGACGATCTTCCCGGAGGAGAAGATCAATGCGGCGGCGCGCGGATTGTCAACGCGGTACAGCAGGCCGGGAAAGCGGCCGGGTTCGTACTCGGCGTTCTCGACTGCCTTCACGAGCTTGTCAAGGGGGATGGGTTTTCCGAGGGAAGCAAAAGAAACAACGTTTTCGACTTTGACGCGAAAATGCTCCATACAACCGATTAGTTGGGGAATCTTATAAATGCCCTCCGGCGTTTTCCGGCGGCCGGGTCCAGGTAATCGGTGCGACCGCGCGCGCTTTCTTCCCGGAGGGGGCTTTTTAAGGAAGGCTGGCAAACGGGAGGTATGAAACTCATCGTCCCCGACACCAGCATCCTGATCCAGGAGAAGCTCTCCGAGCTGATCAGGGAAGGGAAACTCACCGAGGCGACCCTCATCATCCCGCGGGCTGTCCTTGACGAACTGCAGGCGCAGGCATCGACCGGCAAGGACATCGGCTTCCGCGGCTTGGAGGAGATCAAGCGCCTCCGCGAGCTCGCGAAGACCCACAGCATCACGGTCGAACTCCGCGGAGACCGGCCGACCCTGGAGGAAATCCAGCTCGCGAAGAAAGGCCGGATCGACGCGATCATCCGCGACGTGGCGCGGAAGGAAGGCGCGACATTGCTGACCGGCGACTACGTCCAGGCCCTGGTCGGTGAGGTCGAAGGCTTGTCAGTCGAGCACATTCCCCGCCAGGTGAGCAAGGTCACGAAGCTGGAAGGATTCTTCGACGACCAGACCCAGTCCGTCCACCTAAAGGTGGGTGTCGTTCCCATGGCAAAGAAAGGCCGACCGGGGGAGGTTCAGTTGGTGAAGCTCGGAAAGAAGCTCATGGAGGAAGATGAACTGAGGAACATCATCGACGACGTCGTGACCAAGGCCCGGCGGGAGGATGGATCGTTCATCGAGTTCGCGCGACAAGGGGCGCTCGTCGTTCAACTGGGCAATTACCGGATCGCGATCGCGAAACCGCCTTTCAGCGACGGCCTCGAGCTGACGGCGGTCCGGCCGATCGCGAAGGTCAGCCTCGCTGATTACAAGCTGCACAAGGACTTGGAGGAGCGGCTGACCGAGAGGTCGGAGGGTATGCTGATCGCCGGCCCCCCGGGAGCGGGCAAGACCAGCTTCGCCGCGGCCATTGCCGAGTTCCTGGCGTCGAAGGGAAAGATCGTGAAGACGTTCGAGCAGCCGCGCGACCTGCAGGTTGGGCCCGAGATCACGCAATACGCTCCGCTGGAGGGCGACTGGGTCAAGACCTCGGAGATCTTGCTCCTGGTGCGGCCTGACTACACGATCTTTGATGAGGTGCGGAAGACCTACGACTTCAAGGTCTTCGGCGACATGCGGCTTTCTGGGGTGGGGATGATCGGGGTCGTCCACGCCACGTCGCCGGTCGCGGCGATCCAACGGTTCATCGGCCGCCTCGAACTGGGTATCATTCCCCACGTCATCGACACGGTCGTCTACGTGGAGGCCGGACGCATCGCGAAGGTTCTGGAGGTTTCCCTTGTCGTCAAGGTGCCGACGGGCATGACAGAGGCTGATCTTGCCCGTCCGGTGGTGGAGATCCGGGACTTCGCCACCAAGATTCTGGAATATGAGATCTACTCCTACGGTGACGAGAACGTGATCATCCCGATCAAGGAGGAACGGTCGCCCCTGAAGGAGCTCGCCCTCGAGCGAATTTCCCAGGAACTGCAGAAATACGACCCGAATGTGAAGATCGACGTGGCCGGGGGCCGGATCATCGCGCGGGTGAAGAACGACATCATCGCCCGCCTGATCGGGAAGAAGGGGGCCAACATCGAGCAGCTCGAACGCAAGCTGGGGATGCACATTTCGGTCGAGCCGGTGGAGGAGACTCTCAAGCAGCAAGCGGCGTGGCAGTACGAGGAACGCGGGAGCAACATCCTCCTCTACGTCGAAGCCGGCCTCGCCGGCGAGCAGGTCGACATCTACAGCGGGGACGAGTATGCGCTGACCGTCCACGTCGGCCACAAAGGCCAGATCAAGATCCGGAAGAAGTCGCCGGTCGGGAAGAAAGTCCTGCGCGGGATTGCGAGCCAGAGTCTCCGCGTCATGGTCTGAACTGTTTCTTGACGCTGGCCTTCATTCGCTGATTCTGGAGAGATCGCCGTCAAGCACGACAGGATCCATCGCAAGGAGCTCCTCGTAGGCGTTGTCCTGTTCGGGGAGGGTGTGGAGAACGAAGATCCTCTTTCCGAGGTCGAAGGCGACTCCCATCTCGAGAAACGTGTTCGGGCCGATGTACGCCGGCTTCCCGGGTTTGTCGTAGTTCAGGACTAGGATCGCGTCTGCGGACCGGATCTTCGCGAAATGTTCCCGCATACGCTCGGCCTTGAGGCGGAAGAACGCGTCGAGGTCGGTCGCGCGCAACGTACTGGAGAAATCCTTTCCCTGGCCAAGTTCAGCGGAGCGGGGCAGAACCGCGGCGTGACCGGCCATCTCGAGGACGGCCTTGGCTTCCTGCATCTCCTTCGAGAACGCAATACTCCCACAGATCAGGATGTTCATACGGTCAGACTCCGCACCTGCGGTTGCGCCGACGACCACGGGGTTACTTCACGAGCAGCTTGGCCTTCTCGAGATCGTAGGTCCAGCCCACGGGCAGGCCTTTGTTGCGGATGTGGAACTTGGCCAGGCGGCGGATTTTCGACTCCGTGAGCTCGAGGCCGCGCTTTGAGGTGTAATCGGTGTGGTTACGCTCGAGGTGGGCGCTGAGGTCCACCGCCTTCTTGAGGAGGTTGAACATGTCGTCGGGGATCTCAGGGAGGAGCTTGTTCTTCTGCAGGATGTGGGAAAGCTTCACCTTGTTGATCTTCACCGTGGGAATGCCGTATTGGTCGCGCAGCAGCAATCCGATGGCAGCCGCCTGCTGGCCTTTTTTCGCGGCCTTGACAACCAGTTCTTCGACTTCCTCCGGCTTGTGCTTGACCCAGGGAGCTTTCAACTGGGCGGGCTTGGTGCTGCCCGATTTTCCCTTGCGGCGGGAATACATCCGCGACATAGCTGGTAATTGGGCGGCGAGTATTTAAACGTTGGATGACGCGGTCGGGCGAGGCGCGCCCCGCTACCGCGCGGGGGGCGGGCCCTTGAGGCCGTGGCCAGTCACAAGGCAGACGACGGTTGATCCTGGCCTGAGCTGGGAATGGACCTTCAGGAGCCCGGCAAGGGAAGCCGCGCCGCCCGGTTCGGCAGAGAGCCCTTCCTCCCTGGCGAGCAGCCGCTGTGCCGCGAGAATCTCCCTGTCGGTGACTGTGCAGGCGAAGCCGCGCGATTCCCGGATCGCCTCGGTGGCCAGCTTCCCGTCAAGGGGGCATCCCACCTCGATCGCAGAGGCGACCGTGTGGGGGTGGTCGATACAGTGGAGGGGGTGACCGCGCAGGAGGGCTTCGGAGACTGTAGAGCTGCCCGCAGCCTGGACGCCGATGAGGCGGGGGGTTTTCTTCACGAGGCCAAGGGTCGCGAACTCGCGGTAGGCCTTCCCTATCGCGGCCATCAAGACGCCGTTGCCGATGGGTACCAGGATGGCATCTGCCTGGACCTGCTCGGCAAGCTCGAAGCCGAGCGATTTGGTCCCCTCCCGGCGGTAGAGGTAGTCGCCGAGGAGGAACGCCCCGTGAGCGGCGCGCCGCTCGGCGAGGTTGGCGGCGTCGTTGTAGCTGCCGCGGACTCGGACGACCCGGGCGCCATAGGCGCGGATCTGGGCGATCTTCGTCTCCGCTGCATCGGCCGGCACGACGACCGTGCACCGGATGCCTGCGACGGCCGTGTAGGCGGCGACCGACGCGCCCATGTTCCCCGTGGAGGCGCAGACGGCCGTGGTCGCGCCGAAATCGCGTGCCTTAGCCACTTCGACGCTGCTGCCGCGGTCCTTGAAGGAGCCGGTCGGGTTCACGGCTTCATTCTTGAAGTGCAGGTCGATGCCCAGGCGCGCCCCGATGCGGACGCTGGGAAGGAGCGGCGTGCCTCCTTCCCCGAGGGAGACCAGTTCCTGAACAGGATAGAACGGGAGGTAGCGGACCTGCGACAGCGGTCCGGAACCCAGGCGGACATTGGGGGGAGCGGACACCACTTCCAGCGTGCCGCCGCACCGGCAGCGGAACACGGGCCGGTCGCTCCTGGCCGGGGCGCGGCAGACAACACAGCGGATGCGCATATTAATAATGGTGCCCGTTATTATATCATGGCCTTCGAAGACGCGCCAGCGATCATCAGCCAGCTTCTGGACAACCTCTACGTCTTCGACGTGGTCTTCTACGTCTTCAGCGTCCTGTTCTTCGGTTCGATCGCTGTCCGCGGGTTCCGTGGCGTCCTCGGCTGGCTGCCACACCTCGGGCTCCGCATCGTCATGGGCGTCGTCTCGATCCTCGGCGGACTGGCGATGAGCGGGTTCTTCCCCAGCCTCGGCCAGGGAGTCTACCTCCTCTTCAACGCGGACATCCTCGTGGGATCGCTGATCACCTCGGTGCTGCTCGCGATCGGCCTCTACCTGTTTTCCCACCATCTCATCAACGTGAAGGCGCTCGAGGACCGGATCGCCAAGTTGGAGAAGAGGAAAAACCAGGCAAAACATCTGCCGCCCGAGAAGCTGACCATGCGCGATCCCGTGAAGATCGCCGGCCTGGCAGTCATCGTTGTGGTCGTCGCCTTTTCCCTGATCGGTTTCAGCGGATTTCCCAGCATCAGCGGCCGGCTCTTCACCTCGTTCGGGATCAGCCAGGAAGAGCTGTCCGACTTGAGTTCGACACTTGAAACTTTCACCGGGGCTGACCTGCCGGCTGGATGCGCCTCGGCGATCACTGTCCTGCAGCCGGTCAATTTCGACCTAAATGCGTTGCCGACCTCCACCAACCCAACTGCACGGGCCACCCTCGAAGCGGGTTCAGGGACCGCGATCCCGCTCATGAAGCAGACGACCTACCAGGGAGCGGAGTATTTCCTTGCCACGACGGCTGACGGCCGGCTGTGCCACGCCCTCACCAACCAGTTCTGCGGGTGCATCCCCCTGACCGGACCGTGAACGCGCAACACGCTGCTCACGCGTGAGATCACCATAGCTATTTATATACCTAGGGCCATGGTATAGGCAAGGAGGTGTCCCGATGTTCTGGCTTCAAGACGATGACGACGAGGACGACGGCTGGGACGAGGACGAATAGCGGTTGTCGCGCCGAAAATCGTTGTTCTTTAATTTATTTTTTTATGAGGGTGCGGGTCGCGTACCCTTTCAGCTCGGGTATCCGGACGATCCGGACCCGCAGCCCGAGCTTCTTGATTCTTTCTTCCAGCGCGTGGATGTCGACGTGCTGGTCATACCCGAGCGCGATGATGCCCGGCCGTTCGTCGCGGATCACCCGCAGGTAGCCGGCCTCGCCCGTGATCGGATAGCCGATCACGACCTTGTCCACGCAGCGCAGCGATGCCAGGACCTTCTTCCGCTCGCGGGCTGGCACGACGATGCCCGGAGTGCGGTCATGTGCCAGGACTACGGTGAGCGTGTCTCCCCGGGACCGGGCCTTCCGGAGGAAGAACACGTGACCGGGGTGGATGACGTTGAACTTGCCGCCCACGAGGACTTTCATGCCGCCACCGTCTCGTTCACCAGCACGATTTTCGATCCGCCGGTGCTGTTGCTGGTCAGGGTGATCTCGTGGGTTCCCTGGCGGAAGGCCAGGTTGCCTCGCAGATCGATGTCCGGATACCGGAGCAGGAGCATGATCGGGGAAGGCCCCCCAAGCGGGTAGGCGAAGGAGGGAGAGATCTCCCGGAGGAAGGTGCCGGCCTCGATGAGGGGGATCCGGTTGGCGACGGTGGCCTGGTCGCCCTTGGTGAAGACCAGGAAGACTTGGGAGTTGCTGAGGTTCTGGTTGAGGGTGAGGAAGTGGTGGGTTGCGTTGGCGCTCGTGGC
>JACQII010000009.1 GCA_016198585.1 Candidatus Aenigmatarchaeota archaeon | reverse complement strand
GGTGTAGCCCCAGACCCCGCTGGCGTTGGCGAGGGTGTAGTTGGTCTTGGCGTTGTCCGCGGCCTGGGTGATTTCCAGGACGCCGGACGCGGGGTTGGCTTCGAGGACCGAGGCGTTGAAGTTCACGGTGGAGTTGTCGTACGACTGGTTGGCGGGGGAGATGAGGGTGACGTTCGGGGGATTGGTGTCGCCCTCGCGGATAGTGTAGTTGCCGGCCATGGTGACGTTGAATATGACTATCGCTGCGTTCAGGCTGGTGAAGTTGGTGCAGATGGTCGCCGGGCACGCCTCCCCATTCCTGAAGATCTCGGGCTGGACGAAGTTCTGGGGCATGTTGAAGAGAGTGATGTTAGCGGACTTGTTGAGGCCGGGATTGTTGGTGCCATTAATGGACGCCATGTTGTTGGCAATAGCTATGTCGGCGCTGATGTTGAAGCCGGAGCCGTTGGCCGGCTCGAGGAACGTGACCTCACCTTCTCCGGTGTCACGGAACGTCGCCTTCCCTCCCGAGCCTTGGAACGTGTAGTTTGCGAGGAAAGTATCAACATATATTGTTCCATTGACGGCAGCGCTCACATCGAGATCATAGAAGCTTGCATTCGTCGTCAGGACAGTGACGCTCGTGAGGCTGTTGTTGTCGGCGTTGGTGTTGACGATGTTCGTTCGTATTTGGATCGCGCTCCCACCTGATGAGTTCACGATGCGCAGGAGGGTGATGTTGTTGTTTTTCCCCGCCAAGAAATCGAGTCCCTCATCGTTCGAGTCGAGTGTATTATTGTACACAGTATTGTTGTTGGCGGCAACATCCAGGAATATCCCTGTGGTAAAGTTGCCGACGGTGTTGTTCTCTACCCGGTTGGATGATGCTGATGCCAGGTGGATTCCCCATCCTGTATGGGAGTCGAGGCGGTTGCCAATGATGGAGTTGTTCACACTCCCGCCTGTGATGGCGATGCCCTCTTCATTGAGGTCGGCTACGAGGTTTCGGAGGGTGTTGAACTGGAGGAGAATGTGGGAGCCGGACTCGATCTCGATTCCGATATAGTCGAGGTCCAGCAACTCGCTGGTCCCGCTGACGGTCGTGTTCGTCACGGTCGAAGAGTTGCTCTTCAGGAGGAGGATGCCCGAAGCCCCGTAGGTGTCATCACGCAACCCGCCAACTGCGTTGATGGTGAGGTTGGTGAAGTTCGAGGAGAATGCCCGGTCCGCGAAGATGCCATGGGCACCGAAGTCGATGATGCCCCCGTTCTTGATGGTTGTCCGGTTATAGCCGGTGATCGATATTCCCGAATATCCTCCCCCAGGGACTCCGCTGATATTGTAGCCGTTCAGATTGATGGTGATGTTGTTTGCCTGGACGGTGAAGCATATCTGACCCGTGCTGAGGTTTTGGGAAAGTGTGTACGTGGCATTGGCGATAGTGAGGGTCTTGCAGGCGACGACATTCAGATTCTCGATAGTGAAGATGACAGTCTCGGTGTTGTTCATGTTGCCGTTGGTGTCGTTGATGAAGAAGCGGGCGGTGTAGGTCCCGTCGCCCATGCTGGTGTTGGTGTATCCCCAGATTCCTGAGGCGTTGGTGAGGGTGTAGTTGGTCGCCCAGCTACCTGCCTTGCTGACCTGGACGAGGCCGGATCCTGGATTCTGCTCAAGGACCGAAACGTTGAAGCTGACGGTGCCGTTAGTGTAGGTGGTGTTGACGGGGGAGAGGATGGTGACCTTGGGAAAGATGGCGAGAGTGAAGGTGACGTTGACCGAGGCGTTCATATTGCCCGCCGTGTCATTGACGTAGAAGCGGGCATTGTATGTCCCCTCAGCCATGGACTGGTTAGTGTAGCCCCAGACGCCTGACTCGTTGACGAGAGTGTAGTTCGTCTTCGCTCCGTCCGACTGGGTGACCTCGAGGACGCCGGACGCGGGGTTGGCTTCCAGGACCGAAACGTTGAAGTTCACGGTGGAATTCTCGTACGACTGGTTGGCGGGAGAGAGGAGGGTGACGTTGGGAACCGAGGTGTCAAGCACTATCGTCCCGGTGCCTGTTCCCAGATTTCCAGCCGCATCACGGAAATAGACGGTAACCGTGCATGTCCCGGCTGATGAACAGCCCAATGCCGCCGGAGTCGTTTCTGCAGAGAACTTATTGGCCTCTTTCTTGGTCAGGCTCACGTTCGTGGCGCCTGCGTCCCCCGAGGCATTCGCCGGGACGATCGGAAGGTTGGCATCCGTGATATTCGCCGTCAGGTTGATAACCGTAGAGGAGATGATGCCGCTGGCATTCGAGGTGATGTTCGTGATGAGCGGGGCTGTGGTGTCGACCGTGAAGGTCACGGTTTGGGTATTATTCATATTTCCGTTCTGATCGCTGATCATAAACGCCACTACGTATCGGTTGTCAGGCATGCTCAGGTTCGTGTAACCCCAGACGCCTGACTTGTTCGCGAGGGTATAGTTGATCGCCCCTTGCCCGTCAGGGGTGACCTGGACGACGCCGGTCGCAGGGTTCGCTTCCAGGACCGAGGCGTTGAAGTTGACCGTGACGTTGGAGATGTTCCCCGAAGGCGGAGAGGTGGTCGTGACCTGGGGCGGAGTTCCGTCGAGCGTGAACTGGAAGGCTGAGGATTGGGTCGTCGAGATGTTGTCTGAGGCGTTGACGTACCAGTAATAGGTCCCGTCCCGGAGCCGGTAGGCATCCATGACCTGGTTTGCGTCGAGGGTTCGGTTGATGATTGCCACCTCGTCAATGAGCCCGTTGAACTCTTGCGTCGTGCCAGATACGTGCGTATTTCCCACGTAGAGTGAAAGATCATTATTATCCACGCGGATGTAGGTTCCGGTGGCGTTGAAGAGCCCATTCTTATACAGGGTGATGTCGGTCGGACCTACGACCACGGCAATATGAACCCAGGTATTCGCAGCGAAAAATCCAGGCACGTTAATAACAGACGATTCATTGATGTCGACAAGAAGCTTGTTCCCTTGCTGGGCAATGCTGAGTCCTTTTCCTGGGATCTGGAGGCTAGTTGATTTGTCGATAATTCCATGCGTGCCTGACACCGTCCTGGGGTGGACCCATGCAAGATAGGTGATGTTCGAGCCGATGAGGGTGTCCTGATCGCCAAAGTCGATGGCGTTGCCATCTGTTGCGTTCGAGTCGTAGGCACCGCCTATTTTCCCCGAGACGTTGAACCTGGCGCCGGTCCCACCGGCGATAGAACCGTTCTGCACTCCACCTCCTGAAGCGAAGTCCAGAACCGTTGCGGCGTTTTCACCGAAGGCTGAGTTATTGTCCAGGTGGAGCAGGAGCAGATAGGTGTTATCGGCTTCTAGGAGCGGTCCAGACCAGGCATAGGTCGCGTTGGTGTTGTTACTATGATGCTTGGAGTAGAGAAGGTGGGACGCATTGAGTGAGGTGATGTTTGACCCGAACATCTTTACCAACAGGGTCGGATTATTGTCGGTCACCGTGGCATTGACACTGATCGATTGCGAGTTGCTCACATTTGAGTTGTTCGCCGGGCTGATGAGGGTGATGGTAGGGACGGTGGCGTCGACCGTGAACGTCACGGTCTGGGAATTGTTCCTGTTACTTGCAGTGTCGTTGAGGATGAACTGGGCGGTGTAGGTCCCGTCGTCCATGCTGGTGTTGGTGTAGCCCCAGACCCCGGAGGAGTTGGTGAGGGTGTAGTTGGTCGCCCAGCTGCCTGCCTTGCTGACCTGGACGAGGCCGGTCTCTGGGTTAGCCTCCAGGACGGATGCGTTGAAGCTGACCGTGCGGTTGGGATAGGTGATGTTCACGGGGGAGAGTATGGTGACGTTGGGGACGGCGGCGTCCAGCAGAAACTGGCGCTGGAGTGTCTGGTTCATGTTGCTCACATCCAGGTCGCCGGCATCCGCATACCAGTAATAGTCCCCGTCCCGCAGCCGGTAGGCGTCCCTGACTTGCAGGTTCGTGAACGACCGGTTGTAGATGCCCACCTCGTCCATCCAGCCGTTCCAGGCGTTCGTCCCCGCGTCGACGAGCGCTCCCAGTTTGAAGTTCTCGATCGCGGAAACATCGGTGACGGCATTGATTGACGCGTTGTGGACGAGTTCACCGTTCCGGTAGATGTCGATGGTATTGTTCCCGTACACGACGACAGCGAGATGGACCCACTCGTCAGCGGAGAAGAAATCGGTCTCCGTGATGGTGGGGATGGCATT
The DNA here is from genome assembly GCA_016198585.1 of Candidatus Aenigmatarchaeota archaeon. GTDB lineage: Archaea > Aenigmatarchaeota > Aenigmatarchaeia > QMZP01 > QMZP01 > JACQOD01. The sequence goes on along the minus strand of JACQII010000009.1, from coordinate 46,521 downwards.
ATCAGAAGCGACACTTAGACTGGTCCCATTCCTGTAGATCGCGAATCCCAAGGTAAAGGCCGCTGCCCAGGCCGCAGCGACGGTCTTGAAGCCGCTGACGTCAGTCGACTTGAGCCAGAAGAGATAGGTGGTGTTCTTCACCTTGTAGCAGGTGAAATCGCAGTCGTTGACGTGGATGAAATCCCCGGTGCCGTCGAGCTCGATGTGGCCGGCCAGGATGCGGTTGGAGGTCATGTTGATGATCGGGTTGCCCTTGATAGTCCCGTTGTACTTCCCAGTGAAGTCATAGACGTTGCTGTCGTTCTCACCAAGGTCGGACCGGTTGTCGAAGTGGTAGATCACCTGCGCGTCCGTGTCGTTGACCAGGACCGGGACTGACCAATTGTAGAGCAAGATCGCTCCCGAGGTGACGCTGGTGTTCTGGTAGAGCAGGCGGAGCGGGTTGCCCGTGCTGCTGTTCCCGCCGAAGATCCTAACGAGCGGAGCCGTCCCGTCAAGGTCGGTGACTGTGACGTTCAGGCCCGTGCCTACTGAACTGAAGTTGGTCGCATTCGCTGGAGTGTTCAGCGTCGGGACCGACGGCTTCACGCCGATGTAGACCCGGCTCGTGCTCGAATTGGCTTTCAGCGTCCCGTCGTCGGCCTCCACGTACCAGAAGTAGGTGTCATTCCGGAGGCGGAACCGGTCCTTGATCTCACTGGCATTGAGGCTGCGGTTGTGGATGACGAACTCGTCGATCGAGCCATTCCAAAGGCTTCCTTGGATGCCATTATCTCCGATGTTGATATTGCTCTGGTTCACGCTCGGAGCCGAGGCACTGGTGTCTGTAGCCACCAGAGCTCCATTGATATAGAGGAGGCCCGCGGATCCATTATAGACCGCAGCAACATGAACCCACTCACCCTTTGTCCAGGTTGCAGAATTTGCAAGAATGGCGCTTCCGGAAGATGAGGTCTCGAAGCGGAGCACTTGAGGATTATCAGTAACCGTTAGGTTCCAGTTCTTGTTGGTTCCGCTTCCCTTTACCGTGATCGTGCGTGTCGTCCGCTGACTGGCGGATGAGTTGTCGTACACCCAGGCCTCGATCGTGAACGGACCGGTTAGGCGGAGCTTCGCATCATTTTCGACGATAAAGATCCTATTCCGAATCCCGGAACCGATAAAGTCGAAGCCGCCAGCGATCTTGCCCTTTATCGAAGGGACGGCTCCGCCTGCAGCCTGGAAACCGGTTCCATTGAAATAATCGCCCGTTACCAGCCCGGAGAAATCGAGGATACTGATCTGGGTTTCGTTGAAATCGCTGCGGTTATCCAGATGGAAGAGCACCAGCGTATTGTTGTCGGCGTCCCAGGGAGCTGCCGACCAGTTGTAGGCGAGGGGGGTGTTGTTGGTAACCGACTTGTTCTGGTAAATCAGATCTTCGGTGTTGGGGGTGGTGAGGTGCGAGCCGAACACCCGAACCGCCTGGAGGGGATCTTGATCATCGGTGGCGGTGAAATTAAGGAAAGCCGCAGCGTCTTCAGCGAGCACAGAGTTGTTCGCCAGTCCATTGAGGACGACCTCTGGCACAGCGCCGCCTCCAGGGTCCATGACCAGCTCCTCGCCCTGGGCAAGCGTCCGCGGGGCTGAGGTGACGGTGAGCGTGCGGGAAGATGACTGATAGACTGAGGCGAGGCTGCCGAAGGCCGCGGCGACATCGGCGAACGTCAGGAAGTATTTGTACGTCCCCCCTGAAGACAGGCGCATCTCCGCATCGCCTATGGTGAAATCCTGGTCGAGCGGGCGGTCATTCAGGGCGTCGTAGGCCGTGTCCAGCTGGTTCCGCCAGACAAACCGGATCTCGCGGGCCGGTCCTGTGTTCAGGAAGGCATAGGTGACCTTCGTGAAGCCGCCCTGGGTTTCTGAGGACCGGGTCACAGCGATCCCATCGATCAGCGTGCTGTCGATGAGGTGCTCTGTCCCGTCCACCACGAGGAAGTCGGTCGTGGACGCTCCTATCAGCGCCACGGCGGGTTCGGCCGGCGCGAACGGTCTCATGGAGACCAGACCGTCCTGCAGTACCAGTCCTGCGGTGACGATCGCCAGCACGGCCACGACAATAGCCGCTTGCCTGCGACTGGGCCGGCCTTTCATATCGCCGCCCCCTTGAGCTGCTTCTTGAGGTAGTGGAGGGTCGCGGAGCCGACCCGGCGCCGGACGATGATGCCCGCGCCCTCGAGGAACAGGACGTACTTGGTGACGGTTTGGCGATGGGCGCCGACGATCATGGCCAGGTCCTGGATGGTCAGTCCCTCGGGGTGGCTGGTGATCGTCTTAATAATGTGCTGTTTGACTTCATCACTAAAGTTGTCCATTACTCGCCGACCCTGCCATCCATCACTAGTGGCGACGATGCCACCATGAGTACAGATTTGTCGGCGGCCGGATATAAACGAGTATTACGGTGTTATATGAGGGGTCGGCGGGCGTCAGCGCGCCTTCTTGACTGTCTCTTCCTCTTCGCGGACCTTTTCCTCGACCTCGTCCTTGATGCCGAGGCTCTCGACCATTTCTTTGTATCGGTTGCGGATCGTGACTTCGGTCACGCCAATGACGTCCGCCACCTCGCGTTGGGTCTTCTTCTCGCCGGCGAGGACGGCTGCGATGTAGAGAGCGGCGGCCGCGACGCCGATCGGGCCCTTGCCTGAGGTGACGTCGAACTTGGCGGCCTCATCCAGAACATCGACCGCCCGCACTTGGACGCGCTCGGAGAGGGTGAGCAGCGATCCGAATCGGGGGACGTAGTCCTGGGCCTTGGCCGGGAGGATCCGGATCCGGAGCTTGCGGGCGATGTACCGGTAGGTCTTGCCGATGTCCTTCTTGTTGATGCCTGAAGCCTTGGAGATCTCATCCAGCGTCCGGGGAGCGCCTTCCTCGCGGCAGGTCGTATACAGGAGAGCGGCGATGATCGACTCCGTCGAGCGGCCACGCACGAGACCCTTGTTCACGGCCTGCTGGTAGAGCTTGGCCACCTTCTCGTGGACGGCTTTCGACAGGTTGAGGAGTGAGACGAGCCGCTGCAGCTCCGAGAGGGCGAAGGAGAGGTTGCGGTCACGGGACTTGATGAGGCGCTTGTGCCATTTCGTGAGGCGGTAGTATTGCGCGCGCTTCTTGGACGACACCTTGAAAAGCTCGCCTCGGCCTTTCCCGATTTCGGTGGTGATGCCTTGGTCGTGCTTCGTCGGGGTGAGGACCGCGCCCGTGCGCACGCGGCGACTGCGCTGGTCCTCGTCGAATGCGCGCCATTCCTGGGTGACGTCAATCATGGACTCGGCAATCACGAATCCGCAACTGCCGCACACATTCTCCCCGCGGACAGGGTCGTGAGTGATGGCGGTCGACCCGCATTCAGGGCAGGCCTCCGGACCGCGGCGCGGGGGGGCCTGATCAGGAAGGCGAGAAGAGGCGGCAGGCTGAGCCACTGCCTTGGTGGATTGTTTCACGGCCCTGCGAGGGTGGGACGTTTGTTTCGCTCTCCGTTTCTGTGCCTTGTGGGTTCCCTTCTTTTTCGCCCGTTTCATTTTTACCCCTGAGCAGTGAATATTGACATCGCGAAGTATAATACTATACCGCGTAGCCTTTATAAGGTTTTCTGTTCCGCAACATATACATTGTATACGTCACGTGAGGGTCTTCTGCGGGCTTTTCATGCCCTGCAGCGTCCTCTTCATCTTCTGCTCCCGGTGCAGGGAAGCCCAGCGGTAGGCCTCGTCCCGGGTCCCTTTGGCGACCAGGATGCTGACCTTGCCGACACGCGTCCGGCCGACGCGGCCGCGGCGCTGGATGAGGCGGATCTCGCTGGGCACGGTCTCATAGAAGACCGCGAGGTCAGCCGCTTCGATGTCCAGACCCTCCTCGCCGATGGACGTCGTGACCAGGCAGTTCACCTCCCCGATCTCGTAGCGGCGGATGATCTCGATTTGTTCCTTCTGGGTGAGGCCTTCGCGCTGCCCGACCAGTACGGCAGGCAGGCACCCTTTCACCGACGCGAGGACCTCGGCTATCTCCCTGACCGTGTCCCGGTAGTTGGCGAAGACGATGACGCGGGAAGGCATGCTGGCTGCCACGAGGGCGCAGAGCCGGCCCATCTTCGGATGGCGGCTCCCCTCCTGGAAGAGCTCGGCGGTGAGGGCGACTGCCCGGGAAAAGGACGCGTCCTTGGCGAGGGCAGCTGCGGCCCGGGAGGGATCTTCCTCGAGCTTCTGGAAATACCGGCACAGGACAGGGATCGTCTGGGTCTCGAGGAGGCCAAGCGCATGCTCGATCTTCATGGCCTGGGCCACCAAGGAAGAGAGCCCGAAGGCGGACCGGTTGCCGGTCCGGATCGTCTGCTGGAGCTTCTTCTGCAGCCAGAGCAGCTCGCGCCGCGTCTTGACGCCGAGCCGCCTCGTGCGCGTGGCGTAGGCGTCCTCCAAGAGGACTTTGATCCGGCGGAACCGCTCGGGAAGCTCGACTTCAATCCAGTCGATGTCCTTCTCCTGGACATAGGGCCGGACGTCCTGATCGTCCTCAGTAGCGATCTCGACGGCCTCGATGCCCGTGTTCCTGCAGATGCCTGCGATCTTCTCCCTGCTGCTTCCGGGAGAGGCGGTCAGGCCGAGGATGCGCGCGTGGGGTGCCTCCTCCAAGAAACGTTGCGCGATGAATGGATAGGCATACCGGCCGACCGCATGGTGGAGCTCATCGATCACGAGCAGGCTGACGTTGCGGAGGTTCCAGCGCTCTGCCGCCAGGTCTTTCTGGACGGTCTGGGGGGTGGCGAAGATCAGCGTCCGGCTGTAGAAGCCGGCCCGGTCCTCGGGCGGAATCTCGCCGGTGACGACCTGGAAACGTTCAGCTCCGAGGTCGAGAAACTTCTGGAATGTCCGAGCGTGCTGGGCCGCGAGCGGCTTGGTCGGTGCCAGGACCAACACCTGGGAGCCCGGGTAGTGTTCCAGGCGGGCAGCAGCGACCATAACGGCAATGTTGGTCTTGCCCATGCCCGTCGGCAGGCAGACCAGCGTGTTCTTTCGTTCTGCCACCTGCGCCAGCCTCGTCTGGTAGGCGCGCTCTTCCATGTCCCGGATCGCGACCATGTCCCCTATTGGCTTCCCGATTTAAAGGGTGCGGACTGGTGCGGGCGCGCCTTTTTATTGATGCGCAACCCTAAGTACATATGCCGACCCCCCCAAAGTATGTCGTGGTCACCGGAGGCGTGATCTCCGGCCTGGGGAAGGGCGTCGTCACCGCTTCTCTCGGCACCATCCTGCAGGCCCAGGGCTACCAGGTCTCCATGGTCAAGATCGATCCCTATATCAACATCGACGCGGGAACCATGCGCCCGACCGAACACGGCGAGGTCTTCGTGACCGCCGACGGGGGGGAGACTGACCAGGACATCGGGACTTACGAGCGCTTCCTTGGCAAGGACTTCTCCAAGAAGAACAACATCACCACCGGCCAGGTCTACCAGACCGTCATCCGCCGGGAACGCAACCTCGACTACGATGGGAAGTGCGTCCAGGTGATTCCCCACATTCCCATGGAAGTCGAGCGCCGCCTGAAGGAGATCGGCGGAGGAGCGGACTTCGTGATCGTCGAGGTCGGCGGGACGATCGGCGACTACGAGAACATCCTCTTCCTCGAAGCGTTCCGGAACATGCACCTGCGCGGGGAGCGCATCGCCTTCGTGCACGTGGTCTACCTGCCGGTCCCGAAGAACCTGGGGGAGATGAAGACCAAGCCCGCGCAGCATTCGGTCCGCATGCTGAACGAGGCCGGGATCCAGCCCACGTTCATCATCGCCCGGTCCGAGGACTTCATCGACGACGTCCGGAAGGAGAAGATCTCGACCTTCTGTAACGTCAAGCCTGACCACATCATCGCCGACCCGGACACGGACACCGTCTACGAGATGCCGCTCATCTTCCACCGGCAGGGGCTAACCAAGAACCTGCTCGACTTTTTCGGGTTGCCGACCAAGGACGGCCTGGGAGCCTGGGAACAGTTCGTCCAGAAGATCAAGTCCCCCCATCATGAAGTTAAGATCGGGATCGTCGGGAAGTACTTCGACATCGGCAGCTTCACGCTGGAGGATTCCTACCTCTCGGTTATCGAGGCCGTAAAACACGCGGCCTGGCACCATCAGGCGAAACCGCGCATCCAGTGGCTCAACGCCAAGGAGTTCGAGAAGAACCCGGTGTCGCTCTCGTCACTGGCTCAGTATGACGGGATCATCGTCCCCGGCGGCTTCGGCGCGACCGGGGTGGAGGGCAAGATCGCGGCGATCACCTATTGCCGGGAGCAGCGGATCCCCTACTTCGGCCTCTGCTACGGCATGCAGATGGCAGTCGTTGAATTCGCCCGGAACGTCTGCGGGCTGAAAGGCGCCCACACGACCGAGATCGACAAACACGCACCTCACCCGGTGATCGACATCCTTGCCGAGCAGCGAAAGAACATCGAGGAATCCAACTACGGCGCTACCATGCGGTTGGGGGAATATCCTGCCACGCTGAAGGCGGGGACGCTCGTTCACCGGCTCTATGGGACGCAGGTGGCAAAGGAGCGCCACCGCCACCGCTACGAGGTCAACCCGGCCTACATCGATCGGCTGGAGAAGGCGGGGCTGAACTTCTCCGGGGTCTCCGCAGACCGGAAGCTCATGGAGTACATCGAGCTGCCGGACCATCCGTTCTTCGTCGCGACCCAGGCCCACCCCGAATTCACCTCCAAGGCGCTGAAGCCAAACCCCCTGTACCTCGGCTTCATCAGGGCCTGCCTCGAGCGCCGGGCTGCGCCCGTTGCCATCCCCTCCCACCGCTAGCCGCGACGAGAGTCTCCCTCGTGAACCGCCGAAAGCTTTATAAAGCCTAATTTTCACTAGTTATAAGTGACAACCATGACTCTAAGACCAACCTCCATAACTGGAGACTGGACGGGAACGGTGGAGAATATCAATTACCTCGCCGACTTGGTACGGGAGGCAATCCGGCAGGGATACCACTTCCCTGAGGAACAAGTCAAGCTCCTCGAGACCGACACGGTGGAGTATGCAGGCCGTCTCCACCGGCGAGCCGTGACCGATCCCCTGACCGGCGTGAGTAGCGCTGCCTACCTCCAGGAGCGGGGCGCTGACCTCATTGATAACCGGCAGCACCCCGATTACGTCTCCCTCATGCGGGTCGATTTCGATAATCTCAAGACCCAGGTGAATGACAAGCTCGGCCATGCGGCAGGCGATGCGGTCTTGCGGGTGGTCGGCAGGATCCTCCAGCAGGTTGCCGCCGATGACCTGAGGGACACCGATGTCCGATCTGTCTATGGCCGCGAAGGCGGCGGCGCCGATGAATTCGTCGGCTTGCTGCCGGAAACCGACACCAAGGGATCCCGGATCGTCGGCGAACGCATCCGCACCGCCTACACCCAGTATCGCGACCTCTTCCTCGACCTCTACGGCAACCGTCCTGATGACCCGGAGACCCTGGGTCCAGAGGCGACCGAGGCCCTCAGGAACACGTCACTCTCGGTCGGCATCGTTACTGCCCGCGAGGGAACGTACGCGGGCCTCAAGGAGACCGCTGATGAGCTGGTGTACCGGGCGAAGCGCCGGGGCAAGAACCGGGTTGTCGTTGCTGAGGAGCGGGAACTGCCCCGCCAGGCACTTTCCCCCGGAGAAGAAGCTGAGTACCGCCAGGAAGTCGCAGACGCCAGACAACCGCTCATCCCGACGTCGCATACTCCTGCGTCAGCACGTCCTTCATCTTCTTGACCATTTTCTCGCCGAAGCCGTCGACCTTGAGCAGACGCTTCTCGGTCGCGCGGAAGATCCTTTCCGGGGTCCGGAACTCGGCCAGCAGCTTCTTGGCGCGCGTGCCACTGATGCCCGGGAGTCCAGCCAGGAGGAACTCCTGCATCTGCGCGACGGTTTGCGGTTTCCTGCCGCCGCGGACCTGCGGTGGACCCTTCTCCAGAAGCTGTTCGCGCCGCGCGATCCACTCCAGCTGCCTGGCGGTCTCCTGCGTCGACTGGGTCCAGATAATCGGGATCTTATAGTCGATCGCGATCGACGCCAGGACTCCGCGGACGGCGTTGGCGTGGATCCCGCCGTTGAAGAGGCCGGCCGGAGGGCCTTCGACGATGAGGAGCGGGCGCTCAAAAGTGGCGGCAAGGGTTTCCATCTGGCCGAAGATGCGCTGGTCGATGATCGACTGGAGGAAATCCTGGACGCTCTTCCGCTCGACACCGACCCGGTCGGACAGCACGAAATCACCCACCGGGAGCTGTTTCTGCTCGATGACCGCGTCCAGCGACGCCAGGACATCCCGCTCGCGGTGGTCGACGATGATGACCGGCTTCGCGTCCATACTCCCTTTTAGCGCGTTTTTATATAAATCCGGTGAAGTATATGCATGAGGATCCTCCTGGCAGCTCTGTTTTCGCTGCTGCTGCTCGCGCCCCCGTCCCTGGCAGTCACCACCCCCGATCTCACGTTCATCCCCGCGCAGATCTCCGCATCCTCGCCGTTCATCGTTATCGCCAAGGGCCAGACTACCGTGCCGACGCGGGTCACCTGGACCGTTCCCGGCTTCGGAGAAGCGGACTTCGGGTCGTTCTCCAAGGTCGGCGACCTCTTTGTCTGCTATTTCTCCAACGCCGATCCTGCCGCGCTCTGCGGGCCGACACCGTTCCAGGTCGCGACGGTCGGCTTCGATCCTGCCACGATGCTGGTGAACGCGGTCGATGCATCGGGCGCGACAGCCAACAAGACCGCTGAAGTTCCGGTCGGGAGCATGACCCTGATCACCAAGCCCAACATGGAGATCCCCGTCAACGGCACGATCTACATGAGCATCACCACGCCCGGGAACTTCCCGACCGGCGTCACCTACGCCGTCCTGCTGAAGAACTTCTCCTTCCAGGCGGACTACAAGCCGCTCACCTATGACGTGGTCGGCGACAAGTGGATCGGGAACGTGACGCTCCCGGGCGGTGAGTACTACCTGGTCTTCTCCGCGACCTCGGCCAGCAATTTCGGCGGGACCGTCGTCAGCGTCTCGGTCCCGCAAGACGCGACTGGAGCAGGCGTCTGTTCCGTGAGCGAGAGCGACTACCCCCTCCTCGCCGACCAGGTAAACATCCCGGGCGTCCTCGTGGAGAAAGGCAAGCCGTTCTCCAAGACCGGCTACTTCATCTCGAATGGGGGCAGCGCACCGGTGAACAACATCACCGCCTCGGTCCCCGCGGCCCTCGCGAACATGCTTGAGGTCGCCCTCCAGGCCACCTCCCTCGACGCCAACGACACCACGTCATTCACGGTCACGCTCAAGAACATTGACCAGTCCCTGACCATCAACACGATCGTCACCCTGCTTTCCAACGGGACCGCCGTCGGCGAGATCCCGGTCCTCGCGGCCGTGACCGTCACCGGAGCCCTCACCTGTAGCGGTGAAGGGTCCCTCGCCGTCGCGCCGAGCACCTGGGCGGGCGAATTCTCGGTCGGGCCGGTCTCCAAGACGTTCACTCTCAGCAACAACGGCAACAGCGCCGCGAGCGGGTTCAACATCTCGACTTCGGGAACGATCGCGGGCATCGCCCAGATCACGCCCCCGCCTTCCCTGCCGTCGAAGGGTGCAGGGAGCCTGGTGGTTGAGCTTGATCCAGCTGCCGCAGGGACGTATGAGGGGACGGTTACCGTGGCTGGCGCTGGCGGGTCGGCGACGATCCTCGTCAATGCGCGGTTCTTCGCGGACGTGACCGGGGACATCGACGCAGCCAAGCAGGACCTCGAAGACTTCGAGAACAGCCTCTCGATCGAGCAACTCACCCAGCTCGCGGGGACCATCGACGACGTCAGTTCTCTCCTCGACGACGCCCAATCCAGCTTCACCACCGGCGACTACGCCGAGGCTGAACAGTCGCTAAACGAGGCGAAAGCCAGCATCACGGTCCTCGGTGTTGTGGCCGCTGCGCCCGCCCCTCCAGGCACGCCACCTTCCGCAGACGGGTCCGGCCTCGCCTTCGCGATCCCGCTCATTGTCGTCGTCATTGTCGTCGCGGTCGTCCTGCTCTTCTTCCTCCGCCGGCGCAAGAAAACAGCTCCGAAGGATGATGAGGACGAGGGCCTCGACGACGACCTGAAGGAAGAGTTCGAGTCCTGAAGCACTTTCGTCGTCTGCGGGAACACTACCTTTCCAGTTCAGGGGACTCGATCTGTGCGGGCTTCCTCCGCCGCATTACCAGGACGGCCAGCACGACCACTACGGCTGCCACTCCCGCGCCTGCAATCAGTCCGATGGGGAACGGCTGCCCCTGGTCCACGGGAGGCGGGGGTGGAAGCGGCCCGGGTGCAGGGGTCTCCTGGGGAACGTCCTGGACTGCGGCTGCAAGCGCATCCTGCAGGCTCACGTACTCTTCCAGGTCGTCGCCGTAGGGGGTCGTCGCATAGGTTGCGTACCAGGCATCCACCTTATTTTGGAGTTCAGGGGAAGCCGCGTTCTCGGCGTCGGTGACGAATTCGTCAGTCGAGAGATAGGCCACCTTCTTCTTCACGCTCCCGGTCTCGGGAGTGACGAGGACCACGACCTCGTAGAATGCGGTCGGCTCAAGGGGGGTGACTTCGAAACTGACGGCCTCCTGGCCTGCGACCGTCACGACCTGGGACTGGAAACCCGAGGTCAGACCGTCTTCCAGGACGAGGGAGATGGTGAAATCCTGGGGATCGCCGAAGTTCTCGATCGTGAGCTCGTACTGGACCGGACCAGGGTCTTTGACATTGATGCTGAGAGGGAAGAGGGTCGCCGTGAACCCGACCGGGTCTGCGTCAGTCGCAATAACCTCGGCGGTCGCCGTCTTGCTGCAGAGGCTGGCCGCGCATCCCGCGACGTTGGCAGTGACCAGCTTCGCCCCGGGAGCGCTGGCGGTGAAGTTCAGCGACGCGAAGGGCTGGTCGGCCGAGAGCGCGACGGTCTGGAATCCGGGGGTCAGGCCTTGGGCGGTGACCTCCAAGGTGAGGTTGGCATAGCTTTCCGCAAGCAGGGTCAGCTGGGCCGGTTGTCCTGCCTGCACGTAGAGGGTCGTCGTGGCGAAGCCGATGTCGAATAGGTCAGCCTCGCTGTTCAGGACGTCCCCAGGCTCGCCGCCTTCAGGGGAGATGTCGACGTCCCCGAAAAGGCTCACGCAGACGCCTCCGGAGAAGCTCTTAGACGCTTGGGGCGCATGGATCGTGATCGTGTGCGGCGGCGCGCATTCCCCTGCTGCCACGCCGAAGGAGGAGAAGCAGATCGGGACCGTGACGGTGTTGTTCTCGTCGGTCGTGACCAACTGCTGGGTCAGGTCGCCCCACACGGCGTCCGACGTGATGTTGTAGGATGCGGCCCCCGCGAGGAAGATGCCCGCATCGTCAGGCAATGTCATCTCGACGCACGCGATCGACTCCGGTGGCAGCGTGAAGAAGAGGCCGTCGGCAATCTGCAGGGCCTGGACCGAGGGGAGCAACAGGAGGGCGATGATGGTCGGCAGGAACCTCATGATATACCCTTGATCGCCGTCTTATTAATTCCTGCGCAGCTTCCAGTTGATGGAATTTTCGCGATCCAGGGGCTCCAGCGTTAGTTATTTACAGTCACGACCACAAACTGGGTGACGGCTGGGTTGTGACTGTCATCTGCCGTGATCCCTATAGTGACGCTGCCATCCGGGAGGAGTGTGGTGTCCCAGGGAATGGAGAAGTCGCCTTCCGTCAGGTCGCCATAATTATCATCAGAGCCAAGGATGATGATCTGAGCGGTCACCGGGTCTCCATCAGGATCCACGATAGACCCTTCTATCGCATAGATGCCGGACACCGCTTCCCCAGATGTCGGCTTGAGGATCGTGATCACCGGCGCTTGGTTCCCGGGAGGTGAGCTGCCTCCGCCGGTCCCTCCTCCAGCCGGGGGGGTGCCGCTTCCGGTCACGGTAATGATGACGTCGTCCTGGCCAATCACCTGGTCGTCCGGAGTCAGGACGTTGACCGTGGCGGTGTGGGTGCCGGTGACCGTGTACTGGTGGCTGACCGAGGACATGAGCGTGTTGACCGACTGCGATTCCACGTCGACGGGCGTGCCATCGCCGAAGTCAAAGAGGTACTTGAGGACGGAGACGAAGCCGGGGACGTTGAAGTTCTCCACCTTTGCCACCAAGGTCACCGTGGTCCCGGACGCAATCGTTATCTGGTCCTTGTCATCCGCCTTCAGGCTCACCGAACCCTCATCCGCTCCTCCATCAGGAGGCGATACCGCGCTGCCATCTCCTTCACCGCCAATCTCGCAGCTGCAATCATTGTCGGTGTCGGCGTAGACGGTGAAGGGGATGATCGTGGGAGTCTTGGAAGAGAGCTTTGACGCGCTGTAGGAGCCGCTGTCCTTGAAGCAGTAGAGCGCGGCCGTCCAGGTCTGCCCGAGGCTCTCCTGGACGCCCTCGATCAGGGTGCTGCACGTGTCTTCGCCGTCGTCGCAGTTTGCGGCAAGCTCTCCGGTCCCTGTCTTGATCTGCACCACGGGGAACTGGCACCAGTTCTCCTTGTTAAATACTGTTGCGGTGATGGTGTCCACGTCGTTGGGGCCGGCGTTGGCGCACTTGGTCCCGAAGGAGGTGGTGACCTTGTTCTTCGTCGCGCGGAAGTTGCAATAGGGGTCGATGCCGGGTATGTTGTTCTGCTGTATGCTAAGCGAGGCGCCCGTGGACGAGCCGTCCTCGAAGAGGTCACCGAACTCGCCCAGGCCTTCGCCGAAGTCCTCGACGGCTGACCCGAACTCCTGGGACTTTGAGGTGATCTGACTGAGGAAGTTGCCGAGGTTATCCATCGCGTCGTGGATGTCGGCGAAGTTCAGGCAGGAGGTCATCTGGTCGAAGCAGGAGAGCTCCTGGTTCTTGCACTGGCCGCTGTCCATCTGGTGCTGGACGAGGTCCATGCAAAATTCTGATTGGACGAACTTCAGGCGGATCTCCTGGGCGGTGATCTGGGCGTTGTAGTAGAGGTTGAGCATCTCGCAGTAGGTCGACCACGCGGTCAGCAGGCTCGTTCCCGCCGAGGCGCCTGCCTGCACGCCTTCTGCCCAGGTGCTCCCTCCCTCACTAGCGCCGATGATCCCGCCCGCAATGATCGCCACGACTGCCATCATGGCCAGGAAGAGGGCGACATCGAGGCAATTCTCCAGTTGGGAGAGCATGGCGTCCACGATCTGCTTGGTCTTGTCCAACTCGGCCTGCATCTTGGCGATGGCTTCTTGGGTGATGTCGAATATCGAGACGATCTGCTGGGTGATGACGATGTCCGGCAACGGGGCCGTGACGCTGTGGATCTCCGTGGCCGCGAGGCCAGACTGGAACGCGAGGGTCACGGTGATGTCGTTGTTCGCGTACGTGGCAATGTTGCCCTTCGAGCAGGTCTGCGAGGCCGCGATGCCCAGGCTGCACTCGAAAGGCGCGGTCAGGTTCTCCCCGAACACCTGGCCCGACTGCACGCAGAAGAACTGTTCGGCGTTGGTCCCGTTGAGCGTGGCAGAGAAGACCATGTTCTCCACGTTGGTCGGTTGGTTGACGATCCGGGCCTTGATCTCAACGTTCTGGGAGACCTCGCACGAGTCGAAGTGGACTGGCGCGGTCGGCGAATCGATCACCAGCTGGATGTCGTCCTTGTCCTGGCAGCTGCTGCTGTCAAGCTGGACGTTGCAGAAGAAGCTGCTGCCGAACTCGTCGCAGCCGCAGTCCACGCAGGAGTTCGCACCAGTCTCGTTCAGGGGGGTCTCGCAGAGGCCGTCGCCCTGGGTGAAGGTGGGGGTGATCGTGATGTCGCTGAATCCTGCGGACAAGGTCTTGGTGACGATGCCCTGCTTCCCGTCCGCGAAGGAGACCGTCATGTTCAGCTTGTTCGGGCCGAGCACGAAGCCCGAGGGCTGGTCCTGGCAGCCTTCGATTCCCGAGGGGAGGACGAGCGCGCAGGAGAACAGTCCAGTGTTTGCGCCAGGGTTGATGGGCGCACAGGAGATGGGGAAGGCCTGGACCTGGTTGTTCTTGAGGTAGCTGACGAAGTCGATCTTCAGGTCGGTCGGGGGATTGGCCACCTGGGTGGTGAGGCTGATCGTGTGCGGCTGGGATGGCGTGCAGTCCGTGACCGCGACCGGATCGACGGTCAGGACCGCGAGATCGATCTGGTCGAGGGTTCCGCAGCTCAGGGCGCCGACGTCGCAGTACATCCCGGCCTGGGGGCAGCCGCAGTCCGTGCAGCATGTCGCCTGCGTCTCTTCTGTGTTGCAGACCCCGTCACCGCAGGTGAACGACGGGATCGTGATGTCTGCGAACCCTGAAGTGAGGTCTTTCGTGATGGTCGAGCCGGCGTCGGAGAACGCGGTCGAGAAGGTGATGCTGTTCCCCTTGAAGAAGTAGGCGGAGGCCGTGTTGTAGTTGGAGATGGAGAAGGGGATCGAGCAGGTATAGACGTGATCTAGAGGACTACCGGCGCAGGTGACGCTGCCGCTCGTGGCGTTCAAAACCGGTGAAGAGTCCTTGAAAAGCGTGCCGAGGGTGTACTGCACGCCGGTCACGGCCAAGTCAGCTGCTGGGTTGTTGATCTTGGCGGTTAGCGTGACCGTGTCTCCCGCCGGATTGAAGTTGGAGAAGAACGAGGTCACGTTCAGGACGCTGACGGTGACCGAGCCGAGCGCGCTGCAGACAGATTCCCCTGCCTCACAGAAGAAGCCGCTCGGGCAGCCGCAGGCGAGGTTGACGGGGATATCACTGAACGTGGCCGAGACCGGCAGGATCGCGGTGTTCAGACCGTCCTCGAATGCCAGGGAGAGGTTGAGGGTGTTGGGTCCGATCGAGAAGCTGGTGGCGCCGCAGCTGACCGCGGGCTGGACCTGGAGCGGGCAGGTGTAGAAGATCCCGTCGCCCGAGCAGGCCACGGCCTGGGGCGTCCCTTCCAGGGAGAGGATGCCGGTCAAGGTCGAGGTGAGGGTCGCGGGCGGGTTCTGGACTTGCACGTTCAGGGTGATCGGGATCGGCTTCGAGCAGTCCGTCACTGTCGGCAGGGCCGGAGGGAGGACGCTGACGGAGATGCCGCTCGTGGCCTTGCAGACCGGGGGGTTCTGGATGTCGCAATACTGGCCGGTCGCGCAGCCGCAGTCCACGCAGGAATTTGTTGGGGATTCACCCAGGTTCGCCTCACAGATGCCGTCACCGGCGGTGAAAGAAGGGTTCTGGTTCAGGGTGATGGCGCTGGTCTGGCCGCTGGTCGAGACCGGGAAGACGAGGAAGAAGTCTTTGTTGATGCTGGTGATCTGGTTGCCTGCCGGGCTGGCAGAGGTCAGTTGCGGGATATCGATCTCCCCGGTGTCGCCGCCGGCCGCGAAGAGCGAGGAGGCCGAGGTGAAGACCACCTTCTCCGCCCAGTTGAAGGGGATCATGGCGAAGTTGTCGATGAAGTTCTTGGTCGGGTCAACGAGGTCGATTGTTTTCACGTGGAAGTCGATGGAGTCGAGCTCAAAATTTGACTGGGTAAAGATATTGTAGTTAGCCCGGTCCACCGTGTGCCACATGCCCACCCAGCTCTCCTGGCCATCATTGTCGCGCACCTTGACCAGGGTCATGAGCTGGGCGGTCTGGGGGTAGGTGCTCGGGCCCTCCTTCTGGGAGATGTCACTCCAGAGCAACTCGGTGTTGGCGAACGTCTCGAAATCGATCGGCGCAACGTTCGTGGCGCACGAGGCCGGATCGAGGAGCTTGCACTTGAAAACAAGGATGCGTTCGATCGAGTGGGCAAGGCTGGCCGAGTTCACCGTCACGAGGACTTTGACCTTGGACCAGGTGATGTCCGAGGCTTCATGGACGATACTGATCTTCTCGTTGACGACCATGGATGGCGAAATCGAGGTCGTGGCCTTGACCGCCCCCCCTGAGATGATGTTGACGTTCGTGGCGAAGGAGACCGGCAGCATCACGATCAGGTAGGCCATCACCCCGGCGACCAGTTTCAGGATCATACGTCATTGACCCCCTTGCTGCACCCGAGGATGGTCGCGGGATCGGCCGGCGCCGCCGAGATCGGCGGCAGGCCACACTGCTGGAGGAGATTCGTCAACTCCAGGCCCTTTGCCGCGATCGCGCTGCCGTCGGTGACCTGGTTCAGTTGCGAGAACTGGTAATTGTTGGGCACGTAGATATGGAGTTCGGGGGTGTCCTCGGGGAACAGGTGGACCAGATCGATCTGGCCGAACGCCTGCTGAAGTGTGTCATCCACGAGGTTGCCGATGATTCCGAAATCGCCTGCCGGCACGCTGTTCAGTGTCCCGACCGGCCCGAAGACCATGGTGTAGCTGTCGCCGCTCAGGGTGTCCATGGTGAGCATGAGCTTGCGGCCTGCGGGGAGCGGCGTGATGGCGTCGATGGTGTACTTCCCGCCGAACTCCTGGACGTTGACCTGGTAGACGTAGACGGTCGCCGCGAGCATCTTCGGAACGGTGACTTGCACGGCCGCCGCGAGCTCATCCGAGGTCGTGCCCGTCGAGGTCACGGCATACCCGGTCTTGTAAACTTCGAGGTTGCCGATGCCGCAGGGGATCGGTCCTGCCAACTGGCCTGTCGCTCCGGTCTGGCCAATGGAGCAGCCCATGAAGAAGACGTCGGCTCCGGTCACGGCTTGGCCGCTGGCGCTGGTGGCCTGAATGTCGGCCTGGCAGAGCTGGTTGGTGCAGACCTGCTCCTGAATGCCCTGCTCGACGGTGGACCATGGCGCAGGCTGGTTGTCCTCGATTGAGACCTGGTGGACGAACTGGAAGATGTTACCCGTCAGCGTGTCTTCCGCCCGGACGATGACCGGGAAACGGAGAGAGTAAGTCACATAAATCGGGTCGGAAACACAGATCGCGGTGAGCGGCACGGGCTTTGCCGTGGCAACGATCGGGTTCGGTTCGATGCGCAGGCTGTTGGGAGTCAGAACGAAGTCGTCAGGCAGGTGGAAGCTGACCTCCACGTCGGCGTAGTCCTTGCCGTTCAGCTTGGGCAGGGAGTACTTCGGATAGGAGGTGACCGCTCCTACGTTGAGCGGGACCTTGCCGGGCATATACGTGTGGGCTAGGGCAACCTGGACACGCTCTTCGACTGCAGGCTTGAGGTCAGACCAGGTCTTGAAGTAGAATGCGCCGCAGTCCGTCAAGGCGACGAAGAACGGCGTCACGTGTTCGCCACTCTCGATCGGCGACGTGAAGAGGGTGGCGACGGTGTTCATCTCGAGGTAGCGGTGATCGATCTCATCGTAGGAGAACGCCTCGGCGAATTCGACGATGTTGCCGAACTTGGTGGGAATGGAGACTTCATAGGTTGCGGGGAGCGGATCTCCATTGAGAGTCGCAGGGAGGCTGACCGTGAGGTCGATCTTGCTCGGGAGGATGGTGGCCACGACGTTCGCCTCGCCGACCTCCAGGCCGCTCGCGTCGGCAATGAACGCCTCCTTGTTCTCGTTGATGAATGTCTCGGTGAAGGAGATGAACTGTTGCTCAACCGGCGGGATCACGACGTCTCCTTCCTTTTGCCAATAGGGGACGAGGTCGCCGAGGAAGACAACGGTTCCCGTCGGCGACGCATAGCCGCCATAGAGCGAGAGCGTGCGCAGGGCTTCATCCGCCCCGGTGGTGATGAGGTGGCTCAGGGAGGCGCGCGCCGCCTGGCCTTCCTGGGAGAGCGGCGGCGATGCCGGAGGTCGCACGGTCGCCAGCAGGATTGCGATGATAGCTACGATGACGATGGCGAGAACCACGATGATCTCTACCTGTCCGGTCCGCATATCCTTTATTTGTCCAGCGTGGCTTATAAATAACCGGACGACAATACTCATCATGTTCAAACTTTTCCGCCGCGAGAAGCCGCGGAAACGCCGACCGTCGCGACAGCGCGACACGAGCGACATCAAAGATATCCTGCGGACGCTCAGCACCAAGGACGACGTCTCGAAGATTGTTGCTGAAGTCACGCGCTCGCGGGAGATGATTCTCAACCGCATGGCGGACAAGGACCTCCTGCCGCGCATGCTGGCAGAGCACGTGACGGCGCCCCTGCGCGAGGCGATCTCCCTGGGGTTAAGCAGCAGTCAAGCAGTTAAGCAGTCAGATCGCAAGCGCTTAAGCGCTTCTCAAGCAGCAAAGAGTCTCGATGAGGTCGTCCTCGAGACGAAGCAGAAGATCGAGATGCTCACTCCTCGGCATTTGAAGGTGCTCCAAGCCCTTGCCGAGCAGCGAGACTGGCTGACTTATGAGGGGATCGGCTCCCTGTGCGCACCGCCCGTAAGCGGTTCTTGCATTCGGGGGTACGTGGCGGACCTGGTGAACGTCTATAAAATCCCCCTTGAGAAGATGAACGCCGGCCGACAGACGAAAGTGAGGATTAGCGAGAAGACCTTGAAGGAATTCGCGATCACGAAGCTAAGTGATTAAGCAGTTAAGCAGTTGTTAAGCACTTCAGCACATACGCCGGCATGGGTATGACCGACCTACCATCGCAGGGAGGATTGTATGCATCCTCCAAGGAACACGCAACGAACAGGCCTACTCTATCTGATTTCTTCCACGGAACCTGCCGGCATCCTGCACACAATGAGCCTTTACGGTCCAGAAGAGATGCCCGGTTGATCTCTTGGCTGTTCAAGCGCTTTGCTCTGGGGTGTGTCTCCTGCGAGCGATTAAGCACTATTAAGCAGATAGATTAAGCAGTTAAGCAGTGGTTAAGCAGCTAGTCGATCCTCGAGACGAGGAGGCGGGCGTTGAGCACATACGCTTGGCCACCGAAGACTCCGGAGAGGTGCTGGGTGGCCGCGATCCGTTCCGGGGCGTCTAAGAGTGAGGGGTCTCCCATCTCGAGCCGTTCGACGCCGGCCGGACCGACGGCACTGAACCCCTCGCTTTCCACGATCAACAGATAGCGGAAGCCCTCCTTGATGTCGGCAAACTGCGACAGGGAATCGTTTACTGTCGCCTCTGCGAGCGAACCGCAGGTCTGGCCGCCGCATAGGTAAGCTGGCGAGAGAAATGAACAGGACAACAGGTTCCCCACGGTCTTGCAGTTCGCATCGAGGCTCCCCGTATCAGTTCTCAGCAGGGATGCGAGGAGGCCGTGGGCGTACAGGTTGAGATATTCTGACTGCGAAACGCTCTCCGCAAGCGAGAGCAGGAAGGTGACCATCCCCACGAAGATGACAATGATCAGGACCAGCATGATCAATGTGGCCTGTCCATTACGATTATTCGACATAGACCCCCACCTTCAGGATGCCGAGATCGGTCGCGGGGATGACATCCTTGGTCAATATGGTGTTCACGTTGCGATACACGTTAACTGGCAGGTCGAAGGCTAGCGCGTTCGCCTCTTGGGTGCAGAGCGACCAGTGATTGCATTGCGGATAGGTTGCCTGGGAGCACGGGACGACCACGCCCGTCCCGTCCAGGACCGTGACTTCCAGGAACCAGTCCGGACCGAATAGCTCCTCCAACTGGTCGCAGGTATCGGACGCGAGCCACGCCGTCAGCTTCGCGTCATCGAGAACCCCCTGCTCTTTCACGAAAAGCGGCGAGGAGGAGACCTGCTTAAGCAGCAACAGCGCCCGATCGATTGAACCCTGATTCTTCTCCCCGACGGACTGGGTGATCTGGAAACCCGTCAGGAAGAAGAGCAAGGCGATCACGATGATGATCAGGAAAAACGCCGTGAAGATGTACTCCATCAGGCCAAGCTGTCCCTTCATGCGTAATCACACCCCTCTTCCACGAGCGATTCATGGGCCTGGCGCGCGTCGGTGAGCGCGGCGACGTAGGCAGCCGCGGCCGACGGGTCCGCATAATAGTCCTCATTGGTTTCGAGGAGCGAGGAAAGGTTGGACAGGGCCAGGAGAATGTCATTGAAAGCGGCCTGGCAGGTGGCATGCTGGAGATATGCAGGACCGAGCAGCAGCACGCGCGTTTTCAGGACATCGGTCGCGGCCAACAGCTCAGTCCGCATGGCGCGGTTCTTGTACTCGAAGAGCGTCTCCCCTGAATTCCCGTACAGGTCTTTCTTCCCGCCCCCAATGACGGCGGCCACGACGTCGAGCGGGTCCTTGTAGATGACCGGTCCCTCGCCGCCGATGTAGAGGTTCCCGAGCCCGACCTGGTTCGGGGGCGTCAGGCAGAAGACGTCACTCGACCCCAGGCTGCATGTAGGGATGACCTTGATGACCACCGCACCCTCGGGAACAGTGGCCGTGCAGTCGGCGAACGCCACCCCCGAGGGATTGATCAGCTCGAAGAGGAAGTCATCCTGTTCGCAGGCCGTGCTGGCGCAGAGGTTCTCGATCACCGTCGCGCCGTCGCAGAAGCCAAAGGTGGTCTTCGGATCGAAGAATTCGGTCGACGGGAAGGCAGCGACGATCCCGCGGACGAGGTCCCAGGTCTGGTCTGACGTGTCTACCGGGTTGAAGAGCACGCGAAGGCGCGGCGTGGCCTCAACAACCCGGAAATCGTACCAGCCAAGGTCCAGGCCGTTCGCGGAGATGAACAGGTCGTCCGCGGGCAAGAGGAGGAGCGGGAACGTCACCGGCGCTTTTCCCAACGAGGAGACGATGCCCGCCGGGGGGTGGGCATCGAAGGAAATGAGGCCTTCCAACCCCGCGAAACCGATCGCGTCGCCGGTCGTGTAGACGTCGCCAGCCGACTTGAGGAACGCCTTGAGTGTGGCCGCTTGCTTCGCGTCTTTCTGGACCCCAATGTAATTGGTAGTGAAGTAGATGACGACAGTCAGGATGACGAGGGATATGACGATGCCGAGGACGAGCTTGAAGGCTTCGTAGACCGACAGCATGGTCTATTGTTGCGAGACCGGCCTTATATCCACGGTCTTGCCCTTGTTCTCGATCGTCACCGTCCGGCCGGACACGGCGCAAAAGCTTTTTGACGGGGCCAAAAACTTCATCTGGTAGCCCTCCCCGAGCGGCCGGTCACAGTAGTGGATCCACACGTTCGACCCATAACCGGGAGAGGCGGGGTTCTGGAAGACGTGCTCCAGGATGAGCGGGTCAGGGTTCCAGGTCTGGGTCGTGTCGGTGTAGGGCTGGACGCCGGGAGAGGTGCTGTTGACGAAGCAGACCTTGCCGTCGCTGGGGAGCGCGAGGCGGTAGGTCTTCGCCGATCCCTTAGCCAACACGAAGACCTCGTCCACGATGTCCTCAATGTCCGCAACGGCCTTGTTTGTCTGTGCGTTGCTCCCGACGCAGAAGAAGGACTGGATCTGCCCCATGCCGAGGGCCACGACGACCCCGACCACGATGATGGTGAAGATGATGGCGAAGACCAGGCCGGTGTCCATACACTCTATTACTGGGCCGGGCTTAAAACGCTGCACCCGGACTGCGGCTTCGCAGGGGAGACAGGCCCGACGGCAAGCGCTTAATCGCTTAGGCGCTTACGCGCTGGAGAAGGAGAATGTCGCCGTCGCGTAGGTCACGCTGCAGGGCAGGGCGCAGACTGTCGTGCGGAAGAGGTACACTCCGGGAACAGCCGGCGCAAACGTCAGGGTGACCAGACCGACGCTTCCCGCGCCCACGATCAGGTGGGGGTCGTGCGTGATCCAACTCGCGGCTGTGGCCGGGTCAGCCGGCTGCCCGTCCAGCTGCTCCAACGAAACGGAAATGGCGTAGGTCTGGTTTTGGGGGCCGGTATTCTTGACGGCCAGGAGGAACGTGCCCGTCTCCCCCGTCGTCCAGGAAAGGTCGGGAGGGGACCGGATAGCGATGCGGTTGCTGGACGAGGCGAGGAACTCTACCAGACCGGCCGGCGAGGCCGCATGCGTCACCGCGGCAGGCGCCTGGGCCTTGAGCCAGAGGAAGATCACCACGACCGCCACCAGGACGACGACGGTCCCTGTCACCGGGCGGTTCATAAGCTACTGCAGGCCGACGCTGATGATGACCTGCTGGGCGCTGCCTCCCCAGAGGTTCGTGCTGGTTTCCGTGCACGATGCTGAGGTGAGCGTGCCGGAACCGAGTTCGTCGTAGCAGGCCACGACGTTGAAGATGTACGTCCCCTTGACCGCGTCGCCGGGCGGCCGGATCTCGATGAACTTGAAACCCACCTCATTGATGGCGATGGTGCCGACCCCGAAGTCAAAGGTGACCCACTTCTTGAGGTCGGCCTCCAGAACCGGGCAGAGGGTCTCCCCGCCGCCGCACTTCGCCAGCAGGACATTCTGGTCGGCGATGGCCGGGCGGACGTTGATGACGAACTTGTGGTCCTTCCCGTCGATGGCGTCGTTCTCGATGCCCGCGGACATTTTCAGGCTCTTGCCGGCATCAAGCTTGTACTGGGAGGGCCAGACCGCGAAGCTCGAGGCCGTGCCGCCACGGAAGGCGTCGCGGAGGGTGGACTGGGCTTCCTGGGTGAGATCATCAGTCAGGCCGACGACGCCGCCGATGAGGCCGCTGAGCCAGGTCAGGGCCAGGCTGAGCAGGACGATCGAGAAGACTACGGCAATGATGAACCCCAGGCTCATCTGGAAGTCCCCTTTCCGCCTCATGTATTATAGTATGCTGAGACCCTATATAAAGCCGGAACAGCCAATCGCCGATCTTCGCGTTTCCTTGCCATGACCTCACGATCCGGGGAGGGAAGCCTGCTCCACGATGTCGACAGTGGCGGATTTCAGCCGGACCGTCAGGTTCAGGACCGGGCCGCCGGTTCCCCAGGACGCGCAGTCCATGCCGGTCTCGACGGTGAGCGAGACCCCTTGGATGAGTTTCTCCTCGACGAACGTTTCGAGGGAAGCGACGTTCTGCTCGGCGGTCGAGCAGGTGGGCGACGACCAGAGCGTCTCGTTGAATGCCTGGACGACGCCGGCGATCAGGCTGGCTTCCTGGCGGTCGAACGGCTCCTCGAGGGAGACTGCCCCGTACTGGGCGAGGCTTGCCTGGACGACGAACACCAGGCCTGCGAGGAACACCAGGGTCAGGATGAACATCTGCGCTTTCATGGCAGGCACCGGTCCGGCGTGCGGGGGAAGAGAGCGGCCTCGCGGACGTTCTCGATCCCCAGGACTTGCATGGTGAGCCGCTCGATGCCGATGCAGAAGCCGCCGTGCGGCGGGACGCCGTAGCGGAACGGCTCCGTGAACCACTCCAGGGTCTTCGGGTCCATCTTCTTCTCCTTGATCTGCTGCATGATGCGGTCGTGGCGGTGCTCCCGCTGACCGCCTGAGGAGAGTTCAAGTCCCCGGTAGATCAGGTCGACGCTGCGGGCCCACTCCCCGTCCCGCATGACGTAGAACGGTTTCTTCTTGAAGGGGAACTTGTTCATGAAGAAGAAGTCGCTCTTGTGTTTCTTCTTCACCCAGTCGCCCAGCAGCTTCTCGCCCTCCCGATCGACATCCTCGCCGTGGGCGACGGTCTTCCCGAGGCTTTCGAGGATGTCGTAGACCTTCGGGAAGGTGAGGACAGGGAACGGCGCTTCAGGGACCTCCACGGTCACGCCGAGCGTCTCCAGTTCAGGGCCGCAGTGGGCCTGGACGTTCTGCAGGGCGGCGATGACCACGGCCTCCTCCAGGCGCATGGTGTCGGTCTCGTCGGTGAGCGTCATCTCAGGCGCAAGGCCACGGTGTTCGCAGAGATGCCGGCTCGTGTGCGACGGTTCAGCTCGCCAGGACGGGCCGAGGTCGTAAAGCCGGTCGAAGCCCGCTGCGATGAGGAGCTGCCGGTGGAGCTGCGGATCCTGCCGGAGGTAGACCTCGCGGTTGTAGTAGAAGACCGGGAAGACGTCTGCCCCTGACTCGGAGGCGACGCCCATCAGCGCGGGAGTGAAGACCTGCATGAACCCCCGCTCCCGGAGGGCAGCCTGCATCCCCTCGATCAGGCGGTCCTGGACCTTGAAGATGGCGAGGTTGCGCGGGTTCCGCAGGTCGAGGACGCGCCAGTCCAGCCGCTTGTCCAGGTTGGTCTCAATCTTGTCGCCGAAGTCGATGGGCAGCGGTGACGCGGCTTTCGCGACCACCTCGATGGCCGACGGGACGATCTCGACGCCGCGCGGCGCCTGGCGGGAGGCGACAGCCTTCCCGGAGACGGTGACGTAGTCCTCCCGGCCGAGGGCGAGGATGGCGTCCAGCATGGCATCTGCGCCCTTCTTCGCCGTCACCTGGACCATGCCTTCGCGGTCGCGGAGCAGGAAGAACTTGATGTTTCCCAGGTCGCGGATCTTGGCGACCCAGCCCGCCACCCGGACGTCGGTCCCCGGGGTGACGTCACGGGAATACGTCTTCTGGTCTTTCACGGTCATGGGGTCCTCGCGCGGCGACGCCGCACATGGTGAGTATTTATTCTCATGAATAAAAAGATGCCTATGCCCGAGGACTTCCAGCGCCGCCTCCCCTCCGTGGAGCGGGAGGTCGCATCGATCCGCCCGGAAGACATCCGGGTCTCCCTGGTCGGGATGGTCATCGATAAGGACGGCACCAGCATGGTCCTGGATGACGGGACGGGGAAGATCACGGTCCGGTCTGACCAGCCGCTCGTGGCCGAGGTCAACCAGCGCGTCCGCGTGTTCGGACGCGTGATCCCGATGGAGCAGGGGGCAGAGCTCCAAGGGGACGTCGTGCAGGACATGCGCTTGCTGGATCTGGAGCTGTGGACCCGGCTCAAAAGCTTAAGAATGTAACAGGTAAGAGGATACTATGTTCAAGCTGGTGCTGGCCGACCCGGAGATGCTCAAGAATTCCATCCCTATCATCGCTGAAATCATCGATGAGGGCGTCTTCCACATCACCCACAACGGGGTCAGCCTCCTCACCCCTGACCGGGCCATGGTCTCGGTCGTGGACTTCAAGCTGCTCTCGACCGCTTTTGAGGAGTTCAAGATCGAGAAGGACGTCGCGCTCGGGCTGAACCTCGCCAACCTCTCCGCGGTCCTGAGACGAGCGAAGGCCCAGGACAAGGTGATCCTTGAATCGGAAGGCGACCGGCTGCGGATCACCCTGCTCGGCGGCGGAAAGCGCGTGTTCGAGATCCCCATCATCGAGACCAAGACCGAGAAGCCTCCGGTCGACCAGCTCGCCTTCGGCGGCCGGATCGAGATCGACACCGGCGTGATCGAGGAGGGCATCGCCGACGCGGACGTGATCGGCGACTCCATCATCTTCGAGGCCAACGAGACTGGTTTCCGGATGCACGCCAAGGGGGACGTCTCTTCGGCTGAACTGCACATGCAGAAGGGCGACAGCGGCCTCCACGAAGTCAAGGTCCACAAGGCCATCCGGTCGCAGTACCCGCTCGACTACCTCAAGAAGATGATCAAGGCGGGCAAGCTGGCCAAGCGCCTGGTCCTGGAGTTCGGGACTGATTACCCGATCCGGCTGAGCTTCAAGACGGTCGACAAGATGAACCTCTCGTTCATCCTCGCGCCACGGGTCACTGAGGACTGAAGCTGATCGTTTCGCCTTTCTGCGCGGTCGCCTGGGTCACAGCCGAAACAGCCGTTTAGCGTTCTCCCACGCAGCCTTTGCCACCTCGTCAGGCGTGATGCCGCGGAGCTCGGCGATCTTCTTCGCCGAGAGCAGGACATTGTCGGGGGTGTTGCGCTTGCGGATGCGGTCAGGATCCAGGAAGGGCGAGTCCGTCTCCAGGAGCAGCCGATCGAGCGGCAAGGAGGCCGCGGTCTTCTTGATCGCCTTCGAGAAGAAGACGTTGGTCGAGAGCGAGATATAGAACCCAGCCGTGGCGATCTCCATGGCCAGATCCCTCTTCCCGGTGAAACAATGGAACGCGGCTCGCACCTGGCGGCCGCGGATCATCTCGAAACAGTCCTGCTCCGCGTCCCACGAGTGGATCACCAAGGGCTTCTGCAGGCGCTCTGCGAGCGCGATGAACCGGGCGAACCGCTGCTTCTGGTCTTCGTGCTTCGCCGGGTCGGTCTCCCAGTGGTAATCCAGGCCGACCTCGCCGATGGCCGTCACTTGGCCGGCATGCGCGGTGATCAACTCGAGCGTGTCCTCCAACCGGTCGCCCTCGACCGGATGGTGACCGAGGGAAGCGTAGAGAAAGCCCCGGTGTTTCTGGACGAGGTCGAGCACGCGCCGCCCTTCGTCGTAGCGGGCTGACGACACCAGGACGCCCGCCAGGCGGCTGCGGAGGGAGGCGACGACCTGCTCGCGGTCCTGGTCGAAGGCCTCAAAGCACAGGTGGGCATGGATGTCGAACATGGGCGGCGATCTCCTTGGCGTGCCATCGGGGCGGGCTGGCCTAGCACACGTCCTTCCCCTGGGTTGCCAGGATGGACTCGTGGATGTAGACCGGCGCGTCGTAGCGGACCGCGACGGCGATGCCGTCGCTCGGCCGGGTGTCGAGGGCGAGGATGCGGCCGCTGTCCCGGATCACCAGCTTGCTGTAGTAGGTCGACCCGTCGAGCAGGTCGATGCGCACCATCTGGACCTCACCGCCGAAACTGTCGATGATGTCCGCCATCACGTCATGGGAGGTCGGCCGCACGTCCACGGTCTTGTCCAGGCCGTGCTGGATGGAGAAGGTCTGGAAGTCGGTCGTGATCATCGCGAGCTGGCGGCAACCGGCGGTCAGGTAGATGATCGAGGGGCTGACCGAGACGGTGACCTGCTCGTACCCGTTCAGGGAGAGCGGCGACGCGGGCAGCGTCGTTCCAACCGCATGGCCGGTGACTTCCGCCTCGGGCGACAGCAACAGGGCAGCTTCGATGACGATCAGGATGGCGGCGACTGCGATGATGGCTGTTCTCATGCTCCCTCCCCGAAGAAGTAGGGAAGCGCATCATGGATCGTCCCGACTTCACGGATCTCGATGCCGAGGCCGCTCTTCTGGTGCTTCTCGTACGAGGTCTCGCAGACCTCAACGCTGTCGATGATGCTGCACGTCCGGACGCGCTCGTACACATAGGTGTCTTCGGAGAGGCCGCTGCCGCGGGGGATCAGGAAGATCGTGGCCCCGTGGTCGCGGGCGGCGAGGGCCTTCTCCTTGACCTGCCCGACCTTGCCGATGCGGCCATCAGGCAGAATGGTGCCGGTGATCATGACTGTGGGGTTGGGCTGCTGCTCCTGGATGGCGGCAATGGTCGCGACCGTGATCGCCGCGCCAGCCGACGGGCCTTCGATCACGCTCGCGTCGGCGGTGATGGTGTAGATCAGGTCATGGGCGGAGAGGTCAAAGCCGGTCACGTCCTCGGCGACCTCCCGGGCCTTGAGGATCGAGTCCTGGGTGTCGGCAAGCGAGAAGATGGTGTCGATGTTCGTGAGCGTCCGGCCCTGGCCAGGCTCGACGCTGACCTCGACTGTGGTCACCAGACCGGTCCCGGCTTCGTTGACTGCGGGGACGGCGATGGCCGCCTGCGACCCTTCCGGGGAGAGGATGAGCGGCGCAGCCGGCTCCTCCACGATCATGGTTGGATTCAGTTCTCCGCCCAGCAGGAAGGCGACCAGTGCCACCGCTACGACGAGCGGAACCAGGAGCTTCTGGGTCCGTGGCTCCTTCCTCGACTTCGCGGTCGCGGGCATCTCCATTCTTTCCTGCCCGCTTTATAATGGTTCTCCCAGCCGCTCCGGCGCGAACTCATTTAAAGCTTCCCGGAAAGACCAGTCATGGACGCGGAGATCGCCATCATCGGCGGGACCGGCTCGTTCGACCCTGGCCTGCTGGAGGACTCCCGGACTGTCGCCGTGGAGACGCCGTATGGCCCGCCCTCGGACACGATCACCCTTGGCAGCTTCCGCGGCAGGAAGCTGGCCCTCCTCCCGCGCCACGGCCGGACCCATACGATCCCGCCCCACGCGATCAACTTCCGCGCCAACATCTGGGCGCTCAAGTCCCTGGGCGTCGGCCGGATCATCTCCCCCTCCGCGGTCGGCAGCCTCCAGGAGGCCAAGCGACCGGGCGACCTGGTGTTCGTCGACCAGTTCATCGACCGGACCCACGGGCGGCCTGCGACGTTCTACGACGGCGGCCGCGTCTGCCACGTTTCCGTAGCCGACCCGGTCTGTCCTGACCTCCGGGCCCGCGCGCTCGACGCGGCCCGCGCCCTCCCCCACCACGCGACCGGGACGTACGTCTGCGTCCAAGGCCCGCGCTTTTCGACCCGCGCTGAATCTCGCGTCTTCCGGTCCTGGGGCGCGGATGTGATTGGGATGACCCTCGTCCCTGAAGCGGTCCTGGCGCGCGAAGCAGAGGTCTGCTACCTGCCCATCGCCACGGTTACCGACTGGGACGTCTGGAAAGAAACAGCAGTCACGATCGACGACGTCCTCGCCACGATGAAGGCGAACGCGACCCGGCTGCGGGGCCTGCTTGCTGACCTCATCCCCAGCCTGCCCGCTGAACGGGCCTGCCTCTGCAAGGACGCCTTGAAGAGCGCCTTTGTCTGATACCCGACGAACACTTTTATAGCCCGGTGCACATCTATGGTATGCGCCCGACGACCAAGACGAAACTCTTCTGCGTCCTTGCTACGCCTGCATCCGACCTCGGGGGCGTGCTCTACAACGCCGGATTCGAGAGCTTGAACGAAGACGCGGTGTATCTGCCGCTCAGCACGACCGAGCTTCCCGCGATGGTCGCGGCGCTGCGGACCCTGCGGTTCTCCGGGGCGGCGGTGTCCATGCCGTACAAGGAGGCGATCCTCCCGCTGCTGGATCACCTTGACCCCGACGCCCAGGCGATCGGCGCCGTGAATACCGTGGTTATGCGCGACGGCGCGTTCCATGGCCACAACACCGATTGGTACGGGGCGGTCCAAGCCCTCAAGGAAGAGACGCGGATCAAGGGCAAGTCTGTCCTGCTGATCGGGGCCGGCGGGGCGGCAAGGGCCATCGCCTTCGGCATCGTGAAGGAAGGTGGGGAGCTTACCATCGTCAACCGCTCGCCTGCCGCAGGGGAGAAGCTCGCTACCCTCCACCAGGCAGCGTTCTTGCCGCTGAGCGAGGTCCGGTCGGTCGAGGAGTTTGAGATCGTGATCAACGGGACCTCGGTTGGCTTCCGGGAGCCCGAGCAACCGCCTCCGGTCCCGACTGTCTTCCACCCGGGCCAGATCGTGATGGACGTGGTGTTCACGCCGCTCGAGACCCAACTCCTGCGGGCCGCTGCGGCGGCCAACGCGGTTCCGATTCCCGGGACCAAGATGCTCGCCTACCAGGCGCGGATGCAGTTCGACCTCTGGCTCGGCCGGCATCCTGAACTGACCGTCCTGGAGCGCGCGCTGATCGACGCGCTCCAACACCAGCTTGCCCGCCCCGTCCCCCCGAAGGCAGAAGGCTCGACACGCTTTTAAGGACACGCGCCAAGCAGGGATGGGACTAGGCCGGGTGGGTTGGCGTCACCTGTGATCCCAAACCGTCATCACGGGGAGGCTGAAGCCCCTGGGCGACTGCACGTCGCGGGACAGGCCCACGCATCCGACAGAGAAGCTTTGTCCCACAGGATCGGCAGTGCGACGAACCGGGTCAGGCGGGGAACCGAGCAGCCCTCAGTTGTAGTGACGGTGCTTGTGGGGTCGCAAAGTGGAGGAGGATGCGCGGTTCACCTCGTTCCGAGGCGACAGGCCACCGGGGGCGGTCCCTTTCCACTTTCTTTCCAAGAAAGCGGCCAAAGAAGGGAGCTGCTCCGCTCCTCCCGGCGATCGTCGCTCCGCGACGCTTCCACCGCCCACTCTTTTAGGAAAAGAGCGGCCAGAAAGGGGAGTTTCGCGTTCCTTGGGGAAGGGGCAAGTCTGGCTAGCGCTTGCGGGGCTTCTGTTCTTTCACCAACACGATCCGAGGTTCCCCGTCCCCGAAGTGATTCTCCTTCCACCCTTCGATGTGGAACCCATACTTCAGATAGAGCCTGACCGCGACCGTGTTGTGCGGATGGACGACGAGGTCCACACGTGGAAAGGGTTCCAGTTCCTTCATGAGGAACGCCATGGCTTTCGATGCAATTCCTTGGCGTTGGTGACCGGGCGCGACGGTCAAGCCATCGATATGCGCATGGCCCGGGGCCTTCACCTCATAGGACACGGTGCCGACGGGTTTCCTTCCGTCGAGGATCAGAAAGATGCGGCTCTTCCTCACGTAGCCCTTGACCTCGGCCTCAGCGGTGATGGGGACGTAGGTGTTGCTGCCTGAGGCGCTCTCCTCGAGAACGGAAACCGTCCTCCAATCCTTCATCGTTGCCTTCCTGAAGGTGAGTGCCATACGCTCTCCTTGGAGGATGGGGCTTAAAGCTCAGAAGAACAGGCTGGCGACGAAGCGCCAGGCCCCGATGCGCTCTTTTCCCTCAGTGTAGGGGAGCATGGCCTCGAACTTCTTCCTGAACTCCTGGTTCTTGGCCGCCTTGCTCATCAGCTTATTCAAAAGGAAGGGGAACCGGTGGCCGAGCCTCTGGATCCGGTAGTCGGCCTTGATCTCCTCCCCGATCTCGGCCCAGAGGGCCTGTTCGTAAGCCGCGAGAAGGTCGCGGGAGGGGCCTTTCTCCATGGCCTGGAGTGCTGTCGCGGCGGCGTGCTTGGCTGAGATCGCTGCCGTGCCGACGCCTTCCCCGGAGAGGGGGTCGATCAGGCTGGCCGCATCGCCCAGGAGCAGGTAGTTCGGTCCAGTACAGGGCCGGCGGTAGGAGGCGACGGGTAGGTTCCATGCCTTGATCCCGCCGACGAGCTCTGCCCCTTTGAACCGCTCGGTGAAGAGCGGATTCGAGGCGATAGCCGCCTTGAGTTCGTCGACCAGGTTGATGTTCTTGTCGTTCTTGTCCTTGATGACCATGCCGATGCCCACGTTGGCCTCCTTGTTGGGGAGGGGGAAGATCCAGAAATATCCCGGAAGGATCTTCTTCAGGAGGTGGATCTCGATCAGATCGCCCATGCCCTCGACGTTCTTGTAGTAGGCCCGGAGGGCGACGATGAAGTGCTCGGGCGGGTTCTTGATGCCGAGCTTCTTGGCGAAGACGCTGTCGGCCCCGTCCGCCGCGAGGTAGACCGTCGCGGTGAGGGTGGTTTCCTGCTTGGTGTCCAGGTGCCGGCACTGCAGGCCGGTGATGCTGCCCTCAGGACTGAAGAGCACCTCTTCCACGGCCGTCCGCTCCAGGGTCTGGACCCCGAACTTCTTGGCCTTGCTGAAGAGGAAGTGGTCGAGGTCCATCCGGCGGACGATGTAGCCGGGGGTCCCGGTCGCCCGGTCGATCAGGTCCATGTCGATCTGGACGCCGTTGGGCGACGAGAGCCGCAGGCCGAAGATGGGGTGGCCGGGCAGCTTCCGGTAGTCGTCGTAGATGCCCAGGTCCTTCATGACCGTGGCCAGCTTCCTCCCCTGGGCGTCGCCGCAGACCTTGTCACGGGGAAACTTGGCCTTGTCCACGAGCAGGACCTTCTTCCCTGCCCGCTTCAAGTACATGGCGGCGATCGATCCCGCGGGACCGCCGCCGACGATAATGGCATCATACCCCATGGCGACCACGAGTATTACAGATTGCACGATCGCCTTTAAATAGGGTGGCCGGCCGTCCTGGAGAGGACCTGCCCTCATCCAGACAGCGTTCCTGGCACACTGACGGGGACTTCCCGCGGGTGGCGAACCGCGCTTCGCCAGGAACAGGAGAAAAATAAAGAAAAAGGGTAAAAAAACAAAGCCTTTACCCCAAGACTTACTTGGCCTTGGTGAGCTCCAGTGCGCCCCAGAGTGCCCCGATGAGGAGCATGATCCAGGCGATCACACCGAAGAGGGTGGTTGCCCCTGAAACAACACTGTTTCCGGCAACGCTGATCCACGAGGACGCCGCAGCCAACAGTACGAGCAATCCGCTACCGGCGATCCAGTTGAACTGCTTGGTTGCCTTGGTCCTGACCTTCATGTACTCGGCAAAGACGAGTACGAGGAAGATCACGACGGCTGCATCCCACAATCCTCCGAAGAGTGCCATTAGCTACCACCTTTTTTTTATAAACGGGCACAGCGGTGTTCAGGTTCTGCCATACCCATCAAAATGTAGTTACTGACAGGTTATATTTAAAGGTTCTCTTTGGAAAGGTTTATAAAGCAGGCCGACCCGTCCCGCAGGCCGTTTCCGGATGGGAACCCCCCTCCGCTGCTCGTCAAGTCTCCCCTCACTCCGAGGCCTTCCGAACCTGCCGGCCCGGGCTAGACGTAGACCTCGATCCAGGCGCCGACCACGATCAGCAGGACGCCCAGCCCCAGGAGCTTCAGGCTGTCCAGGAGGATCCGACCCATGATGTCCTCCCGCCGGCGGAGGATCGAGGCCGAGAGGATGCCGCCGGCCAAGGCAGCCGCCAGGTAGCCTCCGATCTCGGGGATGCCGTGGGGGAGGAAGCCCAGGGATACGAGGGGTATGTGCTCCAGGGCCTGGGAGATCTGGCCGATGTAGACGCCCAGGACCGAGGCGTTCCAGACGATGATGAACACGGCACCGGCGCCGAACACCAGGGAGAGGATGAAGGAGACGACCATGACCTGGATGTTGTTGGCCAGGATGGCTTCGAAGGCGCCGGGCTGGGTGACTGCCCCGCGGATCTCCTGGATCTTGTCCACCTGGGTACTGAAGCTGCCGTCGGGCAGGATGAAGGACCAGACCGCGAAGGCCAGGGTGATCCCGAAGAAGAAGAGGAGCAGGATCCCGATGTCCCGGCCGTGGATCTCCCAGAAGCGGTCGCCCTTCTCCTCCCGCCGCTCCTCGCGACGGATGAGGACCGTCAGGAAGTAGACCGACGGGATGATGGTGAAGAGGACGGCGAAGAAGCCGAAGCTGATGCCCTGGACAGACCGGAACTGCGAGGTGATGATGATGGCGACGGTGGTGATCAGGAAGGCCCAGACGAAAGTCAGGTACGGGCGCTCCTCCATCTCGCGGAGGTTGATCAGGGCCTCGATCATGGTGTAGTATTACGGTCGCGAAGGTATAAATCCGGAGGCGCGTCGCTGGCCCTTCAGCAAAACGCCGCCCCTGACTTTGCGGCTGCGGCAAATAAATACGCGCGGCGGGCATAGGTATGGTATGGTGCGGATGCAGCGTCTTGTTTTGCAGGGGTTCAAATCCTTCAAGCGCAAGACCTCGATTCCGCTGCCGGCCGGCTTCTCTGCCATCACCGGCCCGAACGGATCGGGAAAATCGAATATAGGCGACGCGATCTCCTTCGTGCTCGGCCGGTCGTCCAGCCGGTCGCTGCGGGCCAAGAAGACCGAGGACCTGATCTTCCACGGCAGCCAGTCCAAGGAATCGTCCGACCACGCGTCGGTCATCCTCGTCCTCGACAACAACAGCGGCCACCTCCCGCTCCCGGAGAAGGAGGTCTCGGTCGGCAGGCGGATCAACAAGAAGGGCGTCTCCACCTACCGCCTCAACGGCCGGGTCGTCACCCGCCAGCAGGTCGTGGACATCCTCGCCCAGGCCGGCATCCACCCGGACGGCCACAACATCATCCAGCAGGGTGACGTCAACCACGTCGTGGAGATGGACGCGGTCCAGCGCCGGAAGATCCTCGACGAGATCTCCGGGATCAAGGAGTATGATGAGAAGCGGGTCAAGGCCTTGAAAGAATTGGAGAAGGTCGAGGAGAAGGTCCGGGAGGCGGAGATCCTGCTCGCCGAGAAGGGCAGCGTCATGGAGAAGCTCCGGGCAGAGCATGACGCGGCCGTTGAATATACCAAGCTCACCGAGGAACTGGAGAAGCTCAAGGACGCGATCGTGCTGAAGGAGTTCTCCACCGCGAAAGATGCGCTGGAGAAGGTCGGTCAGGAGGTCGCGGCGAAGGAGAAGGAGTTCGCCCAGGCCGAGAAGGAGATCGCACGGCTGGACACTGCCCTCGAGAAGGAGGAGAAGGCCCTCACGACCCTGACGAAGGAGGTGATCCAGGCCTCGGGCCAGATCGAAGTCTCCCGCCAGATCGCGCAGCTGCAGTCGGGCATCGAAGGCCGCAAGGCGCGCGTCGAGTCGCTGCAGCGGGAGATCGGCCGGCTGGACTCGCTGATCGACCGGGTCAGCCACCTGGACAGCAAGATCCATCCCGCCCTGAAGGACGTCCTCACCCTCCCGGGAGTGAAAGGCGTTCTCCAGGAGCTGATCGTCGTCCCGGCCCAGTACCGGACGGCCGTCGACGTCGCCGCGGGAGGCCACCTGCGGGACATCGTGGTCGACCGGATGGAGACCGCAGTCCGCTGTGTGAACCACCTGAAGAAGAACAAGCTCGGCCGCGCCCGCTTCCTGCCGCTGGACAAGATCCAGTCCTTCCGCCCCCAGGGCCTGCCCGCGGGCTGCATCGGCTGGCTCTCGACCCTGATCCATTTCGACGCCAAGTACGCGCCGGCCATGGAGTTCGTCTTCGGCCGGACAGCCGCGGTGAAGGACATCGAGACCGCGAAGGAGATCCTGCAGCGGCAGCGGATCCGCATGGTCAGCCTGGACGGCGACCTGGTTGAGGCTTCGGGCGCGGTGACGGGCGGCTACTACCGCCGCGCCGGCGGGGGCGGCGACGTGCGAGGCTATCTGAAGGAGAAGAACGACCTGATCGCCCAGGTCGAGAAGGTCGAAGATGAGGTCGCCGTTCTCGCGAAGGAGCTGTCCAAGCTCGCGGACAAGGAGAAGAAGACCAGGACGTTCGACGTGGAGAAGGACCGCCAGGGCATCGACCAGCGGCTCGAGCAGTTGCGCGACCAGCGCCGGCAGGCCTACGAACTGCGGCTCGGGCTCCAACAGGAGATCGGCAAACTCAACATCCAGAAGGCCCGTTTCGAGGCCCGTTTCGACAGCCTCAAGCTCCAGGTGAAGTCGCCGACCACGACCGTCGCCTTGAGCGTGCCGGCGATGCGGCAGCGGGAGGCCGACGTGGAGGCGCGGCTCCGGGAGCTGGGCCCGGTCAACCTCAAGTCGCTGAAGGAGTTCGACTCCCTGCTCGAGGAATTCGAGGAGTTCAAGGAAAAGGTGGACAAGATCGCTGAGGAGCGGCGGGCCATCCACGACTCGATCGAGAAGATCGAAGAACGCCGGAGGGAGACGTTCTACCACACCATGGAGGCGATCGGCAAGAACTTCAGGCAGGTCTACCGCGACCTGACCGGCGGCGACGCTGAACTGATTCTGGAGGACCCGAAGAACCTGGACACCGGGCTGCTGCTCAAGGCCTCGCCTCCCGGGAAGCGGCTGCTGCAGATCGACAGTATGTCCGGCGGGGAGAAGACCCTGACCGCGTTCTCCTTCCTGTTCGCGCTGCAGAAGCACAAGCCTGCGCCGTTCTACGTCCTCGACGAGGCCGACGCAACCCTCGACAAGGTCAACACCCAGAAGATCGTCAACCTCCTCAAGAAGCAGTCCAAGGACGCGCAGTTCCTGATCATCTCCCACAACGACTCCCTCGTCCGCGAGGCGGACCAGATCTTCGGCGTCACCATGAACGGCGGAGAATCCAAGGTCCTCGGGGTTGAGCTCCCGCCTGCGGAGTAGCCTAGCGACTGATCACCTTAAATTATTTCCCTCGCAGTACTTCCTATGTTTGCCTCGATCCTGCAGGAGAATGCAACTTCCTCGAACAAGCTCGCGACGGGCAGCCCGGAGAGCCGCGTTGCCATCGTGACGCTCTGGTCGAAGGTCAGCGAGATGGCGAAGAAGGTCCCGCCTGACCGGTATGCAGTGATGGGACAGCTCTTCTCCGCTGAACGGGGACTGGACCTCCTGGTGAGGAACCTGCTCGCCAACCCCCAGATCGGCGGGCTGGTGGTGACCGGCGTGGACTTCTCCAAGTCCGGAATCGTGCTGCTGGACTTCTTCAGGAACGGGTTCGAGCGCGGGGAGACCAAGATCACCAGGAAACCGGTCTGGCGGGTGAAGAGCGAGTTCGAGGGCTACATCGGGCTCGACATTCCCGCAGACGCGCTGGAATCCCTCCGGACGTCGGTCGCCGCTGTACGGGTCCCGGATATCGCGACCTTCGACTTCGCTGGGCTGCAGCTCCCTGCCGCGACGCGCGAGAAGCGCGTGTTCGAGAAGGCCGACGAGCAGGTGCAGGCCAGGGTCGGCGAACAGGCCGGCCACGTCGTCCGGGGGAAGACCGTCGCCGAGGCCTGGCTCAAGATCCTCGATGCAATCCTCAAATTCGGCCGGGAATCCGAGACGCATTACGACGAACCGCAGCGGGAAATCCTGAACCTGCTCTCGATC
This sequence comes from Candidatus Aenigmatarchaeota archaeon, assembly GCA_016198585.1. Lineage (GTDB taxonomy): Archaea > Aenigmatarchaeota > Aenigmatarchaeia > QMZP01 > QMZP01 > JACQOD01. The sequence continues at coordinate 10,316 of JACQII010000009.1, read as the reverse complement.
ATCGAGGAGGAGGACCCGGCCAACTTCTTCATCCCTGACTACCTGCCGTGCGACGCGTCCCGGATCCGGGCGTACATCCCGCGCATCACCCGCGACCTTCCCGGAGGGATCCACCAGAACGAGTACACCTACGGTTCCCGGATGCGGTCCTGGTTCGGGACTGACCAGGTGAAGCGCGCGGTCGACAAGCTCTCGCGGGAGCCGGTCAGCAGGGCGGTGGTGATCGGACTCTGGGACCCGACCAAGGACCTCGAGATCGGCGGCAGCCCCTGCCTCAACCACGTCTGGCTCCGGCTCGCCGGCGACAAGCTGGTGATGACGTGCATCTTCCGCTCCCACGACATGTTCGAAGGCTATCCGGAGAATGCGTTCGGCCTGCGGACCCTCCAGGAGGAGATCCGGCAGGAGTTGGAGCAGCGGCTCCGCCGGCCGATCACTCTTGGCGAGCTGATGATCCTCTCCCAATCTGCACATCTCTACCGCGACACCTGGGAGTGGGCGCAGCACGTGACCCGGGACCACCTCCACCGCCGGCACCTTGAGCGCCTGGACCCGCGCGGCAACTTCCTCATCGCTGCCAACCACGGTGAAATCGTGCTCGAGCATACCGGTCCTGGAGGCGAGAAGATCGGCGAGTTCCGCGGCCGATCAGGAGAGGAGCTCCGCGACCACCTCGTGCGGGCTGACGCAGTCTCGCTGCCGGCCCACGCCCTCGACCTCGGCCTGGAGATCATGAAGGCGGAGGTCGCGCTCAAGGCCGGACTCCCGTACGTGCAGGACCAGCCCCTGGCGCTGCACGGCCTCCAGCGGCCGCCGGAGGTCCCGGTGCCTGCCCAAAGGACTGACCAGATCCCGGCGCGCCCCGCCGCCCCTGCAGTCGCCCTCGCGGCGCCTGCGAACCCGCGATCACCGGTCCGGTTCACTGCCCGCATCCCCGGGGGCCGGGTCATCAAGGAAGGCCTCGTGCCGACCGAGAACCAGCGCATGCAGTACATCAAGATCCTGCGGGCCGCGCGCATCGACTCATTCGTGCACCGGCCTGGATAGGACTACACGCTGACTTCTGAATGCAACGATGCGACTGTCGGGTACCGCTGGCGGATCGGTTCCACCACGTCCCTGACATACTCATCCACTTGCCGGGACGCGCGGCCGACAAACCGGCGGCCGTCGCCGAGAACAGCCTCGATCTCGTCCTGCGAAAGTCCGACCCCAGGATCCTGTGCGAGCCGCGCGATCAGGTCATTCTGCGCTGCCGGATCGGTCAGCAACGCTTCTTGAACGTCCCGACTGTGGACTCGCACGCGCTCGTGGACAGCGTCGCGGGATGCGCCCTTCGCCGTGGCCGCAGTGATGATGTTTTCCGTGGCAGCGAAGGTCAGGTGCTCGCGCAGCTCCCTGCCCACGGGACCGGGGTAGACACGGAGCCCTTCAGCGACGTACATGCCGAGCTGCAGGACCGCGTCCGTGCAGAGGAACGCGTCCTCGAGATTGATGCGCCGCTGCGCGGAGTCATCCAGTGACCGCTCAAGCCACTGCTGTCCCGGGATGTCCGCCGCTTCATGGGCGTATCCGTACAGCTTGCGGGCAAGGCCGCACATCCGCTCCGCCCGAGACGGGTTCTGTTTGTAGGCCATCGCGTTCGAACCGACCTGCCCTTCTCCGAACGGCTCGCCGACCTGCTTCGTGCTCCAGAGCAACCGGAGATCGCCGCCGAACTTCTGTCCGGCGATGCCCACTTCGGCAAGGGCGGAGAGGACGTGGTATTCTCCTGATCGCGGAGGGGTCTGGCCAGTGAGCGTGTACGCCTTCCCGAGGCCGAGCTTCTCGCCGACGCGGCGCTCGAACTCGGCAATCTTCCGCTCGTCGCCCTGGAAGAGCGACAGGAGAGCTTCCTGGGTGCCGGTCGCGCCGCGGATACCTCCCCATCGTAGGTGGTCTTTGCGATATTCGAGCGAGGCGAGCGCGTCCGAGAACTCTTGCCCCCAGAGGGCGATCCGTTTGCCGATCGTCGTCGGTTGGGCTCGCTGGAAGTGGGTATAGCCGCAGCACGCCATGTCTTTGTAGCGGTCGGCCTGGGCGCCCAGATGGTGGACCACGCCCGCCGTTTCCTCAAGAACCAGGTCCAGTGCGTCGCGGATCTGCATCGCCTCCTGCGGACTGGTCGTGTTGTCGCTGGTCATGGAAAGCATGAGCACCTTCCCGCCGATCGGCGCGACTTCCGCGTAGTGCCGGCGGTGGGCCGCCACGTCGTGCTTGGTCTGCCGCTCGATCTCCAGGGCGCGCGCGTAGTCGATGTCATCGCGGTGGGCCCGCAGGTCGTCGACCTGTTCACGGGTGACTGGCGCGCCGAGCTCCATCTGGGCCTCAGCGACGGCGATCCACACGTCACGCCAGCCCAGGTACTTGCGCGGGGACGTCCAGAGTTCCCGCATCCGGCCGCTGGCGTAGCGCTTCTCCAGAACGTCGCTCACGTCAATCGGCCTCCTGGAGCCTCTCGATGGCTTCGCCGAGGGGCCGGACGTCGAAGACGCGGCGGCCGATGTAGTCGTTCGCCATGGCCTGGTAGACCTCGCCGACGAGCGGCGGGATCTCCGGTGGCAGCGGCTCTGGCTGGGCCTGCAGGAAGGGGCGGAAATCCTTGGCGCCCGCGATCTTGGCCGCGGCCTTCGCGTCCCTGATGGCTTCCAGCAGCCGCGGCTGGTGGCGCCGGTGGTGTTGCCGGAGGAATTCCTTCGTCGGGTCGAAGCCGTCCACGTAGATCCGGTTCTCGTCCGGCGTCCCGGCGACGTCGCCGAGGGCGACCTGGCCGCGGACCCGCACGGTTTCGGCCTTCCCGTCGTAGTGCGTCCAGCCGAGGGCTTTGCACCGCGCGGTGATGACCTCGTTGGCGGTGTCACGGACCTGTTCGGCCCGGCGGAAGTCCTGCTCGGTCAATCCGGAGATGCGCAGCGCCTCCTCCCTGGTCACCGGGCGGTCGTCGGCCTCGAACTTCGTGGTGATGTCGCAGTAGGGCGTCGGGAGCATGGTTCCCGGCGCCGGGAACTTTTCCAGGCCGAGGTCGGCCATCAGGCGGGTGACGGCGGCCGTGTCGCTTCTGGACTTGAGCTGCTCGAGCCGCTCCAGGATCGAGCTGCCTGCCGGGAGGCCGTTGCGGAAGATCAGTTCCAGGGGGACGACGTAGTTGTCGAGGGTGCCGCGGCCCTGCTCGTAGGAGGCGTAGTCGTAGCGACCATCGGCGAATGGCGGCTCATGGACGTGGAGCAGGGTGATCATCATCTCGGCGGAAGGTTCGCGCAGGGAACCGACGCGGCAGTCGTCATCGTTCCCATCGACCATCCCGCGGTAGGTCGTCGGGATGCCCCGCGCCTCGACCATTTCCATGGTGGCGGCGCCCATCATCGCGCGAGCTGCGCCAGCGCCGGGGATGAGGTCGGGCATGCGTTTGAGGTTGAACACGGAGTAGCGGTCCCCGAACGTCCAGATCCCGTAGCCCGGCTCGACCCCGGGCGGGCGGATGACGCGCAAGGACTTGACCGAACCCATAGACCATTCTGGGGGGAAAGTTTTTTATTCCTGCGGCCGCCGGGCTTTTTAAAACCGGCTGCCAAGGCCGTGCATGATCCTCCCCGATCATGAGATCCGCGCGGCCCTGCAGGCCGGGACGATCGCCATCGAGCCGCTGACTGACCCGGAGACGCAGATCCAGGCGGCGTGGGTCGACCTCAGCCTCGGGCGGGAGTTCAAGGTCTTCAAGCATACCCAGGAACCATTCATCGATTCGCGCCAGCCGAGGGAGTACACGGAATCGGTGGACGCGGGCGACCGGCCGTTCACCATCCACCCCCACGAGTTCATCCTCGGGATCACCAAGGAGAAGATCCGCATCCCGGCGGACCTGGCCGCCTACGTTGACGGGCGATCGAGCCTCGGCCGTCTTGGGGTGACGGCCCACATCACCGCCGGATGGATCGACCCCGGCTTCGAAGGCCGGCTGGTCCTGGAGATCTCCAACCTCGGGAAGATGCCCGTGACCCTCTACCCGGGCATGCGGATCTGCAAGCTGGTGTTCTTCCGGCTCTCCTCACCTGCCCAGGTCCCGTACAACAAGAAGAAGAACCCCAAGTACCTCCACCAGGACACGATCTCCCAGAGCAAGATCCACGAGGACGCCCGGCCCAGCCCGTAGCTGGCTGGCTGGAAGCCTTTATAAGCATTCCCGCCTTAATCCTCGGCATGGGACTGCGACCAGCCAAGTGCTACCGGAACATGGAGCGGCCGAACACGCGCCAGAGCCTCCGGAAGCCCAAGAAAGGGTATGTGAAGGGCGTGCCGGAGCTGAAGATGCACCGGTTTGACGGCGGCAGCAAGACCAAGACTTTCGCCATGCACTTCTCCCTGGTGGCCGACTGGGACGTCCAGATCCGGGACAACGCCCTCGAGGCTGCGCGCATCGCGGCCCAGAAAGTCCTCATCAACGAGACCGGGGAAGAAGGCTACTTCCTGAAGGTTCCGCTCTACCCGTTCCACGTGCTCCGGGAAAACCCCCTCGCGACCGGCGCAGGAGCAGACCGGTACCAGTCCGGGATGCGGCAGTCATTCGGCAAGCCGATCGGCTCGGCCGCCCAGGTCAAGAAGCGGCAGGCCATCCTGCGCGTCTCGGTGGACGCGGGCAGGGAAGCGATCGCACGCCGCGCGCTGAAGACCGCGAGCTACAAGCTGCCCGTCACCTGCCACATTGTGCAGTCCTGAGGGCATTTGCCTGCATTGACGTTCCCTGTCGTGGGGACTTCTGTGTCCTGTGCTCCCCTTAGACCGGGATAAAGCCGAGGGCGATGGAAGTGAGGGTCGGGACCACGAAGAACGTCAGGGCGAAGCCGATGACCCCGATCACCAGCGCATGGATCCACTTCAGCTGGGAGAAGAACGCCTTGGTGAAGCCGAGCCAGACCAGGAACGTGAGGACCGGCCCGCCGATCGGGAGGTAGGGAGCGACGAAGCCCAGGATGCCGAAGACGGTGATGACCTGGACGATCAGAACCATGAGGAAGGCGTTCTCGACCTTGACCGACTCCCCCCACGCCCGGCTGGCGATCCCCAGGAGGACGATCAGGACGATCCCGCCGATGATGGTCGAGAGGAACAGGTGCAACCCGACGGCGATCCAGTTCTGCGAGGTCGCGATGCTGAGCACGTCGTTCGGGAAGGCCATACCTCTCTTTGGGTGCGGGGGTTAAAATGCGCGGTGCGGTGCAGGGCTGCGCAGCCCGCAGTCTCCTGGTTACTTCACGATCTCGCCGGGGAAGGTGTCGTTCCCGAGGAGGCGGCCTGGGTAGATCGAGGTGTGGATGCCCGTGTGCACGCGGTCGCCGATCACCGCGCCGAACTTCCGCCTGCTCGTGTCGACGAGGACGCCGTTGACCCGGACGCTGACGGTCGCCTGGTCGTGGCGGAGGTTCGCGGTGATGGTCCCGCCGCCGATGTTGACCTCGCTCCCGAGGATGGAGTCGCCGATGTAGGAGAGGTGCCCGACCGAGGACCGGTCGCCGATGATGCTGTTCTTGATCTCGACCGCGTTGCCGACCTTGCAGCGGTCGCCGATCGCTGTCCCCGGCCGGATGAAACAGTTCGGGCCGATCACGCAGCCGCTGCCGATCACGACCGGCCCTTCGATGTAGGCACCGGCCCGGATGACCGTCCCTGGCCCGACCGAGACCGGACCGTGCAGCGTCGCTCCCGGCTCGACTTCGCCGGCCTGGACAGGCTTGAGCAGCGGCAGCACGACCTCATTCGCCCGGAGCAAGTCCCAGGGGTAGCCGATGGGCAGCCAGCGGGTGGCGCGCACGACCGCTACCCGGTGGCGGGCGGCGAGCCAATTCACCGCATCGACCAGCTCCAGCTCGCCGCGGATCGAGGGCTGGACGGGCGCGGAGAGGATCTCCCGCGGCAGCACATACAGGCCGGTGTTCACCAGGTTCGTTGCTGGTCGCGCGGGTTTCTCGGTGATCGTGAGCTTTCCCTGCTGGACGTCGACGACGCCGAAACGGGACGCGTCGGGCGCTTCAGCCGCGAGGAGGGCCAGGTCCTTTGCGGCGCACGCCCGGATGTCCTCCCGCGCGTAGAGGTCGTCGCCGTTCAGGACGAGGAAGCGGTCGTCCAGCAGGTCGCGGGCAGCGAGGAGCGCGTCGAACGTCCCTGCCTGCCGCGGCTGCTCGACGATCCTGACCGTTGGGCCGAAAGCGGCCTTCACCTGGTCAGCTCCATGACCGACTACGGCGATGACCTCGAACCCGTCGAGCGCGTCCATCGTGTGCGCGACGACCGGTCTCCCGGCCACCTTGAGGAGCGGCTTCGGTGTCGTGAGCGGGGCCATCCTGGTTCCCTTCCCGGCAGCGAGGATGACGGCTTGCATGCTATCTCACCGTGATGGACTTGCTCAGGTTCGCGCAGTAGTCGGGGTCGAAACCCTGGAGGATGCCCAAGTAGTAGGCGAGCAGCTGGATCGGGATGATGTTGACTATGGGCGACGCGTCTCCTGCATCGGGCACCCGGATCCAGTCGTCGAAGACCGGGTTGTTCTGGGGGGAGACGCCGATGATCCGGCCGCCACGGGCCTTGACCTCCATCGCGTTGCTGAGGATGTGGTCGCGGGTGGCATCGTTCGCGACGAAGACGATGCACGGGGTCCGGTCGAAGATCAGCGCGAGCGGCCCGTGCTTGAGCTCGCCGCCGGCAAAGCCCTGCGCGTGGATCCGGGCGACCTCCATGATCTTGATCGCTCCCTCGAGGGCAACGGGGTAGTTGGCACCGCGGCCGATGAGGTAGATGCTCTTCGCCGTCTTCAGCTGGATGGCGAGCTTCTTGATGTGGGCCTCGTAGCGGGGATTGAGCAGGTCGTTGATCTGCTCCTCCACGTCCAGCAGCAGCCGCTTCCCCTCAGCCAACCGGCCGGCGCAGGCGTAGGCCAGCAGCGTGACCAGGGCGAGCTGCGACGTCGTCGCCTTCGTCGACGCGACCGCTTTCTCCGGGCCGGCGTTGATCAGGAACGACCAGTCTGAGAGCCGGTTGAGGGAAGAGCCTTCCACGTTGACCAGGGAGAAAATGGCTGCTCCCTGCTTCTTGGCGGCCTCGACCGCGTCGAGGAGGTCTGCCGTTTCCCCAGACTGGGAGATCGCGACGACCAGGGTTTTCGGCGTGAGGAACTCCCGGTAGCTCGGGAACTCGGAAGAGACGACGTAGTTGACGTGCTTCTTGGCGATCGCGCTGAACAAGTATTCAGCCGCCATGCAGACCTTGCCCGCGGTCCCGCAGCCGGTGAAGAACGTCCCGTAGGCGCGGTTGATGCGGTCGGCGATCGCCAGCAGCTCCTGGTCCGGCTGGTTGATCGCGCGGCTGATGGTATCTTTCTGCTCCATAATCTCCTTGATCAGGAAGTAAGGGTAACTCCCCTTCTCGGCCTGGGCAGGATCGATGTCGATCGTCACGACGCGCTTCTCGACCGGCCGGCCGTCGGGGGTGGAGAAGACTGGACGGTCACCGATCACGACCATCTCGTCGTCGTCCAGGTACATGACGTCCCGCGTCTGCTCCAGGAAGGCGGGCACATCCGAGGCGATGAACGTCTCCCCGTGGCCGATCCCGACGATAAGCGGGGATCCCCTCCGCGCGCCGACCAGGATCGGCGAGCCTGCGTGCAGGGCCACGAACGCATTCCTGCCGGTGAGGAGCGCGAACGCGGCGCGGCAAGCCCCCGTGAACCCTGCTGCTGCGTGCTTCTCGATGAGATGGGCGATGACCTCGGTGTCGGTCTCGCTGGCGAAGGTGTGGCCCTCGGCGATCAGGGCGGCCTTCAGGGTTTCAAAGTTCTCAATGATGCCGTTGTGGACGACCGCGATCTTCCCGGTGCAATCCAGGTGGGGATGGGCGTTCTCCTTGCTGACCTTGCCGGTGGTGGCCCAACGGTTGTGGCCGATGGCCACGTTCCCTTCCAGGGCAGAGAGGCCGGCCTTCTGCTCGACGTCCTGGACCTTTCCCACGTCCTTCCGGACCTCGATCCCCGACGGGGTGAGGACGGCTATGCCCACGGAGTCGTAGCCCCGGTAGAGGCTCTTCTCCAGGCCTGCCACGACCTTGGGGACGCCGTTGCCCTGCCCGCACACACCAACAATGCCGCACATAGGTTTCCTGTCTTCCGCTCCCGGCCGCCACGAGTGCCTGAACAGAGCGTAGTCAACACTTGGACCGCCTCCTTTAAACGGTTTGCTGAAGGTTTGGTCAAACTTCTCTGGCCTGGAAGCGCGAACTGGGGAAAGGCTTTTAAACCTTATCCAAAGATTACTTGTAATATTACGAAAGGATCTTGTATGGACTACTACCTGCTCTCATCGGGTGACCAGGCCCTGGCCACGCCGATCAAGCTCTTCGACGACCCCGCGGTGATCAAGCTCTTCTCCTCCCCGCTCGGCTGGAAGGTCCTCACGTCCTTTTCCGGGCCGAACTGCCCCATGGACGTGGCCAAGCAGCTGGGCATCCACGAGCAAAAGGTCTACTACTACATCAAGAAATTCAAGGCAGCCAACCTCCTGAAGGAGGTCGGCAAGGAGCAGCGCCACGGAACGGTGGCGCGGTTCTACCAGGTCCGGGACTCGGTCTTCGGCGTCCGGGTCGGCCCAGGAGAGGGGACGGAAATCCGACTGTCCTCCCCGGGCCGGATCAGGGCCCTTGACCCCTTCATCAAGGACGGCCGGCTGAATGCCCGCATCGTCGTCGGCTCCCCTGATCCGCACGGCCCGTTCAAGGCCCGGGCCTCGGACGCGTGCTGCGCGATCGACCTGGCCCTGTTCCTGGGGAGCCTCACCGACGGGAAGAGCCTGCCGAACTACCGGCTGGACGTCGAGCTCCGGGAACGGGACGTGAAGGGCAACCTCATCGTGATCGGCGGCCCGACCGTCAACATGATCACCCAGCGCATCAACGACTCCCTGCCGATCCTGTTCGACCTGAAGGGCGAGATCAAGATCATCTCCCGGCTGTCGCGGCGGGAGTACGCGGACGACGAGAACGGCATCATCTCGGTGACCGAGAACCCGTTCGACCCCACGGGCAAGGTCCTCTTGCTGGCCGGGAAGCGCTTCCCAGGAACTAGGTCGGCGGTCCTGGGCTTCATCAACAACACCGACAAGGTCCTGGCCGGGAACAAGTTCGACCCTTCCCTGGTTTCGCGGGTCGTGAAAGGCTACGATATCGACGGCGACGGGATCGTGGACTCTGCAGAGCTACTGGAATAGGAGTCACATCGTGCGGCGCGTGGACGTTCTTTTGTCTCAATAGAGTTCTTCCTCAATGATCCTGAAAATCTCTTCCTTTCTCTTGGGGTTGAGTGAGACGACCTTGTCGGATTTTTTGAAGAGGAGAAAACCTCGTTTTTCCAGGTCGCGCATGATCCCCTCCACCCGCCTGCCGTTCCTCGTGATCCTGTTGGTGATCCATTTGTCCATGCTCTCGGCAGGCCGGTAGACGTTACCCCACATACCCTTCCTCGCCAGCTTGTCAAAGATCGTGGCTTCGATCTGTCGGTCGGTGAGGTCTCTCTTCCCCATAGGAAGTTCACTTATCATACCTTTGTAAGGGCATGTTTAAATACCTTCATCTCCCATAATAGGTATGTCCATGGTGGTCCTGGTGCGCATGATCGAGGAAGGGAGCGGAGATGTCTGAGACTTCCCTGCTTGTGGAAGTCCTGGGGAACTCCCCGGAGATGAGGATTGTTGATTTCTTCCTGGACAACAAGCTCTTCGACTTCAGCAAGAAGGAGATCATCGAGGAGACGGGAATGAGCAAGGCGACCTTTTACAAGCACTGGGACCGGCTCGAAGGCTTTGCCGTGGTGAGGGTTTCCCGGACATTTGGAAAGGCGAAACTCTACCAGCTCAACCGCGGGAGTCCCTTGGTGAAGGAGCTGCTCAACCTGGAGAAACAGTTGATCAAGATGGCCGCCGACAGGCAGAAGGTGGCCGTGCGGGTATGAGGTTTACCTCCTTTTTGGAGTCTCTCGATCGTCCTGTACTGCGTTAAGACCCCTGTCTTAAAACACATCACAAGTGAATTTTCAAGACTGTTGTCTTATCTCGGTTCCTTCTGCTTCAAGGCTCTGAGGCCGACGGCCCTTCGGGTAGGACAGAATAAAAAAGAGAAAAAAGGGGAAAAATGAAATCCCTTTCACGAGTGTCTTACACTTCTTATGACAGAGTTCCGCCCATCACCAGCGCAGCAAGTTCACGGGTGTCGTCGGCGTTCGTGCCAGCTACGACCAGTGC
>JACQII010000008.1 GCA_016198585.1 Candidatus Aenigmatarchaeota archaeon | reverse complement strand
GGCAACGTGCTCAGCATCGTGTAGAGCAGGACCGGGATCACCAGCAACAATCCCTGGACCACGGACTGCGCGGCGAATTGCGAGATCACGATCCCGAGGATGAAGTGGTAGACGAACGAGACCGTGGAATCCTCGAGCGCGAGATCCTGCCGCAGTCTGGTTCGCGGGATGAAGGTGTAGATGTAGCGTTCGACGAGGTGGAGTCCGGCAAACCCGACCAGGACCGAGAAGAACAGCAGCCGGTTCAGGGAAACGGCCTGGAAGGTAAACGCCGGCAGCAGGTCGAGAAAGAGGTAGGCGACCGCGACCCCGGCCGACAGCGAGATCAGCCGCGGCCTGAACTTGCCGACGCGCGAGGAAAACGATTCGCTGAAGTAGTGGGCGACGCTCATGACGAGGCCGAACACGAGGGCGAGCACGATCATACCTTAGTATTGCGGCCGCCTGGCTAAAAGCGCGGAAACGCATTTAAGGCTGCGGCGCCTGACAGTTGCTATGAATGCGCTCGTGCTCGCGGGAGGTTTCGCCCAGCGCATGGGCGACCTCGCCCGCGACGTGCCGAAGGCCCTGCTGCCGCTGAAAGGGAAGCCGATCCTCGAGCACGTGCTCCGCAAGATCGAGCCGCTGGAAGAGGTGAAGAACATCTACCTCTCCATCAACGCCCGGTTCGAGTCCCAGTTCACCGACTTCCTCCAGCACCGGCCGTCGCCCAAGTTCATCAAGCTCGTCGTCGAGCCCTCGCTCGAGGAAGGGGAGAAGCTGGGTTCGGTCGGCGGGATCAAGTACTTCATGGAGAGCGAGCAGGCCCTGGACCCGCTGTTGGTGATCGCGGGCGACAACGCCCTCGACACGGGACTGTTCGGCCTGCTGCTGCTCTACAAGCGCGTCAAATCCCCGGTCGTCGGGCTCTACGACGTCAAGAGCCTCGAGCTCGCGAAGACCTACGGGGTCGTGACCCTCGACGACCGGAAGCGGATCGTCGCCTTCGAGGAGAAACCCCCTGAACCGACGTCCACCCTGGCCTCGACCGGCATCTACATCTTCACCGTCCCTGCCCTGGAGCGGGTCGAGGACTACCTGGACAAGAACGGCGGCGACCGGATGGGTGACTTCATCCGCTGGCTCGCCAAGCAAGAAGCGGTCTACGGGTTCGTCTTCGGGGGCAAGTGGTTCGACATTGGGTCGCCTCAAGAGTACACGCGGGCAGAGCGCGAACTGGATTAGGAGCAGCCGCAATTGCTGCAGCCGCAACTGCTCTCTTGGGTCTTGGCGTCGTCCTTCTTGCGGGACTTGGTGGGGGTCATACACACTCTTCGGGCCTCAGGCATAAAAAGCTGTCACGCGTGCCGATAGCCCTGGAGGTTGCGCGGGTCGGTGGCCTTGATGATGGCCGAGACCGAGTCCTGGTTGAAGCCCTTGAATCCCTGCCGCCGTTGCAGGTTCTCGAGGTGGCTGCCCCGGGCTCCCAGCTTCAGGAATTGCCGCCGCTGCTCGCTGGTAATGGAGCCTGCCCGGAAGAGCGCAGCCAGGCGTCGCGGGTCGACCGGCCAGGTGGGTGACTGCACGAAGGCCTGCTTCAGGAAGCCGAACTGCGAGAACGCCGGCAGCGTCGTGATCCCGGCCTTGCTCAGGTCTTCCCGCAGGGCATCGAACGCGAAGCGCGCCTCGAGGTGGTGCATCCCCGCCTGGAGGATGCTCTCCCCGTGGAGGCCGACCCAGAGGCCGACCGTGCCCAGTTGCCGGTGCGGCTGCAGGCCGCGGTGGGCGAAGTCCTGGTCCTTCTTCTGGACGTCCAAGTCCACGTCAGCGAAGAGCACGATGCCGCAGCCTGGGTGTTCGAGGATCTGGGCCCCCCAGCCGGCCTGCTCGCCCGCGTGGAACTGCTCGCGGCAGCGGTAGCCCATGGCCTCGAAGAGGTGGATCAGGGAAGAGAAGTGCTCCCGGGATGACCGGTAGGTGTGGTGGTCGTGGTTGCCCCAGCCCAACCCCAGTCGATCTTGCCGGGCCCGCTGCAGCTGGCCGGCGGGATTGCGCCGCTCCCAGTAGAGCCGCTCAGCCCGGAAGAATGCGTCTGCCGCGCGGCCGGGCTCGAGGTCGGAGACCAGCCGCTTCACCAGGGCGAGGGTGGCGCGCATCCCCTCAGCATCGGTCGGGAAGAAGCGCCGCCGGCAGAGACAGGCCTGCAGCGCATCCTGATACGCCCGGCTGTCTGCGGCCTTCCCGACCTGGAAGCCAGCGTACCCGCGCCGCTCGACCGCTGTCAGCCGGGTCCCGCGCTCCTCCGCGAGCACGGCCCGCCGGTACGGTCCCAGGAGTTCGCCTTCGATCTCGCCTCCGCCCTGGACCTGCAGGAAGTGCGCCAGCTCCTCTGGCTTCAAGGCAACTTCGAGCCGGTCGCCCAGCAGGACCGGAAAGAAGATCGTGTCAGGGTTATGGAACGCCCCGTCCGCGCGCTCGACGAAACCCAGCCGCTCGAGCTGGCGAGCCGAACCCGTGGCCGGGGGAAGGACCAGGTGGTCAATCCAGTCGAAGAAGCGGGTCGAGGTCTCGGCCGCCATGCGGTCTGCAAGGACGCGGGCAGTCCGGTTGCCGCGAAGGAACCCGGCGACCTGGTTCTCCAGGAAGCGCTCCGCCGCGGGATAGAGTCGCCAGTCGAACTGGTCCCGCATGAAGCCGCGACCAGAAGGCTTTGCCATAGCCATTCTTATCCCGGGGTCTTAAATAAAATGTATGCGTGCGGTCCGCGGCAGGGTCCTCACCGGTCAGGCGTGCGACGCCTACGCCGCGGATGCAGGTCCGTATCGCATCCGCCCCCGCGAGGTCGTGATCCCCAAGGACGAAGCTGACGTGGTCGCCGCTGTCCGGTATGCGGCGCGCCACCGCCTGTCCATCACCGCCCGGTCAGCAGGAACGGGCTTGTGCGGCGCGGCCGTCGGGCGGGGCCTGGTGATTGACTTCTCCTCCCTGAACCGGGTCCTCCGTCGGCGCGGCAGCCACGTGCGGGTCGAACCTGGCATAGTCTACGACGACCTCAACCGGTCGCTGAAGACGCACGGCCTGCTCTTCTGGCCGTCCTCCTGCGCGCAGTGCAGCGTGGGCGGCAACGTCAGCACGAAGGCGAGCGGCATCCGGGGCGTGAAGTATGGCAGCATCGACCGGCCGCTCCGCGGTGTCCGGTTCGTGGATGCCCGCGGGCGGGTCGTGGACACCGCCGCCGGCCTGCCCGAAGACCTCGCGACAGCGGTTCTCCGCGTGCGGAAGCGCCTGCTGCAGGATCGGAAAGCGCTCGCGGTCCTCCGCGCCCGGCGGGGCCTCAAGACCAGCCTCGGCTACAACCTCTATGCCCTCACCGACTACGACCGTCCGGAGGAGATGGTCACCCACCTCTTCGCCGGGTCGGTCGGCACCCTGGGGTTGCTGACAGCCATCGACCTGGAGCTGGACCGCGTCCCCGCGCGGCGGGCCACCTGCCTGGCGTCGTTCGCGTCAGCCGAGGCAGCGTGCGCGGCGGTTCCTCGCCTGCTGCCGCTCCGGCCTTCGGCCATCGAGATCCTCGACTCCTCTGCGTTCGCGCGCATGCGCGAGCGGCTGCCGCAAGGCACGCAGGCGGTTCTCCTCATCGAGCTGGACCAGGACCTCCAGCGGACGGCCGCGCGCCTGCGTACGGTCCTCCAGTCCGTTGCGCTGGGCTCCCGTTTCGGGACCGGCAACACGCTCTGGGAGATCCGGACGTCGATGCTCCGGGAGGTCGGGAAAACCGGCCTCGTGGTCCCGTTCGTCGAGGACCTCTCAGTCCCGGTCGACCGGCTGGCGCCCTTCCTTCGCGACCTGAAACAGGTCTTCGCGCGCCGCCGCGTCCGGGCGGTGATCTACGGTCACGCCGCCGAGGGGAACCTCCACATCCGCCCGCTGCTCGGCCGGGCCCGCTGGATGCAGCGCGCCGCTGCCCTGACCGAGGAGTGTTTTGCGCTGACCTTCCGCTATGGGGGCAGCATCTCCGCCGAACATGGCGCAGGCCGGAGCAAGTCCCCGTACCTGGAGCGGGAGTGGGGGCCCGCCTCCACGTATTTCGCCGAGGTGAAGCGGATCTTCGATCCCGCCGGGCGCTTGAACCCGGACGTGCTGTTCACGAAGCGGCCGATCACTCGGGACGTCGTCCTCGCCAGGTAGGGGCCGCTTTTAACTCCGCGGGACCAAAAAGAGCATATGCAGCGGTTCGACGCGGTCGTCGTCGGCGCAGGCTCGGGCCTGAACATCGCCGATGCCCTGGCCGGTCGCGGCCAGTCCGTGGCGATCGTCGAAGAGGGCCCGATGGGAGGGACGTGCCTCAACCGGGGCTGCATCCCCTCCAAGATCGAGATCCATAGCGCGGACGTCATGGAGCTCCTGCGGCGGTCGGCGGCGTTCGGGATCAAGACCAGTCCGCTGCGTGTTGACTTCGCTGCCATCACCCGCCGCGCCTCGCAGCTCGTCGACCGCGACGCGCGCGAGATCGAGGCCGCCATCCGGGCCAACAAGCGACTGACCCTGTTCAAGGCCCGGGCAGCGTTCGTGGGCGACCGCACTCTCCGGATCGGGACCAAGACCATCCGCGGCGAGAAGATCTTCATCCTCGCCGGCACCCGGCCCGTTGTCCCGCCGATCCCCGGCCTCGGCGGGGCGATGACCAGCGACCAGGCCCTCCGGCTGACGAAGCAGCCGCGGTCCCTCATCGTCCTCGGCGGCGGCTACATCGCCGCGGAACTCGCTCATTTCTTCGGCGCGCTCGGGACCCAGGTGACCGTTGTCCAGCGCAGCGGCCTGCTCAACCGGGAGGACCAGGAGATCGCCGCCGCGTTCACCCAGGCGTTCCAGAGCAGGCATCGGCTGCTGCTCGGCTACGAGGTGACCCGCGTCGAGCGGAAGGCCGCGAAGGTCGTCGTCCACGTTGCCGGCAAGGAGGGTGAGAAGACGCTCGAAGCGGACCAGCTCCTGGTGGCCACGGGCCGCGTGCCGAACAGCGACCTGCTCGACGTCGGCAAGGCCGGCATCAGGACGGACAAGGCTGGCTACATCGTCACGAACGAGTTCCTGGAAACCTCCGCTCCCGGGGTCTGGGCCGCGGGCGATATCGCAGGCAAGTTCCTCTTCAAGCACAGCGCCAACCTCGAGGCCACGGTGGCAGCCCACAATGCCCTCTTCCCGGGGCGCAAGTACCCGGCCGACTACACCGCGATGCCCCATGCCATCTTCACCGCGCCGCAGATCGCCGCCGTCGGAGAAACGGAGCAGCAGCTGCAGGAGCGGCGCGCCCGTTACGTCGTCGGCCGCTACTGGTACAAGGACACCGGCATGGGCGCTGCCCTTCAGGACGAGGAAGGCTTCGTCAAGCTCCTGGCCGAGAAAGGCACGAGGAAGATCCTGGGCTGCCACATCATCGGGCCGGAAGCGGCGACGCTCATCCACGAAGTCCTGGTCGCGATGAAGCACGCGAATGCGGTCGATTCCCTGGTGAGCACGATCCACATCCATCCCGCGCTCTCTGAAGTGGTCCAGCGCGCCGCCCGGGCCGCAGCCGAGGAACTCAGCAGTTCCCGCTGACGCGCCAAGCAGCTCCCCGGCACCTCGGTTTCCTGATTGTGTGGGGATGACCAGAGATAACGCCGTTAAGGTGCCGCTTTTAAATCCGGGCGCTAAAAGTCCTGTCCGAGAGCCATGCCCACCCTGGACGTCAAGGACGAGCAGAAAGCCCTGATCACGTCCCGGTTCAGGGAATTCCTCCGGCAGTCGTATGACCAGGAGCTGGTGAAGGCCGCCCTTAAGGGCCAGGCCCTGGCGGTCGATTTCTTGGTGCTGGACAAGCATTCGCAGGAGCTCTCAGCCCTGCTGCTCGACCAACCTGACCTCTTCTTCGAGGCCGCGGACGAGGCCGCCGCAGGGATCGACCTGCCCTCGCCCGTCAAGATCCGCTTCTTCCACCTTCCCGAATCCCAGGCCATCCCGATCCGCAACCTGCGGTCGAAGCACATCGGCAAGCTCATCGCGGTCGAGGGCATGGTGCGCAAAGCATCGGAGATCCGGCCAGAGATCATGGCCATCACCTGGGAGTGCCCGGAATGCGGCAACGAGATCGAACAGCCCAGGAAGGGGACGTTCATCCCCAAGCCGTACCAGTGCGAGTGCGGCAACAAGTTCGGCTTCCGGCAGAAGGACAAGACCCTGGTGGACATGCGCTGGATCATGATCGAGGAGCCGTTCGAGCTCACCGAGGGGGACAAGCCCTCCCAGGTCAACCTGGTGATGCAGGCCGACCTGACCTCGCCCGATTTCAGGAGGATCACCGACCCCGGCAACCGGCTGCTGCTGACGGGCGTCCTCCACGACATCCCCAAGGGCAAGTTCTGGAACATCAAGCTGGACTTCTACATGGACGTCAATCACATCGAGCCCAAGGAGATCGGCTGGGAGCGGCTCGAGCTCTCGAAAGAGGACGAGGACGAGGTCAAGAAGCTCGCGGCCGATGAGTACATCTACGAGAAGCTGATCGCGTCGCTGGCGCCGACTCTCTACGGCCTCGAGGACATCAAGGAGTCGATCATCCTGCAGCTCTTCGGCGGCATCCACCGGACTCTGCCGGACAAGACCAAGTCCAGGGGCGACATCCACATCCTCCTCATAGGAGACCCGGCGAGTGGCAAATCTCAATTATTGAAGCTCACTCCTCAGATCGTGCCGCGCGGGAAGTACGTTTCCGGCAAGGGCACGACCGCGGCCGGGCTCACGGCCTCGGTTTCGAAGGACGAGCAGTTCATGGGCGGCTGGGTGCTCGAAGCCGGGGCAATGGTGCTCGCGAACAAGGGCCTGTTGGCCATCGACGAGTTCGAGAAGATGTCCCCCGAAGACCAGGTCGCTATGCACGAGGCATTGGAGCAGGGTTCAGTTTCGATCGCGAAGGCCGCGATCGTCGCCACGCTCCCGGCGCAGACCTCGGTCCTCGCCGGCGGCAACCCGAAGTTCTCCCGCTTCGACCCGTACATGGCCATCTCCAAGCAGATCACCATCCCGGACACGCTGATGACCAGGTTCGACCTCAAGTTCGCCCTGCGCGACCTGCCGGACGCAGCAAAGGACCGGCGCGTGGTCGAGCACATGCTCTCCACCAGGGAAGAGGGTTTCGAAGGTGCGGTCCCGAAGATCCCGTCCGAAACCATCCGCAAGTACATCGCGTACGCCAAGAGCACCTGCAAGCCCGTCCTGACCAAGGATGCGGGGAAGCTGCTCAAGACCTTCTACCTCAAGATGCGGAAGCGGGCCGAGGGCGGCAGCGCGGTCTCCATCACCCTCCGACAGTTCGAGGCCCTCATCCGGCTCGCGGAAGCATCGGCGAAGATCCAGCTCTCCCCCGAGGTCAGGAAGCAGGACGCTGCCCGCGCGATCCGGCTCATGATGGCCTCTCTCCGGCAGCTGGGCATGGATCCGGACACCCAGGAGATCGACGTCGACCGCGCTGAAGGCGGGACGACCGCGAGGGAGCGGTCGGGCATCCGCGTCATCCTCGAGATCATCAACACCCTCTCGGAGACCAAGAAGGAGATCCCGGTCGGCGAGATCGAGGAAGCGGCGAAGAAGGAAGGCGTCCCGAACGCCGAGGAGATCATCGAGAAGCTCAAGAAGGAAGGCATGCTCTTCGAGCCCAATCCCGGGTACGTCGCGAAGGTGTAGATAAGCATAAAAATGTAATTCCCCAATAAAGGTATGGTACGGCTCTCCCCGGAAACGTCCTTCAGCCTGCGCGATTTCTTCATTCAACCCGGATGGACCCCGGCAGGATTGACGTACGACAAGGTTGACCTCTCTGTGCAGCTCCCCGGCGGTGTCGTGCTCCGCTACCCTTTCATCGCCGCGGATATGGCCTGCGTGAGCGGCTATGATATGACTCTTGAGTGCGCCCGCAACGGCCTCATGGCGGTCGTCCCTGCATCCTTTCCCATCGAGGAGCAGGCCGATATCATACGAAGGGTCAAGGCACAGGAAGTGAAGCGGGGAGATCTGGAGTTCCAAGATCCGGTACGCATCGACGTCACCAGCACCGTTGAGCAGGCGATGAGAATGTACGACGAGTTCGGCCATTCTACCATCCCCATCTGCGATTCGTTTCGGCGCTTGCGTGGCGTCTTCCGGTATAGGGACGGGATCACGGGAGACACGTCGATATCGCTAGAACGAGCCCTCTCGAACGGCGACCCCGGCTTCGCAGGAAGCATCGCCCCGTTCGACAAGGCGACGGCCGTCCACGGGAGGCAGTATTGCACCGACGAAGACTCGCCCGAGTTTGTTCACGAGAGGATGCGGGAGCAAGGGATCAGCTTCATGCCCATTATCGATAGGAATGGCGTCCTCCAGCAGCTTGCTTTCGTGTACAAGTTCAACGGCTATGCTGTCGGCGCGGCAATCCACACCCACCCAGGCTGGAAAGATAGGGCAAGGGCGGCGGTAGACGCGGGAGCGGACACCATGTTCACGACCGCCTCCAGCTGCAAGAGCGATTACCTGGTGGCGGTGGCACGGGAGTTCAAAGAACTCTATCCAGGCAAGCCCCTCATCACGGGGAACGGCGTTGATCTGGAAGGATTCAACCGCGCGTGCGTCGACGTGGGCGCAGCCGGCTTCAAGGAGGGCATGGGCTCGGGAGGCTCGTGCATCACCACCCACGGGAGGGGGGTCGGGCGAGGAATCTACACGGCCCTCAAGGAGGTCAGCGACGCAAACGAGGGATTGGGGGAGGACAGGAAGGTCATCATTGGCGATGGCGGGATAGGGACACGGAGGCTCAAGAAAGAGACGCAGGACGGCAAGGTACTGAACTGGATAGAGCATGATGCGCGGACCATTGGGGTGGCCCTGGCATTTTCGGATGCGGTCATGATGGGAACCGGTTTCAACATTCTCGAAGAGGCCGCCGGAAATCTGCTTGCATACCGCGGAGAACGCTTCCGGGGGAGATGGGGGGAAGGTTCACGGAAGGCCAGGACCCTCCAGCGGTATGGGATTGGGGAACGCGTGAAGCGGGCCGCGATTGAAGAGGGCATCGAAGACTATGTCAGCGTCCAAGGGAGACTCAAGCCGCTCATGGAGAAGCTCGGCACTCAGCTCCAAGTGACCCTGACCAACGTCGGCGCAAAGGATCTCAAAGAGTTCAGGGAGAAGGTTGTCTTGGAGTTCGCTTCTCCGAACGCCATTCAGGATGCGGGCGTGTAGTGGCCGCAAAGGAATGCTTCTGTCCGGAGGGGCGCGGGAATGGGGAGACCTGCCCCCGGCAGCCCGCAACGTCGCCACCGTCATCAAGGACCTGATCGGCTGCGACATCGACATCATCTCCGTCGGCCCGGAGAACCAGCAGACCGTCTTTGTCTGACGGGCGCGCTCACGACGTCTTGCGCCGGCGGCGGCCGGCTTCCCTAACCTTTGCGAGGGTGTAGTTCCCGGTGGGTGCGGTCTCTGCCGGCCGGAAGAGGTTGACGAGGATCGCGCCGACCAACAGCGCCAGGTAGATCACCATCCACACCACGACGAACAGGACCACCACCAGCGTCACGGTGACGCCGATCGCCAGGATGACCGGCGCGAGCAGGATGAAGATGAGGAAACCGACGAGCAGGCTCAGCAGCCCGAGGGCGAGGACGCCGCTGAGCTTCAGGAAATAGCGACTCTCAGGCATGGAGACCCCTGGAATAGTGTTGGGGGAGCGGGCTTATAAGCGGGCCGTTCGGGGATGCGGCCCCGTGGGCCGCGGCCCTCGGAGGCAGGTCAGCGCCGGCCGCTGAGCAGGCTGCCCGCAACGAAGCCCGCAGCCAGGGAGCCGCCCCGGCGGTCCGGGAGATACTCGGCGAGCTTGCCGGCCAGTTCAGCCACGGGCATGGACTGGACCCAGACCCGGCCTGGGCCGGTGCAGGTCGCCAGGAAGAGGCCTTCCCCGCCCCAGATCAGGTTCCGGACGCCCTTCACCCGCTCGACCGCGTAGTCCACGGTCGCGTCGAACATCGCGAGGTTCCCGGTGTCCACGCGGATCTTCTCGCCTGCCTTGAGCTTGATCTCGGAGACCTCGCCGCCCACGTTCATGAATGCGAGGCCAGGCCCGCGGAGCTTGATCAGGAGCAGGCCTTCGCCGCCGAGGAGGCCGGCGCTGATCCGCCTGGTGAACGACGCGTCGAAGGTGACCGACTCCTCCGCCACGAGGAAGGCGTCTTTCTGGGCGATGATCTCGTCGCCCTTCTTGAGTGGCAGGGGGATGACCTTGCCCGGGAACTCGGACCCGAAGCCCACCATCCCTGAGCCGCCCGCGCAGCTGAACGACACCAGGAAGAAGCTCTCGCCGATGAGCTTGCGCTTGAGCCCGGCGAACAGGCCGCCCGTCGCCTCGGCCTGCATCGCGATGTTGTCGCTCATGTAGACGAGCCGGCCCGACTCTGCGGTGACTTTTTCGCCGGCGGTGAGCTGCAGGTTGAGCAGCTGCATGGTCGTGCCGTGGAGATCATACTTCATGGTCACCCGTTGGCGACCGTCCATATAAACCTGCGGCCCTGGGCTCCCGGTGCCTTTAAATGGGAGCTCAGCGAATACTTTAAGGACATGAAGGATCAGAACTTCCTGAAGACCAGCGAGATGGTCGTCCTTGGGTTGCTGAGCGTCGTGCTCGGCCTGCTCATCCTCATCGCCGCCCTGCCTGCCTTCAAGTTCGCGGGGATGACCGCGGTCATGTCCACCTTCCTCTTCCTGGTCGTGTGGCTGGTCATCTACATCGGCCTCGTCATCGCCGCCATGGTCGTGTATTTCTTCAAGCCCCAGGCTCTCCAGCCCCCGAAGACCCGCCGCAAGAAGTGACCTCCCCGGCCGCTCAAGCATTATAAACCAGCCCGACAAGAAGGTCCATGGACCTGACCCAGAAGAAGTGCGTCGCCTGCGAGGGCATCGGCCGGGCGATGACCCTGGCCGAGGCGCGGGCGCTGCTCAAGCGCGTCCCGGGCTGGACGCTCGCGGCCGAGGGCGTCCTGTCGATCCGCCGCGACTTCGAGTTCACGGACTTCGTCCACGCCCTGGAATTCGTGAACAAGGTCGCCTGCCTCGCGGAAGGCGAGGGTCACCACCCCGACCTGCTGATCCACTCCTGGAACCGCGTTCGACTGACCCTCTCGACCCACGCGCTCCAGGGACTGACCGAGAACGACTTCATCGTCGCCGCCAAGATCAACGCCCTGAAATGACGACCCCGTTCCCGGCAGACCTCGGCAGCCTACGTTCCGAGGCACGCCACGTTGACCAGGGTCGCGCTCGTGTTGCCGGAGAAGACGTCGAACGGCTCGCAGTCTGCGGCCTCAGTCAGCAACTGAAGGACCGCCTGCCGGTAACCTGCCTCGGCCCCAGCGAGATATGATGCGGCCTGGATCTGCTGGATCGTGGCGGCCAGGACATAGCCGGCGACGAGCGCGGCCAGGACGACCGCCGCGAGCAGGACGCTCCGCTTCTTCATGGTAAGGCGATGCTTTCCCGCCTTAAAAGGCCGCCCAGGCTCGGGCCCGTATTTATGCTTCCGCGCCCAAAGAGAGTCAATGGAGTGCCCGAAGTGCGGGGGCGGCTGCCTGCTCTCCGAGGAGGAGCTGATCCGCATCCTTGAGGAGAAGGCGGCGATCCGGGCGATCATCAAAGGCGTCTACATCTGCCGTGCCTGCACGGAAAAGTTCTCGCGCCTCTTCGTGGAAGACCTGGGGAAGCGCCGACGGCCGGCTGAGACTGCGCCCAGCCAATTCACTTCCACGCCTGCGACAGCGCCGCAGGCCGACCCGGCGACCGATCCGGCTGAAGGGCTGCAGTTCTTCTGAAGCGCATGCGTTCCACGCAATCCAGAAAACCAGTTATTGCGCCACGCCTGCATCGGCAGCATAGCGCTGCCGGAGGTCAGCGTCGCTGCGGGCTGCCAGGAAGATCGTGACCCCTTCCACGGTGCCGCGGAAGGTGTGATCGCCGGGAAGCGTGCCTGCCTGGAGCGGATCGGCAGGCAATGCCGCGGTCGCCACCGCCTCAGCAACCGGAAGACCATTCACGAACAGGCGCAGCACGCGGCCTTGCCGCATCGCCGCCAGCTGGGTGCGGCCTTGGACCGGCATCGGACCCTGGATGAGGATAGAGGAGTCCTGGTCTCCGATGGCGACGAACGGCCTCCGGTTGGCGATGCCGAGCCCAAAACCCTGCAAAGCACCATCCGCCCGGCCTTTCAGCAGGGCGTAGCCATCCTCAGCGGAGTCTGCGGGAGTGATCCAGGCCGCCACGGTGAAGTCGCCGGTCGAAGGAAGGTCGGCGGCGAGAGCGGGGCCGGTCAACTGGGGTTGGAGCTGACTTCCGGGAAAGAAGAACGTCAGCGCCACGGCGACGGCCACCATGGCGATCCACATGGCGAGGACGTTCATATCCTCCTCTTTCGTGTGCAGGCATAAATCCTTCAGCCAGCCTCTTTTATGGATGGAGCCCAGCCTCGGGAGGGGAGAAATGGCTCTTCTGCTGTCGGCCCATCGAGACGGACCTTACCGCCGCCACTTGATCGAGCAGCCGATCGACGGCTTCTCCTCGACCGAGACCTCTTCGCCAGCAATCAGCTGCTCGATGGCCCGGCGCATCTCCGCCGTCGTGGGAGTTGTCCGCGGCTCGATGGCGTCGTCAATCCGGCCGTGATACACGAGCCTGAGCTGGCCGTCGAGCAGGAAGGGGTCGGGCGTGCACGACGCCCCATAGGCCCGGGCCACGTCCTGGGCCTCGTCAACCAGGTAGGGGAACACAATCCCCCTGTTCTCGGCGAAGATCTTCATCCCGTCGACGCTGTCTTCCGGGTGCTGGGACGGGTCGTTTGAGTTGATGCCGATCACGAGGAGGCCTTTCTTCTTGAACTGCCGGTCAAGGGCCACGATCGCGGAGATTTTGTGCTTGACGTAGGGGCAGTGGTTGCACATGAACACGACCAGGATCGCCTTCTTCCTTCCCCGGTAACTGTTCAGGTCGTAGACCCGGCCGTCGATGCCCTTGAGGGAGAAATCGGGCGCAGGCTCGCCCTTCTTCGCCTTCGCGTACAGGCTCCTCGTCAGGACCATGCATTCCCTATGGCGCCGCACGGATAAAAGCGTTGAAGGATTCTCTGATCTCTCCCGCCGAAGGGAAGCTTTCCCTGCGTTTATAAAGCGCAGATCCACCGAACCAGCATGAAGGGGGTCTTGACAGCCGCCGTCTTCTTGGCGTTCCTGAGCCTGACCCCTGCAGTTCTCGCGCAATCTCAATCCTGGTGGAACACGGATTGGGAGTTCAGAAAGCAAATCACAATCGTTAATAACAACCTTCCTATCCCCGAAGGTTATACTGTCGCCGTCAAGCTTGACACGACCGGCTTCGACTTCCTCGACAATGGCAACGACGTGCGCATCCTTTTCAACAACCAGATCGAGATCGACAGAATTAATGACTCGTCGTTTAACACATCGGCGACAACCCTTCTTTTCAAGACTCAGACCCCCATCCTGGCAGAGGAGAGCGCGAGCAATTATTGGGTGTATTACGGGAACCCTTCAGCACAAAGCCCTCCAGCTAATCCTAAGAACGTATTCTCATACTATGAGAACTTCAACAATCTGCAGAACGGCCCTCTCAATGGGCAGGACTCGTGGGCAGGCAGTGCATCTGCCGTGGTCTCTGAAGTTAGTGCGTGGGAGGGTGCCAAGGCTCTGAATCTTCTGGACGCTCAAGATTATAGTATTAGCAGGAACATCCCACAGTTAAGCAACTATGTAATAAGCGCCCGAATACTGAAGGCTGCGCCCCAAGACACAGGCGCAACACTTCAGTTGCAGCTTCAGGAAGGATCCACACTCCTCACAGCATTCCATATCGATGCTAATGGCGTTGGCTCAGATCTGGGATACTACACGCCGTCCTCTTCCTACAAAAAGGTAGGGAGTTTTGACCAGAATAAACACCATGGGTTTACCGCGTTTGTCAACAACGGCAAGATGAATTTCAGCGTGACAAAAGGCGATTCTCTCGAGATTCTGGCAAGCGATCTTAATCTGGATTTGGCGCCTTCTTCTGGACCCAATGCGATACGTATAGTTGTGAACGATCAGGGAGGGAAAGAGGACGGGAATTACATGGATACGATCCTGTACAGGAAGCTCGTTATCCCCGAACCAACGACAATAGTGCATCCAAAAGAAGTGCAAGGAGCGCTTTTTTTCATTGACACTCCTAAAAATAAGTCTTATATAACGCCTTTCATTGAGGTGAATGTCTCTGTTATCGATGGATCACCGGTCATCTCCTGGCAATATTCCCTGAACAATGGACCTCAAATCCCCTTCGTGCCAAACATTACGATCGAGGTACCTGACGGATTTAATAACCTGACCGTTGTTGCCACCTCCGGTAGTGGAGAATCCTCCTTAGATTCGGTAGGCTTTACCGCGAACCTGAATCCGCCGGAGATCGCTGAGCTTTCTGATATCGAAATTCTTGAAGATGCGGGCGTCGTGGACAATCTCATAAACCTCGAAGATGTTGTCACTGATGCGGAATCCGCGTTTGAGCATCTTTCCTTCTCCCTGCAGCAATCATCCACGTCGATTATCACATGCGCCATTGATCAGGTGCTATCTATCGATTGTCAGACGATATCCAACCAGTATGGATCAACAACTGTGACGCTTGCGGTCTCAGACGGTGATTATGTATCTGGGGAGAATTTCTCTATTAATGTCCTGCCAGTGAACGATCCCCCAATCCTTATTCCAATCCCCGACAAGCAGGTAGCGGAGGGCTCGACATTAATATTCAAAATCAATGCCACAGACACCGACAATGACACGCTCACGTATTCAACGAACGCGGGGGACGTTCTTCCCAGTCCGTTTTTCTTCGACTCATCCACAGGAACCTTCAACTGGACACCCACCTATTACGACGGAGGCGCCAACCTGAGCGTGACTTTCTCTGTCACGGACGGGCAGCTCTCAGACGAGAAAACAATCTCGATAGTTGTTGTAAACATCAACGATCCGCCACAAATAGTGCCTACGGGGGACAAGATCATTACTGAAGGCCAATTCCTAAGCTTCAAGCTCAAGGTCTTCGACCCCGACGGGAACATCCTGATAAATACGAGCAATGCCGCGGAGAACATCCCCGGAGCAAAGTTTTCTGCCGGGGGTCAATTCAACTGGACCCCAACGTATACTGATTACGGCCAGTACAACGTGACCTTCACCGTCTTCGACGGGGTCTTCACGGTGAGCGAGACCATTACGATCACCGTCCTCGACGCGCCGACGGCCACCCTGAACAAGGTCGGCGCGCCCGTCATGGGCAACACCGTGACCTTCTTCCTGAGCGACACCGCGGCTGCGAACCAGTTCTACGTCCTCGCGCTCTCGTTCAGCAACAGCACGGGCATCCCGCTGGGTGATGGTCGGTATTTCCCCCTCGACCCTGACCTGCTCTTCAGCTTCTCGGTCCTCTACGGGCCCACCTCGATCGGCCTCCAGAACTCGTTGGGGACGTTCAGCTCCACTGGCAACGCGATCGTGACCTGGACTATCCCGAAGACCCAGGCGCTTGCAGGAAAGAAGGTCTACGCGGCCTTCGCCTCGATCAACAACAGCATGCCGTTCCCCAAGGGCTACATCTCCCTCTCGCCGGCCCTGGAGATGACGATTATCAGCTGACTGCGGTCACACCGTGAACGACGCCGTCACGTTGTTATTATTCTCGTTGGCCTCCTGGACTGCCCCGAAGAAATCCGCAAAGGCCCACGAAGGATAGAAGCCCGCGGGGAGCAGTACTGTCTTGGTCATGTTCAATGTATCCCCAGGATTCATGCCGCCATCTTGGAAGTACAGCGTGATGTTTGAGATGTTGACTCGGTGGTATGCACTCGCCGAAGAGAGGAACCCGTGATTCTGGACAATCAACTGCATCGTGATATTGTACAGGGTGGCATTTACCGGGCTCCCTACAGAGGCGGAGAAATCAGTGATAATGATGTCCGGCAGACAGTTCAGTCCATCAACGGGACATTTGTCCTCACCCGGCTCAGGAACAGGGGTGCATGTCAGCGATACACACTCCAGATGCCCTTTGCAGTCGCTCACGTCGGCGCATCCGTCAGGACCCACCCCGATCACTGAAACACACTGGAAATTGTTACATTCGAGATGCATCGGGGGATCGACACACATCCCGTCGTTGCAGACCTTACCCAGTGCGGAGCAGTCGGTTGTTGCGCCGACGCACGCCCCTTGAAGGCAGCTGAATTCCACAACAGTGTTTTCCAGGATCTGTTCCCCTCCCGCCTGGACAATCGGCTCCGGGTCGAGGAAGGGGGAGAAGCGGATGTCATCCCACAGCGCCCCGGCCGCATTGGAGGAGTACAGGACAAGTCTCAAGGATGTACCCAGATCCGTTTGGTCCACCCCCGAGCAGGAGCTCTCCCCGAGAGGAGTTTTCGTGGAAAGCGTCCATTGGCCGTTGGCCGTCTTGGTGACGTGGACGTCATACCATGTGGACGAGGATGTTGAGGTGGAAAGCAGGCAGATATTCTGATATCCTCCCTGGTGGCGCGTCAGCCGACTCGGCGACTCGAACATCGTCCAGAAACCAGGGCTTGCAGAAGTAATGTCCTTCGACAGGGAGAGGATACCGTTGCTGTTTCCTGGATATGCCCGGTACCAATACTGAACGCCTTTTCCGGTGATCTCGGGAAGGAAGGTGAGGTGGCGGAGCCGCCCATCAACCGATTGGCTGATGGCCGCCCCATTGCTTACCTCCCAAGTGCCCGCATCCTTGAACCAGCCAACGAGATCCCCGTCATCGAAATCGTCAAAGAAGAGGTAGACGGCCAAGGGGTCATCTGGCGGATTGCCCGCCGACGGGTTCCCATAATAGAGATAGTAGGTGTCCTCGCCGCCGACCGGGACCGGCTCCGTCAGCCTAGCATGGATGACCGTTGAGACCGTATTGAAGGGAGTCAACGCAACCCGCTCAAGCTGTGATGACCCGTGAATGACGCGGACATCATTACCGTTGGCCAGGGACTGTCCGCTAGCGACGAGCGACTGGTGGTTCAGGGAGAAAGAGACAACGTATCCTGAGGGTATCTCAACGGGTCCCGAGTTCTTCACTGCCATGGGGAGGCGAAACTTCCATGTAGGATCCCACCAGTCGGTAATGTTACCGCTGGTGCAGACATCGCTGTGTTGGCCGTCCTTGTCCGTGCAGATCTCCTGAACGAAAGGATAGCCCCCTTGATCGTCGCACAGGAGAGCCGCTCGCGATGACACACTAGACACAACGAACTGCGCCCCTGCAATGCTATTCCCCAGCGCATGCTGCTGGAGGGAAGGCAGAAAGGTGATGGTGAAGGCGATGGCGAGGACGAGCACAAAGGGAGGCGCGTGTCTATTCATACAGTCCGCCCTTCGCCACGTCCGCGACGAAGAAGATGACGGCGAAGAAGACGACCAGATTCCCTGCAAGATCGGCCGGAGGCGGGAACGTTTTGGTGACCTCGGTCAGCTTCAGCAGCCCCCCGAGGGCGGCGGCGATCACCGCGCCTGCGGCGACGCGGTGTGGCCCTTTCAAGACCTCGACGGTCCGGTCGAGAATGTCCGCGAACTTGTCGAGGCTGGACTTCTTGGCCATGTCTATTTCTTATTCGCTTGCTGTAACTAAATAGAGGTATAACAGCGTTATGCCTAGCGGCCTGGGCGGCACGCTGCCCCCGATAAAGCTTTATGCCATCCCGATAGTACCATCAACACCTGATGACGGAGCGATTGCATGGACCTACGATTCTCTCCAGGGCGCATCGAACTGAACAAGGAACTCAACGCGCTCGACCAATTCGCGCTCCGATTCACGGACATGCTGCAGGAAGCGCAGATCCCCTACGTGATCGTCTCCGGCTACGTCGCCATCCTCTTCGGGCGGAACCGAGCCTCTGAAGATATCGACCTGATCGTCGATCGGATGAATCCCGATTCCTTCACCGCTCTCTGGCAGAAAGTCGAGCCCCAATTCGATTGCCTCAACGCGCCGACCGCGCAGGAGGCGTACGACGACTACCTCATGACGGGGCTTGCGATACGGTTTGCGAAGAAAGGCGGAGTCATCCCGAATATCGAGTTCAAGTTCCCGAAAAATGATCTTGACCGATGGGCAGTGGCGCACCGGATGGAGATCCGGCTCGGGTCGCATACCCTCTACACCTCACCCCTGGAATCGCAGATCGCCTATAAGCTCTTCCTAGGGAGCGAGAAGGATATTGAGGATGCGAAGTTTCTGTATCACCTGTTCAAGGAGCGTCTGGAGCGCAGCCTCCTGGAGGAGTTCGTCCGGAAACTCAATGTTAAAAGCCTCTTTGCGAAGTATATGGTATGAAAACCCCGAAGATCGACCTCAAGCAGTTGAAGCGGCAGAAGAGGGAGAATTTCCATGATCGATTGGAGTTTGTCGATTTCTATGCTGATTGGGTCAAGAAGCAGGAGAACGCGACCTGGAGCGCGGCCCAGAAGAAGCTGATCCACGAGCCAAAGAGGAGAAGGGCGCCGAGGAGTCTTTGACATGACGCCCTCCGCGGCCGCGGGGGTCCAGATCACGGAACTGGACATCCGAGACCAGGCGCCGTTCCCCCTGCCCGGCCTCGACGACCTGTCGCGCTGGTTCCCCTTCCCGACGATGCGCGAGCACCAGGAGACCGCATTGCGCGCGATCATTGGCGCGCTGCAGGCAGGCTACCGGACGGTCGTGCTCGAGGCGCCGACCGGCTTCGGGAAATCTGCCCTGGCAGTCGCCCTCGCCCGCTGGTTCGAGGCGAACCAGAAGCGCTCGTACATCATCGTCTCCTCCAAGGTCCTGCAAGACCAGTACCTCCAGGACTTCTCGACCGTGACCGCCAAAGGTCGGGCCAACTTCGCCTGTCTCAGCCGGCCCCAGAGCTGCGAAGTCTCCCAGATGCAGGGAAACGGCACCCGCTGCGCACATATCCCTGCTCCGGCAACGAAGCCTGACGGCAAGACGTTCCTGGGGACCTCGGCCAAGCGCGGCGCGCTCTACATCCCTGAGGACATGGGCGTGTGCCCGTATTGGGAGCAGAAGTGCACGGCCATGGAGCACGCCTTCCCACTCTTCAACTACGACTACTTCCTCCACGAGACCCGGTACGCGGGCGACTTCGGTCTCCGGGACTTGGTGGTCTGCGACGAGGCCCACGCGATCGAGACGAAGTTGATGAAGTTCGTCGGCTTCGAGATCAGTTCGCATGAACTGGAGAAGGCCGGGGCGTGGGTTCCCAAGGAAGAACTCACCGCCGAGGCGTGGATATCCGTCCTCGGCGACTGGCGCGACCGCTTCGACGCGAAGGTGAAGAAAGCCGAAGCGAACATGGAGAACCTGACCCCGCTCGACCTGGAGAAGCTCGAGGATTTCAGGCACACGGTCGCGAAGTGCAACGAGCTGATGGGCGAGCTCGACCAGGACCCGGACCTCTGGGTCGTTTCTGTCGCTCCCACGAATTACAAGGGCCGTGCAGGCAGCAAGGTCAGCTTCAAGCCCATCCGCGTGCAGAAGTGGAGCAGCTTCCTGTTCTCGAAAGGGGGAGCGTTCGTGCTCCAGTCGGCGACCATCCTCGACGCGGCTGCTCTCTGCGCCTCCCTGGGAGTCGAGGGGAAGGTCCTCTCCCTCAAGGTCCCGTCCATCTTCCCTGCTGAGCGTCGGGCCTTCCTCTACCGGCCCGTGGGCAAGATGTCCCGCGCCAGCAAGGATGCGACGATGCCGCTCCTGCTGCAGGAACTCAGGGCGATCCTGGCCGAGCACCCCACGGAGAAAGGGGTGATCCACACCCACAGCTACGCGATCCAGAAGGCCGTGCTCGAAGGCGTCGCGAGCCCCCGGTTCATCGCCAACGAAGGCAGCGCCTCCCAGGACATTTTCAAGCAGTTCAAGTCCTCGGAGCAGCCGCTCGTGCTGGTCACGCCCTCTGCGTACGAGGGCGTGGACTTCAAGGACGATCAGTGCAGGTGGCAGGTCCTGTGCAAGGTCCCTTACCCTGACCTGGGCGATCCCCAGGTGAAGAAGCGGGCCGACCAGGACCGGGCCTGGTACGCGTGGCAGACCGCCCTGCGCATCGTGCAGACCTATGGGAGGGGGATGCGGAGCCCGGACGACTTCTGCACGACCTTCATCCTGGATGAGGACTTCAAGCGCTTCTACGCGGGCAACGGCGCGCTCTTCCCCACCTGGTTCCAGGAAGCGGTGCGGTGGCAAAAATAACCAAAAAAGACTCGTATGGGGTTCAGACCACAGTCAACTGACATATAACAATGTTATGTCTAGCGGAATGGCCGGAATGGTGCCTGCATTACCTTTATCTGGCCGCAAGAAAAACCAATATTGTATGAAGGCCCAAGAGATCTATGAAGCAGTTCTGGAAATGGAAAGAAGAGGTTATTCGGAAACTGAGGTTGTCAATGGCATCGATCGCCTGCTGAAAGGTCTCCAACTGTTGATTATTTGAATCTGCAATCTATTCTTTCAAGAAACAATAACCAGAAAGTAGACGAACGAAACACAATAGTGAAAGGTCACAAGGTCGTGTCATGAGACTCTATGCGGGTAGTTCCGGACAGTTTATCGAGGACGTTATCCAGAATCAAATAGCAGAGAAACTCAAGCAGGCATTCTTTCAACACTTCCGATATTATCCTCCCCCAGCGGAAGTCAACTCTTGGAGAAACTCACTCCGAGCAATATCACAGGTGTTCGATCGCTGCGGCTTTACCGATCATGGCATTATGCTGGAATATCAACTTCCCCTCTCTTCTAAAAGACTAGATTGCATCATCTCCGGGCAGGATGGAACAGGTAAAGACAATGCAGTAATTATAGAGTTGAAACAGTGGGAGAAATGTGAGGAGTCTGATGGGGAACACCTCGTAACAACGTGGGTTGGAGGTGCAAAAAGAGATATACCTCACCCCTCCGTCCAGGTAGGACAATATAGGATGTTCTTGGAGGATGGTCATACTGCGTTCCAAGGAAGCGATGCAATACTCCTGAGCGCGTGCAGTTATCTGCATAATTATGTCTTCAATGAGAATGACCCAATTTTTGCCGAAAAATTCAGAACCTATCTTCAATCAGACCCCATATATACCGCTGATGATTTCGACAAGCTCAAAGGGTTCCTTAGTGAGAAACTTCAGAGAGGCGAAGGAGCAGACGTCTTGAAGAGGATCGAGGAGAGCAAATACCGGCCTAGTAAAAAACTCATGGATCATGTGGGGAACATCATAAAAGGGAGGTCGGAATACATCCTCCTTGATGAGCAGCTGGTTGTCTACGACAAGGTGATGGCTGCAGCAAATGGTGGCTTCCGTGACCGGAGGAAGACCGTCATCATAATTAAAGGCGGTCCCGGAACAGGGAAATCGGTGATCGCCATCAACCTGATGGCCGACCTCCTTCTCAAAGGATATAATGCTCACTACGCTACGGGCTCTCGGGCATTTACTGAGACCCTCCGGAAAATTATAGGTCTCCGAGGATCGCAGCAGTTCAAATATTTCAACAGCTATCAGGAGGCCCAACAGAACGAGATCGATGTGCTCATCATGGACGAAGCACACAGGCTGCGGGTCACAAGCCACAATAGGTTCACACCAGCGGTAGCAAGGACGAGCAAACTCCAGACACAGGAACTTATTGATGCGTCAAAGGTTGCGGTCTTCTTCATAGACGACAGACAGATCGTCAGGCCGAACGAAATTGGATCCGTTGAATACATCAAAGAACAAGCAAACAAAAACAATTGCAAGATATTGGAGTTCGAACTAGAAGCACAGTTCAGGTGCAACGGTTCTGACGCCTTTGTAAACTGGGTGAACAACACGCTAGGCGTAGAGAGAACCGCAAACGTGATCTGGGATTTGCATGAAGAGTTCGATTTCAAGGTTCTCGATTCTCCGCAGGCGCTGGAGGATGCAATACGACAGAAGGTTCAGGAAGGATTCACCGCAAGATTGGTTGCTGGTTTCTGTTGGTCATGGTCCCTTCCAAATGTCGACGGAACCTTACGGGATGACGTCATCATAGGCGAGTACAGAAAACCGTGGGATGCGAAGCCTGAGGCAAAAAAGCTCGCTCCCGGTATCCCAAAAGCATCCCTTTGGGCCCACGATCCCAATGGAATAAATCAGATCGGATGCATATACACTGCGCAAGGGTTTGAATTTGATTATGTTGGGGTCATCATTGGAAAGGATTTGGTGTATGATCCAATAGCTGCACAATGGGTGGGAAAAAGAGAGAATTCCGCCGATAGTGTTGTGAAGCGGTCAAAAGAAAATTTCGTCGATCTCGTTAAAAATACGTACAGGGTACTTCTTTCGAGAGGCATGAAGGGATGTTACGTCTATTTCATGGATAACGACACGAGAAACTTCTTCATGAGTAGAATCGAGAGATAGCTTATTGTTGTCGTGGGGAGCAACTGAAGCGCCTCCGCGACGCGGGGCTGCCGACGACGCTGGAGTATTGAAACGAATCCTCCACAAAAAGTCCATTATTTTTAAGACTTAGGCGCGGTTGGAACGGATAAAAACGTCCAATAGTGCAGGTTTACGGTGGTAATTAAGCTTTTATGGATTTTCACAATGATGTTCTAATGGGAAAAAATGTGATGCTTCTTATCCCGTTACTTGGGGTTGTCTTGACCAGTGGGTGTATCAGTCAAAATACAGGAACGGTAACAATATCAGGAACACAGGATCTGGTGCTTAATGACCAAGACCTTCAGCAGCTTGGAATGATGAGCGTTGGAACTGATTGCCGAACAGAGGAATATCCAACCAATGAATATTCGCCACTGGCGCAATACAGCTTCTGCAACTACACCATCAGCAGCCTGAATCAGACCGAGGTCGTGCTTGAATTGAAGAAATATACAAATCTCGAAGACCTCCATGGCACCTACCAATATGATTCCTCGCACTTGTTTGGCGCCAAGGGACTCATAAGCGAGAATGCGTACGGGGATATGAGCAGATTCCGGGTGAACAGCGAGGACGATTATGGTGCCGAGTTCACTGACCCAAACGTCTATTATTACCATCTCTGGATTGTCAAGAGTGAATATCTCATTCACCTTACTTCTAAAGGAACCGAGGAAGCTGGAGAGTATATGGTGAGCATGGGGCAGCTGATCTTGTCAAAATTTGGATAAATACGAGAGTTTGTAAAGTATTTAAAGGTGAAGTGCTATATCTATACATCATAATGTTGAGACTGATGACCTATGGTGAATAAAGACCTCATCCTGAAGCTGGACGCTGCCCGCGATGTCGCGGACGTGTTCGAAGTCGTGAAGGCCGCGGTGCGGGACGCGCTCGGCCGATCGCGAGCAGGCCTGATGTTGGGGCTGTCGCCGCTGGGCTTCGCTTCGCAGGGGTTTGTCGGGGCGTACCACCAGATGGGTTCGAACCTGATCGTCATGAACGCCACGCTGCTCAAGCGGATCGAGCAGCAATCACCAGACCGGTTGATCCCCTACACCTTCCACCTGCTGCTGCACGAATACTTGCATTCCCTCGGGGTCGTGGACGAGCCGCGCACGCGCGCCACTGCTCTCCTCGTGAGCACGGAGATCTTCGGGGACGAGCACATCGTCACCAAGATCGCCGACAACTTCGAGGCCTTCCTCCCCGGGTTGGCCCACCCCGGCGAGGGCTACCAGCCGCCGGCGTCGGCAGACGTCACGCTCATCCAAGGATTTGACAGGGAGGCGACCCGCTACATCGGGTAGCCTCGGAGCATGCTATGGACCAGAACATCAAGCAGCTGACCTTCCGGACGATGCCGGTCTTCACCGACCGATCCATCACCGCGAGCCAGGTCGCATCGCTGCCGTCGAAGAAGGACAAGAAGAAGGCCGAGCGCAAGGAGGGAACGATCCGCATCATCTTCGTGGATTCGGTCTCCAACTCAGTCGTGGCCGACGTCGTTATGACGCCGATCGCGGCCGAGCAGCTCGCGGCCGGCATCACCAAGAGCCTGGAGCAGCTCAAGGCGCAGCTCAAGGATCACACCATGCCCGCCCAGCCGGTCCTCGAGACGGCACCGCAGCAATCCTACATCGGGTAGGAGAGTGCAGCATGCATGAACACAGGGAACAGCAGGAACGGGACGAGGCGAGAGAGGCAGCCCTATGAAGCGCGATCCCCTCATGATCATCGAGCGGATCCTGGCCGAGCTGGAGCGGGGCAAGGCCTGCTCGATGAACGAGCTGGCCAAGCAGACCAAGCTCCACTACGTGACCGTGCGCCGGTACGTGCAGATCATCGAGCGCGTCCGGGAGGAGCCGGAGATCGAAGTGATCAGGACGCGGCATTCGGTGATCGTGCGCGTCGTAAGGCATATTAATCATAAGGAGGAAGGATAGGCTATGGAAGACGACCAACCATCCGTGACCCTGAAGGTGGGCGAGCTCACGAGCAGGGACGAGTTCGGCCGCGGCATCATCCGAGTCGACACGAAGACCATGTCTACTCTCAGCATCAAGGAGGGTGATGTCGTGGAGCTCACGGCCAAGCGCCGGACGGGCGCGCTCGCGGTTCGAGCCTACCCGGCAGACGTCGGCCTCAGCGTCATCCGCATGGACGGCATCACGCGCCGTAATGCAGGCGTCGGCGTCGGCGAGACCATCAAGATCACCAAGGCGCGCGTTCAGGACGCGAAGCGCGTCCTCCTGGCGCCGATCCAGAAAGGCGTTATCCTCCAAATCAACCCTGAGATCCTCAAGAAGAACCTCTACATGCGGCCCGTGACCAAGGGTGACGTCATCACGCCGTTCCCGGTGGTCCGCCAGCGGCGCGGCGGTTCCTTTGAGGACCTCTTCGGCTCCAACCTATTCGACGACCTCTTCGGCTTCACCTCCATCCCCGGCGAGGCCCGGCTCATTGCCGCGGTCACCAGCCCCGATGGCGTGGTGCGGGTCACCGAAGCGACCCAGGTCGAGCTCTCCCCTGAACCGATCGAGATGGAAGACCGCACCATTCCCACACTGACGTACGAGGACATCGGCGGCCTCGGCTCGGCGATCCAGAAGATCCGCGAGATGGTCGAGCTGCCGCTCCGGCATCCTGAACTGTTCACCCGGCTGGGCATCGACCCGCCGAAGGGCGTCCTGCTCTACGGCCCGCCCGGAACAGGCAAGACGCTGCTGGCGAAGGCCGTGGCGAACGAATCGGGAGCGCACTTCGTCTCCATCAGCGGGCCTGAGATTATGTCGAAATGGTACGGACAGTCTGAGCAAAACCTCAGGAAGATCTTCAAAGACGCGGAGAAGAACGCCCCTGCGATCATCTTCATCGACGAGATCGACTCGATCGCGCCGAAGCGCGAGGAAGTCACCGGGGAAGTCGAGCGGCGCGTCGTTTCCCAGCTGCTAACGCTCATGGACGGCCTGAAGAGCAGGGGCAAGGTCATCGTGATCGCGGCGACCAACCGCGAGAACGCCCTCGATCAGGCCCTGCGGCGCGGCGGCCGGTTCGACCGCGAGGTCGAGATCGGCGTGCCCGACCAGGCCGGACGAAAGGAAATCCTCCAGATCCACACCCGCAACATGCCCCTTGATCATTGGGACGGCGATATTGCCGCTAAGGTTCTCGTGGACAGAGTCGTTCGATTCAAAGAAATATCTGCGAAGCAGATAGAGGAGAAAAAAAGAAATATCGAGAAGGTTCTTGAACAGAAGCAACATGATGAGAACGCGTTGCGTTCTGCTATTGCAGAGTTGCGAGAACTCGAAAGAGAAAGTAAACAATCACCTTCCTCCCTTGCACAAAGAATTGTTGCTAGAATTGCAAACAAGAAGAGCGAGATCGAAGAAATCAGACTTAAGATTGATGGAATTAAGGATCAGATTGAGCAATTGACAAAAAAGATACAAAAGATAGAAGAAGATGTAGTTAGAGTCGCTGCAATCCGCGAGACTGCCATCAAGTCAAAAGATATCATAGACAGCATAGGAAATCAAATAAACGAGATTGTTCAGTCACAACAAACCCGTTCTTTCGATGATATTCGTAATATCTTTAGCGAAAGAATTCTAGAGGAGAAAGTGCTCAAACTGAAAGAAATAGAGGAAACGCTGCTCGAGACAGGTGTTATATCAATAGAGTATCTCAATGAGGTCATAGCCGAGTCAATAAAGAAAATGCGAGAAGATATATCAAAAAGCACGTACGGGTTTGTCGGCGCAGATCTCGAAGCGCTCTGCAAGGAGGCTGCGATGTCTGCCCTGCGGCGCGTGCTGCCTGATATTTCGTGGAAGAAGACACCCGAACTGCCGCCTGAAATCTACGAGAAGCTCAAGGTCAAGAATTTGGACTTCAAGAACGCCCAGAAGATGGTCGGTCCCTCGGCGATGCGCGAGGTCCTCATCGAACGGCCGAACGTGCGCTGGGACAGCGTCGGCGGCCTGGAGGAAGTCAAGCAGCAGCTCCAGGAAGCAGTGCAGTGGCCGCTCAGCCATCCTGACGCGTTCAGGCGCATGGGCATCCGCCCTCCGAAGGGGATCCTGATGTACGGCCCGCCCGGGACCGGGAAGACCATGCTGGCGAAGGCCGTCGCGACAGAATCGGACGCGAACTTCATCTCGATCCGCGGTCCTGAGGTCCTGAGCAAGTGGGTCGGCGAATCGGAGAAGCACATCCGCGAGATCTTCCGCCGCGCCAAGCAGGTTGCGCCGGCGATCGTCTTCTTCGACGAGATCGACTCGGTGGCGTCGCGCCGCGGTGGCTCAGATTCAGGAAGCAAGGTCAACGAGAACGTCGTGAGCACGATCCTCACCGAGATGTCCGGCCTCGAAGACCTGCATGACGTGGTCGTGATCGCCGCGACCAACCGGCCCGACATTATCGACTCCGCCCTCCTGCGGCCCGGCCGGTTCGACCGCCAGATCCTGGTCCCCGCTCCAGACGAACGGGCCCGGCTCGAGATCTTCCGGATCCACACCGAGAGTATGCCGATCACGCTGGCCAAGGATGAACAGCAGGAGCTCCAGGACGACCTCGCCGGGATGGAACTCCGGGACCAGGAGAAGAAAGTCCCGGGGAAGAAGGCGCGCAAGCCTGCGCCGGACCAGGACCTCTTCCTGACCTGGCTGGCCAAGCGGACCGAGGGCTTTTCCGGGGCGGACATCGAGGCCGTCTGCAAGGAAGCCGGCATCCTCGCGCTGCGGGAGGACATCGCTGCCAAGTCCCTCAGCAAGAAGCACTTCGACGAGTCCCTGAAGCAGGCGAGGCCCTCGATCACTCAGGAGATGCAGGGCTTCTATCGCAAGGTCGCCGAGACCATCCGGTCGCCCATGAAGGAGAAGCCGAGGGAAATGAGCTACGTCGGGTAGCTCCCCGGTGACGGTGAGAAGCTTTTCTGGATCAGCTGCAAGATTGTCCATGAACATGCGAACCGATTCCCTGACCGACCAAAGGTTCGGCAGGGTCTTCCCCATCTTCGAGGATGAATCAGCCTATTTCGCGAAAAACATCCAGGTCGACCGGCGAGCAGACGTTCTCGACATCGGAACAGGCTCCGGCATCCTGGCTATCGCTGCTGCCCAGGAAGGCGCCGAGGTGGTGGCCGTCGACCGCAACCCGCGTGCCATCTCCTTTGCGATGCGGAACGCTGCCCGCAACCGCGTCCGTTCCAAGATCCGTTTCCTTCTGGGAGACGGTCTCGAGCCCGTCGCCGGGATGTTCGACCTTATCACCTGCAATCCACCGTTCAATATCACGCCGCCCGGGCAGAAAGGGGCACTGTTCTCTGATGGCGGGCCTGATGGCCTTCGGCTTGCCCGGCGCATCCTCCGTCAAGCGCCACGCCACCTCCGGCCGGCTGGGAAACTGCAGATGATCGTCATGTCTCCCGGGACTGGGGAAAGGCCGGCCGTCATGGACATGGTCAGGAGACACTTCCCCCATGCGATGGTAGAATGCACCTCCTTATTCCCACCCACCCCGTTGCGCCCGATCTTGCAGGCGACGCTCAAAGGTCGCTATCCGGCTTTCGTGCGCGATCTCTGTTCCCGGTATACTACCTACTTCTATCTCTTCATCACGATCCACAGCGGTCGGCGGCGAGAAGTGCGCTGGCTCCCCACGCCTTCCTTCAGGCGCTCCCGTTATGCGGGCAGCTGGGAAGGACGGGTCAGGAGGAGACGGGTCATCCTCGGGTACGCGAGAAGGTAGCTGCCGCAGGCAGCAACGAAAAACAAAAAAGGAGAAAAAAATGAATTAGCCGCCGATGCGGAACATCTTGGTGCCGCACTTCGGGCACAGACCCTTCATTGCCGGCTTACCGTTCTTCAGGGTAACCTTCTTGGCGTCTTTCATCTCTTGCTTTTTCTTGCACTTTTCGCAATACGCTGTTGGCATGTGACGACCTCCGTCGCCAATCAACTATACGTTTCCTTCTATATAAACGTTCGGCGCATGCTTTTTTGCGCGGGCGCGGTGCATAACACCGTTATAGGCAGCCGGCGTCCGCTGTTCCCTGGACGGACCGCGCGCAGAAGACCGCGTCTCTTGGTTGCGATTCCCAGGGTTGCTCCCGCTCCGCTGGCCGGCGCCGGGACGCACGCATTTAAGTCCCCGTGTCAGGAGAAAGGTATGGCCCGCCTGCCCAAGGCCCCGTTCGAGAAAATCCTCAAAGAGTCAGCGAAAGATATCCGGGTATCGGACGCGGCAGCTAAGGCGCTCAGTGACCTCATGCTCGAGATTTCGAAGGAGCTGGCGGCCGACGCCTCGGAGATCGCGCGCCACGCGAACCGCAAGACGGTCCTGGACGTCGACGTGAAGCTCGCCTTCAAGATGCGCAAGAAGTAGCCGTTCACGAAGAAGCATTGTTTCTGGAAAGGAACGACGGGTTTATAAAGCAGGCTCCAGGCTTATAAGGCCGAGCGATAATCGGGACTTATGCGACTATGGGCTATCTTGCTCATCCTGTTCGTCTCGGCGGTGGTTCTTCCTTTCTCGTCGTCCCAGCCCGCGCCCGCAGCGGTCACCTATGGCGAGACCTGGGACCAGTCCTGCTCCCAAGGACGGTGCACGCTCACCGCCTACCCCATGCCGCGCTACTACCAAGAGGCAGGCACGTGGAAGGTCAT
Source organism: Candidatus Aenigmatarchaeota archaeon (assembly GCA_016198585.1). GTDB lineage: Archaea > Aenigmatarchaeota > Aenigmatarchaeia > QMZP01 > QMZP01 > JACQOD01. The sequence goes on along the minus strand of JACQII010000008.1, from coordinate 39,898 downwards.
CGACGAGTCCTTCAAGCCCTGCCTTCAGGGCTTCTGCGTCGACAAGAACCTCTACCAGGCCGCGGTCTCCGGCAACACCGTCACCCTCACCCGCGGCCAGGATGCGCTGACCTTCACGCTTCTCTCGGTGAAGGGGACCGTTCCCGCGTCGCCGGCTGTCGCCGCCAACAGCCTCTCCTACGACCTCCCCGGCGCGACCCTGACGCTCACCTACCTCCCCGCCCTCTTCAAGGAAGAGATCATCCTCGCCTCCGCTCCGGCAGAGGACGTCGTCATCAGCTACTCCCTCTCCCAATCCGGCCCGAGCTTCCAGCTCCTGGATCCCTGGGCCTGCGACGCGCTCGGCGCCTGCCTCGTCCTCCCGACAGCGACCCAGGGCAGCGTCTCCGCCATCACCGTTCCCCTGGACTGGCTCGCGGCCAAAGACCGGGCGTACCCGGTCACCATCGACCCTTCCATAGCACTTGACGCCGACGTCAACGGCCACGTGACCAAGGACAACCTCGCGTTCCCCGCCTCCTACAACCGCAGCCTCAACCCCACCCGCCCGCTCAAGGTCGGCAAGGAAGCCAACACCAGCTGCTGCTGGTCCGTGACCAAGGACCAGAACCACCGCGCGACCATGGAGTTCTCGGTCCCCATCCCCGCCAACGCCACCGTTGCAGTGGTCGTCCTCACCACCTACGTCGAGTCCCTCGGCTCCGGGGCCAACACTAACCTCTCCATCGTGCAGGCGGAGGGCAACAGCTCCGCCTACCCGGACACCAACAGCGGCAACAAGCTCTACTTCGCCGACCTCGGCAACGGTTCCACTTACAACACGACCAACCTCACCGCCGCCGGCTTCGTGAACTGGACCCTCGCCGCTGGAACTGACGTCGAGAGCGCCGTCGACGACGGGCAGGTCTTCGCCGTCGGGTTCTTCTCCTCGGGCGAGAGCCAGCCTGCTGCTGCCAATGTCCAGCCCACCAGGATCAGCGCCAAGGACGACAACAACGCCTCCAGGCGGCCGAAACTGACGGTCGCCTACACGGCGACGATCACCACATTCACGAACGGCCTGGAGAAGGAGAACCTCACCTTCACCGGCAACGAGAACATCACCCGCTGGCTGGACATCCCGAAGGACGCCGTCGTCCTGTCAGGGACGATGAACCTCACCGGCTTCGTGAGCGGCGGCCAGTTCCCCACCAACCCCTGGCTGGAGATCGGGACGCCGGACGGCACGTTCGAGTGGATCGTCACCGGGTCATACAAGCAGACAACGGGCATCCTCAGCACGTTAAGCGATGGTACAACCAAGAAAAACCTTACCTTTGCCAACAAAAACAGTAAACGGGAGAATCTGAGGCTCCCTAAGAATGCAGACATTTTCAAAGCGGTGATGAATGTGAGCGGCTTTAGTCTCAAAGAGTGGTCATCCCAGCCATCTCTCGCAACAGGCCTTAATCAGTCTCTTATCAACTCCCTCTTGACTATCGAAAAAGACGTCACCGGCGATGGTAATTGGACACTTCTCCAATCAGGTCATGACAATCTTGGGAATTCCTCAATCGGCGGTTATTACTGGAATGGCACTGGATGGACAAAGAATGACGCCTACGTGAACGGTCTGCCACCTTTCAAAATGAACGTCACACCGCCAATACCCCCCAACACAGTTCCATTCTATATCCCTCTCGAATTGGTATTCAACCTTACGGGAGACGATAGGTGGGTGCTCATAGTGTCGGACAGAGGCAACTACAGTTCTTTCTTCTGGAACGGGACTCTGTGGGAGCCTGATAATTCGTATGTCGTCGGTCTCAAAACTCTCTGCAATTTTGGTGAATCAGTAGGTCCGCGTAACGCTGATGTAGAGTTCAACCTCTCGGGAGATGGGAATTGGAGCATTGTTCTCGATTGCGTTCCCGCCGGGCTGTGGAGGGGTGGTTACTGGTCAGGAGCGGAATGGAAGGAGAAAGACCTCTATGTCGCAGGGTTGCCCTTTACGAACACCGAGTATAGCATTGATATCGAATTCAACCCTCATGAGGAGGGTGTGTGGGAAGCTTACATTGGATATTTCACCGATATAGCCGTTCCTGTGAAGGCCTTTTACTGGAACGAACAGCAATGGATACAAAACGACGATTTCGTTATTGGCGATCCTCTTGACACAGGTAAAGATGATGATCCTGAGGTGGTATTCAACCTTACAGGAAATAACGAGTGGGCAGTCGTCATCGGCTCAAGAGAAAGCAAAAACATGACTGGCTTTACGCTCAGTGATTCGGTAAATATAACAGACTTGACTATAGATACTGGCAACGATGCGATAATTGACATCTCCATTCCCGGCCAACTGATCTCACCCTCTTCCCAAGTGGTTGATCTGAACATCACTGCCCTCAAGAACTACATGAGTACAGTATGCACGACATCCGCATGTACCGTCCCGTTGAACATCTCGACGGCTACAGGAGGAAAACTCGGACTCTCGGCAATTAATGTTTCATACATCAATGTTACCACAACTCCCGACTTCTCCGCCAAGCTCGCCTCGATCCTCCCGGCATGTGTCTGCACCGATTGCCAGCTCAGTGGCAATGTCTGCTCGGTCCCGTTCCTCTTCCACTCGGACACCGCCGGAATGCTGGAATACTCCGCCCTGCAGGTAGATTACACATAAAAAGATTTTTGTGCTTATCATTTCAAGAGGAGAGAAATGAGCACTCCCAGCCTTACGCGTCCTGTGATGATTTCTGGAGTCGTCGTGGCAATCTCCATGATGTCGGTTGCGGTCGCCCTTGCCGAGTCGAATCCATCCCCGTCATCGAGGGCCAGTTGGGGCCTCCACCCAGCCTCCTTTGGCATGTTTACCGTGACTCCCAACTCGTCAGGCAGAATCGGCACAATCTTTGTAGGCTCCTCGTCGACGGTGCCGCTGAACGTCTCTGTCTTTGAATTGGGAACCGCGGCTGAACTCATTTCAGTGAATCCCGTCGCTTTTGTCTTGCCGCCGTCAGGCGTCCAGAAAGTGTACGTGCACTATACCATCCCCGCCACTGCCCCGATCGGCGTATATGCAGGGAAACTACTGTTCATGTCCACCACCGCCACGCCAAACCAGCTTTCTGTCGGTCTAGCACTGAACGTTACTCAACGCCCTTTCTTGAAGCAGTGCAACGAGTCGCTCATTCCCGCTATCGTTGAGCCGCACGGCGAGGGCTTCCTCCAGGGCGACATCGTGACGATCAGCGGCTTCCTCACGAATGGCTGCGGCCAGCCGGTGGAGGATGCTGCAGTCAGTTACCTCTTGATACCGGAAAACTCGCCTTCGCTTGCATTCTCTTGCACCAAAACCGTGAATGATGGCTACGTTGAGGACGGCGGCTGGTACAACTGCACGCGCGACACCACCAACCGACCCAAAGGGAATTACACCGTCCAGATGGACGCTGCGAAGGAAGGTTATCCGCCCAATTCCACAACCGAGATCGATATATTTAACTTAGGAAACGAGCCGGTTCTCGCAAACCCGCAGGTTGACTTCCTTTCCGCCTCTGCCTGCTCCGAGAGCTACCAGTTTTCGGTGCTCTTTACGGACGCGGACTTCAACACGAACACGCTCACCCTGTGGCAGAGCGCGGACTCCATCACTTGGCTGCCCATTGGCCAGTACCTTATCGTGGGGATTTCCACTACTGTTTACTTCGTTCATGAATTCTCGTTGGAGGACAACGGCTTGAACTATTTCAAATTCAATACTACCGATGAGTTCGGCTTCACGGCCGAGACCGCGCCGCTGAACCTTACGCTCGACATCCCTGCCTGCAACGGGTAGTGGTCCCTCTCTCCATCCGAGAGGCCGCGGGCAGCGCTCCATAGGCGGGGCATCACCGTGCGCACGGCAAGAGCAACGCATATAAGCCCGCGCGCCCAAAGAACAATGCAAGAGGTGACGTCAACGATGCCCAGCGGCAGAAAGAGAAAGCGCTCGAAAATGAAGAAGCACAAGCTGAAGAAGCGCCGGCGAAAGACGCGACACCAGAGGAAATAATCTGTATGCAGGATGGTAACCAAATCCGGGTCTCTGTCGTAGTGCATTCGCTACTCGCCGCGGGTGTCGCCTACGCGTCGACGATGGTGGTCACCGGCCTCGCCGGCCTCGGGCTAGGCCTGATCGTGCTGTTCGCCGCCGACTTTCTCCTGGAACGGGCCCTGGGCAAGAAGGGCGTGAAGTGGTGGCTCGCCAATGGTGCGGCCATCTACGTGCTCTTCTGGCTGGTCGGCGTCATCTACCTCTTCAACATCTAGCGTCCTCTTCCCGGACCGCATGAGCTAGAACTCGCCGTGCAAGTACTCCCTGCAGTCCCGGCAGACCCATTCCCCGTCTTCATAGGAGACATCCTTGGCGTACTCCCCGCATTCGTCGCAGATGCCGAACGGGAGCCTCCAGGCTGTCGCAGCTTTCATCGCCATTGCGCTCACCTCCTTATCCGTATCGTTCGCAGACTCCGCAGAGCCACTCGCCCGCCACGAAGACCAGTTTCTCGGCGTACTCCCCGCATTCGTCGCAGATCCCGAACTGGGTTTTCGGCCGGGCGAAGGCGTCCGGTTCCGGCGGCGAAGGCGTCTCGTGGTCGAAACTGTCCCTCGTGTAGCCGAAGGAGAAGATCTCCAGAAACCGGCCAGCCGTCGGTGGATCGTGCCGCTGCAGCCAGTGGTAGACCTCGCCGATGTAGCAGTGCAGGCAAATCGGCTGCTCGCGTTCGATGGCAACGTCTTCCGTATGGTAGTGCCGGTAGAAAATCTTCGTCAGGACCGAATGGAATCCCCGGAATTCCTCCGCCAGTTCGGCCGGGAGCCACATCGCGATATGTTCGCCTATCGTGTTGATAGATGTAAAGTTGGTGATGACTTCCTGGCATGAAATGCATGTTCCTTCCATCTCGCACCTCCCTGCAGAACAGGTGGTGTCCGGAGGTATAAAGAAGAGTCTTTAATTATATATACAGCCATAGAAGTATATACTGAAGAAAAAAGTATAATGCTTATAAATCCCTGCACCAAGAACGTCCCATGGACGCGCGGAAGATCATCGCCCTCGGGGAGTCCACCTTCAGCATCACCCTCCCAAAGCGGTGGGTGGTCGCGAACAAGCTCCGCAAGGGGGACAGCGTCCTCGTGCGCGAGCTGCCCCTGGGCAAGCTCGAGATCTCTCCCGGGACGCGCGAGGAGAAACCAGCCGCAAAGACCATCAACATCCCGGTGGACAACCGGCCGCTGAAGGAGGTCGAGCGCGAGTTCATCGCCGCCTATATCAAGGGCTACTCCATCATCAACCTCATCGGTAGCCACGAAGGTAAGATTGCCGAGCTCCGCCGCAGGCTGCACGAGCTGATCGCCGTCGAGATCATGGAAGTCACCAAGGATCGGATCACGGCGAACGTGTTCACCGACATCTCGACCATCTCCCTCCCGCGGATCCTTTCCCGGATCGAGAACATCACCATGAACATCCTCCAGGACACCGCCGCAGTCGTCCGGAAGAAGGGGGACCGCGACCTCATGTACCGCGAGCTCGCGGAGAAGAAGCGGGAGGTTGACCGGCAATCTCTGTTCGCGATCCGAGTCATCGTCCAGGCCCTCACCGATCCCGTCTTCGCCGGGCAGGTCCAGGGTATCCAGGTCGACCCCCTCGCGCTCTCCTTCGTCTGGCACTTGATCGAGTACATGGAGAAGACCTCGGACTACGTGCTGAACATCGCGTTCTTCCTGACGGCGACCGACTCCCTCGAGAAGCTCGGGCCGCGCGGCCGGGAAGAGTTGGTCCCGCTCTTCGCCGCGGTCGGCCAGGCCTACACGGCAGCGCTCCGTTCGTACAACACGAAATCCGTCCCCCTGGCGAACGAGGTCTTCGAGCTCCACAAGAAGAACGACCGCCAGCTCTACAACTTCCTGGTCAGGTACCAGAAGCACTGGGTCCCCCTCATCACCGGCTACCTGCGGCGGACGTCGAGCAAGGCCCGCGACATTGCCAAGGTCACCATCAACGTCAACACGGCGTGAGCCCACCAAAGACACCGATATATATACAATATCAAAGAAAGATCCACCATGCCCTTCCTCCTTGACACCAACTTCCTGCTGATCCCGGCGCAGTTCCGCGTCGACGTGTACGACCAGTTGCTCGGGTTCGGCGCGCCGCGCTTCTATACAGTGAGCCTGGTGGTCCAGGAGCTGGAGAAGCTTGCCGAGAAGGGAGTCGCCGGGAAGCATGCCCGGCTCGCGCTCCTCCAGCTGCGGCAGCAGGGCGTGCGGGTCATCCCGGTCGAGGGGAGATCGGCCGATGCTGCCCTCCTGAAGCTGGCCGACCGATTCACGGTCTGCACGCAAGATCGGGAACTCATCCGCCGCATCCACGCGCGCCGCCTGCAAGTGATCACCATGCGCCAGCGGAAGACCCTGGCCATGCTCTGACCTTCCGGCCAGGACCGGAACCATGCGGCTGCGGCAGCTTTTTATACCTATCCTCCCATTAGAAAGGGAGATGCTATGGCATTCACCCTTGCGCTCCTGACCGGCCTGCCCTCGGACATCGCCTTCGCGCTCGGCGCGGGCGTGCTCTCCCTGCTCTTTGCGATCCTCTACATCGCCACCGTCCTCAAGAAAGACCAGGGAAACGAGAAGATGCAGGAGATCGCCCGGGCCATCCGGGAAGGCGCGATGGCCTACCTGAAGCGCGAGTACACCACGATCGCCGTCTTCACGGTCGTGATCGCGGCCCTGCTCGGCTATTTCCTCAGCGTCCCGCTCGCGGTGACATTCCTTGGCGGCGCGGTCCTCTCTGCGCTGGCCGGCTACATCGGCATGGCCATCTCGGTCCGCGCCAACGTCAGGACGGCCGCGGCTGCGTCGAAGGGCCTCAGACCTGCACTGGACGTGGCCTTTAAGGGCGGTGGCGTCACCGGATTCTTCGTGGTCGGCCTCGCCCTCATCGGCGTGACCGGATTCCTCTGGCTCTACCAGGAGCCGCTCCTCCTCATCGGTTTCGGCTTCGGGGCCTCCCTCATCAGCCTCTTCGCCCGGATCGGCGGTGGCATCTATACCAAGGCTGCGGACGTGGGAGCTGACCTGGTCGGCAAGGTCGAGGCCGGCATCCCTGAAGACGATCCCCGCAACCCGGGCGTGATCGCGGACAACGTCGGCGACAACGTCGGCGACTGCGCCGGCATGGCGGCCGACCTCTTCGAGACCTATGCGGTCTCGCTCATCGGCGCCATGCTGCTGGGCTCGCTGATCCTGGGCGAGCAGGGCATCTCCTACCCCCTCCAGATCGGTGCCGGTGCCATCATCGCCTCGATCATCGGCAGCTTCTTCGCCCGCGGCAGCTCCATCATGAAAGCCCTCTACACGGCCCTCCTGATCTCGGCCGTCGCTGCAGTCGGCATCTTCGCCCTCCTCATCGAATCGGTCTCGATCCTGGCCGCTGCCGTCGTGGGCATCATCATTGCCCTGCTCCTCTTCGGCATCACCGAGTACTACACCTCCAAGAAGTACAGCCCGGTCCGCAGCATCGCTGAGGCCGCGCAGACCGGCCCCGGCACGAACCTGATCACCGGCCTCGCGGTCGGGATGAAGTCGACCTGGGCGCCTGTCCTCGTGATCGCTCTCGGCATCCTGGCCTCGTTCTGGCTGGCCGGCATCTATGGTATCGCGATCGCTGTCATGGCCATGCTGTCGCTGACCGGGGTCATCATCACCATGGACGCCTACGGCCCGATCACCGACAACGCGGGCGGCATCGCAGAGATGGCCGGCCTGCCCAAGAAGACCCGTCAGGTGACTGACGCCCTCGACGCCGTCGGCAACACCACCAAGGCCGTCACCAAGACCTTCGCCATCGGGTCGGCTGCCTTGGCTGCGCTGACGCTCTTCGCCGCCTACGTGCAAGAGCTCGAGATCGCGCGTTCAGCCGCTGGCCTCGTCGGCACGGTCGCCTTCTCTCTCACTGACCCGCTCGTCGTCGCCGGCCTGTTCATCGGCGGCCTCATCCCCTTTGTCTTCGGCTCGATCCTGATGTCGGCCGTCGGGAAAGGCGCCCACGCGGTCGTCGAAGAGGTCCGCAGCCAGTTCAAGGACGGCCTTATCCTCAAGGGGAAGAAGCGGCCCGACTACGGCCGTACCGTCGACATCGTGACCAAGCGGGCCCTGCGCGAGATGGCAATCCCGGCCCTCCTGGCCGTACTCGCGCCGCTCGTCGTCGGCTTCCTGCTCGGGCCGATCGCCTTGGGTGGCCTGCTCATGGGCTCGATCGTCTCCGGCCTCCTCCTCGCGCTCCAGATGGCCACCGGCGGCGCAGCCTGGGACAACGCCAAGAAGTACATCGAGGACGGCCACTTCGGCGGCAAGGGCAGCCCGACCCACAAGGCCGCGGTCGTCGGCGACACCGTGGGAGACCCGTACAAGGACACTGCCGGCCCGGCGATCAATCCGCTCATCAAGGTGATGAACACCGTCGCCATCATCGCCATCTCCCTGATCGTGCTCCACGCCCTCGTCTGACCGAGGCTTTCGTGGCTTCGGGGTGTCAGCCTTTTATCGCCTGACGACCAAGGAGATGTATGGTGGACTGGAAGAAAGCCCGCGGAGAAGCGTTCACCCAGGCGGCGGAGATGGAGAAACTCATCCCCGGCTACTCCTACGAGACACCTGAAACGTGCCAGCGGACCGACGAGCGGGTGTGCCAGTTCCTCAACGGCGGCCTCTCCGCTGCGAAAAAGCTCCTCTACAATGTCTCCGACCTGCTGTTCTCCCTCCAGCTGGCTGAAGGGTTGCTCGACAAGTTCCAGGACGCCCGGGAGGAGGTCGACGTCCTCGGGGACGAGGTCAAGGTCCATCACTGCACGTGGAAGCCGATCCCGCACGAGTTCCTGGTGCGGCTGATCCGGCACGACGCCTCCCTGGCGCAGCGGGTCCACCGCCTGAACCTGACCGTCGAGATACTCTTCAACGGCATCCTTGCTGAGACCAAGAAGGGCCGCCAGCGCAAGTCCCTGCCCGTGGGCTTCTGGAGGCAGGTCGAGGACGCGCTCCGTGAGGTCCGGCAGGAGACCAGGGAGATCGGCATCCTGTTCCGGGAGCGCCACGCCATCGCCAGCATCACGCCGCTCCACCTGGAGCGGTCCTACGAGGACATCGTCCAGGGTATCCGCCGCAGCGGGTGAGGTCCAGGAGAACGCATAAAAACCCGCCAGGGAACGCATAAAAACCTTCGGGGCGAAGCAGCAGGATGAAGGGTCAGTTCCTGCCGTACAAAGACGAGAACCCAGCTCACCGGTTTCCGCTGGTGACGACCGCGCTGATCATCCTGAACGTCGCGGTCTTCCTGTGGAGCCTCACCGATTTCGAGGCGACGATCGGTACGTGGGGGTTCACGCCAGCCGACTTCGTCCTGCTAACGCTGCTGACGTCGATGTTCCTGCACGGCGGGATCGACCATATCTTCGGCAACATGCTCTTCCTCCACATCTACGGCGACAATGTCGAGGACAGGCTCGGCCGGCTGCCCTACCTGGCGTTCTACCTGGTCGCCGGCCTCGCGGCCGCCCTAACCCACTACGTGACTGACCCGACTTCCCTGGTCCCCACGATCGGCGCGTCCGGTGCAATATCAGGCGTCCTGGGCGCGTACCTGGTCCTGTTCCCGCACGTCAAAGTCCGGACCCTGGTCGGGACCGGGTTCTTCTTCCGCCAGGTCCGGCTCCCTGCCTACGTCCTGATCGGGTTCTGGTTCCTGCTGCAGCTGGTATTCGGGACGGTTTCCCTCGTGGGCGGGGTCGGATCGGGCATCGCGTTCTTCGCCCACATCGGCGGCTTCGCCTTCGGCTACCTGGTCGTGCGGGTCGCGACCTGGCTGCGTTAGCGCAGCCGCTAGAGGAACCAGAAGTAGGCAGTGAGCGCGAGTGCGGAGATGATCGCGACCAGGTGGATCAGGTACGCCTTGCGGCGGTCTTTCGGGTGGGCCATGGATTACCTCATGTCGTGCGTCCCCTTGGTCGCGTGGTGGATGCAGAAGCCGAAGATGCCCTGGTAGACCCCGAGGAAGGCGAGGTAGAACGGCACGAATAGCAGGATTCTGAAGAACGCTGGCAACTGATTCACCGCGATGAACGTCCACGCCCAGACCCCCATCCCGTAGGAGAGCATCCCGGCGAGGAAGCGTCCCCAGCGGTTCCGCGGGCCGATGTTGCACCGGCCTGGTCGATAGCGCCGCCTCATAACCAATATATGCCCTCCCGCTCACATAAAGGCATGACCAGGCGTTCCCGCCGCACGACGTCGCCTGCGCTGGTCGCTCTTCCCGCCGTGATCGCGCTCGCCCTCCTTGCGGCCTTCCTGTTCCTGCCCAGCGGGGGGATCGTCCGCGCAGGCGAGCCCATCCATTGGCACGCACGGCTGGACATCGTGATCAACGGCGAGGAAATCCCCATCCCGGCCGGCGTCGGCCTGCCCGAGGGCCGGCCTCCTGCGCCGACCCACACCCACGACTGGGACAACATCATCCACACCGAAGCCTGGGAACCCCAAACACTGGGCAGCTTCTTCGACACCTGGGGGGTGGTCTTCACCGACCGCTGCCTCTTCCAGTACTGCGACGAGGACTACGAGATGTTCGTGAACGGCCAGCTCTCGAGGGCATTCGCGCGCTACATCCCCCAGGACGGCGACATCATCCTCATCGTGCTGAACACGCTGTAGCGCGCGTGAATATGCATCAATCCGCAGAGAGTACGACCTCGCACGCGGCGAGTTTCTCGAACGCGCGCTGGTCCTCTGGCGAGCCGTGCATGGGAATTGCGGTTGTCGGCTTGATGGCAGCTGCGGCTTGCGCAGCTTCCTCGGCGGTCATGACCGTCCCACCGGAGACCGGGAGGAGGGCGATGTCCACGGGCGGGAACGACGCCATCTCGGGGATGATGTCGGTGTCGCCCGCGACGTAGATCGTTTTCCCTGCGAGGGTGATCAGGAATCCCAGGCCGTCGTTCAGCTGCGGATGGCAGGGCCGACCTCCCTGGGTTTTCGAGGTCGTGTAGGCCGGGGTGGTCAGGATCGAGAAGCCGTCGGCCTCGTAGCGTTCTCCCGCGGCGACCACGACCAGGGTGTGGATGTCCCGGTCGAGCTGCAGGAGCGGGGGGTGGCAGACCGGGTTGATCACCACGACCGCGTCCTCGTGGAAGACCTTGGCGATGTCCGGGAGCGAGAGGTGCCGGTCATGCTCGTGCGTGATCAGGATCGCGTCGGCCCGCTCCGGTCGGTTGATGTGGGCGGGGTCGACGTGGATCACCTTGCCCGCGGCAGCGAGGCGCACGCTGGAGAAGCCCACTTGCAGGTCGATGCCCTGGACGATCATACGACCGGTCCCTCCACCGCGGGTCCGGGCCGGTAGCCCAGGACCTTCTTGGCTTTCTCGTTGTTGACCCGCGCGATGTCATCCACGACGTTGAAGGCCTCGTACCACAGCCGCTTGGGGCTTTCGAGCGCCTTCACAATCCCCTGGACCGCGTTTTCCAGGCTCACGGAGGTTTCCTGGTAGACTTTCCCGATCGCGGAAAAGCGCAAGATCACGATCTCGATCTTCTTCCGGAGGCCGTAGAAGGCGAGGATGTTCTCCGCGATGACCTTACTCTCGGAGTAGGCGATGTGCCCGTCGGTGCAGGTCAAGTCCTCGGCCTTGAGGTACATCGGGACGGTGCGCTGGTCCTCCCGGACCGGGAACTGGACAGGAATGCCCGTTTCGATCCCGTAATAGGCCGTCGAACTGGCGAAGACCAGCCGCTTCACCTTCTTCGCCACGGCAGCCTGCACGACCTGGTGCGTGCCGACGCAATTCACCTGGAAATAGTCCGCGAACGACCGGTCCGGGAGCGGCCGCGGGATCGCGGCCAAATGGACGACGGCATCCATGCCCTGCAGGGCGCGCGCAAGCGAGGCCGCATCGAAGATGTCCTTGCCGTCGCGCAGGTCGTACGGCCTCACTATATGCTTCTGCTGCAGCGCCGCGCACGTGGGCGCGCCCAGGTAGCCGCTGCTGCCGGTGACCAGGACCTTCATGTGATCACCCCAGCTCGCCCCAGCCGATCAGCCGCCAGCGGCCCAGGACCTGGCGGGACAGCGCGACCTTGTCGCCCTTCTCGGCGCAGATGGGGATCTTGAGCTGCATCTTGACCTTCCCGCCGCCTACTGAAGCAACGGTCCCGACGGTCCGGGTGATCCCGGACGTCAGCAGCATCACGTCCCCGGGCTTGATCGGCTCGACGACCAGCTCTTCCTTGCTGCCGACCACGCGCGGGAAGACCGAGGTCTTGAGCTCGACCTCCTCCCAGACCGGCGGCAATGCATCCGCAGGGCCGAGGACGTTGCCGACGAGGGAATCGGACTTGGTCAGGAACGGGTCCAGTCCCGTGGCGACCCCGAGCAGCCCGCCCGGCCCTGCCTCGGGCAGGTCGTGGAAGGCCTTCTGCAGGCCGTGGACCGTGGTTTTGACCGGCTGGTAGCGGTCTTTCCGCTTCGCTCCCGGCCGGATCTCGACCGCGTCGCCTACCTTGAGCTTCCCCTGGATGAGGCTGCCGCCGACGACGCCGCCGTGCAGCGTGGCGATGGGCGTCCCGGGCTTGTTGATGTCGAAGCTCCGGGCGATGAGCATCTTGGGCTTCTTCGCCTGGTCACGGGGTGGCGTGGGGATCACGGTCTGGATCGCCTCCACCAGCGCGTCGAGGTTCACCCGGTGCTGGGCCGAGATGGGAATCACCGGTGCGTGCTCGGCGACCGTCCCCTTCAGGAAGGAGCGGATCTGCGCGTAGTTCTCCTTCGCCTGTTCAGGCGTCACGAGGTCGATCTTGTTCTGGACCACGACAATGTTCCGGATCCCGACGATGTCCAGCGCCTGCAAATGCTCGCGCGTCTGGGGCTGGGGGCACTTCTCATTCGCGGCGACGACGAGCAGGGCGCCGTCCATGATGGCCGCGCCGGAGAGCATGGTCGTCATGAGCGTCTCATGGCCGGGCGCGTCCACGAACGAGACCGTCCGCAGCGGCGCGCAGGACGCGCAGGTGGCCGTGACGCCGAAGCCGTGGGTCGGGCAGCGGTAGAAGGTCGCGTCGGCGTAGCCGAGCCGGATCGTGATGCCGCGCTTGATCTCCTCGGAATGGGTGTCCGTCCACTTGCCGGTGACCGCCTGCGTCAGGGTGGTCTTGCCGTGGTCGACGTGGCCGACCATGCCGATGTTGACCTCGGGGAGCATACCGGCTGCTGCCTGCTGGGGGGGCTGGCCGGGTTTCGCCGCGGGTGCGCGTGTCGCCTGTTTCGCCATACGGTTCTCTATGTCTTATAAGCTTTAAGAAGAAACACACCCTATGGGTTATCACGGGCCCGTAGCTCAGTCTGGTTAGAGCACTCGAGCAAACCTTCCTGTAAGGTTTGATCCAATCCAGAGCTTACTGAAGCCGGATGAAGTGGTGAAGCTCTTAACCGAGGTGTCGGGGGTTCGAATCCCCTCGGGCCCGCTCTATGGTCGGCATCCTGGTCCGGGACGTGATGCACAAGGACGTGGTGACCTGCGGTCCGTCCCTGCCGCTCCGGGAGGTCGCCAGCCTGATGGTGGACAATCACGTCGGCAGCGCGGTCGTGGTCACCGGCGGCATCGTCCAGGGCATGGTCACCGAGCGCGACCTGCTCCAGGCCGTCGCCGAGCGGGAGACCCTCGACGGCGTGACGGTCGCCGACGTCATGACCCGGTACGTCTACTCCGTGACCCCGGCCCAATCGGTCCAGACGGCCATCGCGCTGATGACCGAGCACCGGATCAAGAAGCTGCCGGTCATGGACGGCCGCCGGCTGGTCGGCATCGTCACCGCCACCGACATCATCGACCGTCAGCCCGACCTCATGGACGCGCTCAAGGTCCTGATGAAGGGACGGAAGGCCTGAATCGCCACTGCCGCTCCGACCTGCGCGCTAGGCCGCGGTCCGGTCCGTGTGGCGCCGGGCCGCCCGGCGGGCGAAACAGGCCTTGCAGTAGACGGGCAGGCCCTTGTTCGGGCTGAACGGCAGCCGCGTCGGCTTCCCGCAATCGTCGCACGCGTGGAGCGGTCGTGGCGTGCGCGTGAACCGGCGCTTGGGGCGCTTATAGACGATCCGGTGGCCTTTGAACATGCTACTTGAGCATCATCTTCGTCTGGTTGCTGCAGGAGATGCACGCGTAAATAGCATAGGTTCGTTCCATGTCGCTAAAAACAGACTTCATGGGCGTGCCGCACTTGACGCAACCGACGGGCTGTTTGCCCTTCTTCTCCATCTGTACCTTATAGGCGTGCAGGCATAAAAAGCCCCGCTTTCCGAAAACGGTGTATAACAGTGTTATCTTCCCGGGGAACAGGGAGCCTGCCCACGGTCCCCGACCCGTGAAGGTTGGTGTGTATAACAGCGTTATATCACGATCATGAGGCCTGAAACGCATATATACCCGTCACGCCCATCCTTCCTATGAACATGGAACGATGGGGGCGTATCGCCTTCTACATCGGCCTCGTGATCGCGGTGATCGCGGGGTTCGCCAACGTGGGTGACCTGGGCGTGGCCGCATTGGTCGTGCTCGGCATCATCGTCGGCGCCTTGAACGTGACCGGGAAGGAAATCCATTCCTTCCTCGTGGCGACCATTGCCCTCCTGTTGGTGGGCTCGGTCCTCTCGGCCCTCCCGGCGTTCGGCGGGGTGCTCCAGGCGATCCTGGACCACTTCCTCGCCTTCGTGGGCGGGGCAGCCCTGCTGGTCGGCCTCCGTGAGGTCTTCCAGATCACCAAGGCACAGTGATTTCCCTTTTTCCGCCGGCGCTTTGGCCGGCGAGACCTTTTTTAATCCCTCGCCAGCCCCAGCACGGCAAAGCTTTTAAATCCCTCCCGCGTATACAGGATTGGCGGCCAAAGCGGAGAGGTTTACCTGTTCCCGTTTCGAACACAGAAGTCAAGCTCTCCTGCGGTCTGGGGTGTACTGGGCATGAGCCTGGGAAACCCAGTTCGCTGCCACTTTCTCATTCCAGCCCAAGAACGGGTCAGGACTTCTTTCTCCGCTTCTTCAGCCGCTCCCTGTTCCAATAGGGGCTCTTGCAGGAGGGGTTCGAGCAGACCACGGGAGGCTTTTCGCTCCTGGGAGTCCACTTATGGCCGCATCTTTTGCATTGGCGAAGGATATCAAACTCCAGGTGGCAACGGGGGCACGTGGCTTTCATCTGCATCACTACACTATCGTTGACATTCCGCCTTTATATACCCATAGGTATATTTACCTATGAGTATATAAAGACCCTTATGTATATATACCTATAGGGATTGAGAAAAAGTATATGTCGGAGGTGGACTCCCTATGAAGAATGGACTAAAGAAAGACATAGCTCAGAACATCACTTGACGAATCATCTCAAGAGAAGGTTCCAGAGCAAATATCGTGGGACTCGGATCGTGTCCTGTTCCTTGCGGTAGAGAATAAGGGGCATAGGGGCGACACAAGTTCCCAACGGGGCTTCTCGCACCATGCTCCTACAGCGTGCAAAGGAGTACCGAATGTACAAGACAACTCTAGGCATGCGGGTTCTCGTCCGTGGAGGCGCACTTGACGTCTCAAGGGAGAAAGGGGCACACGGCTTTGCAATCGACGGCGAGAATGAGAAAGCCGTGTGCCCGGGACATGGGCAGCCGAGAACAGAGCCCAACGATATGGAGAATCCCGGTTGGACGCATGTCCGATCAGTCGTAGACAAGGTGGGGGAGGTGAAGAATATGAGAAGTAAAGATACCTATTCAAAGTTCGAGAAGGTGAGGATCATCTCAGCCCGAGCTCTTCAGATTTCCCAAGGATCGCCCGTGTTGGTGGAAATGCCAAAGAGTGTGTTTGATCCGACTGAGATAGCAAACCTAGAATGGGACGCAGAGGTAGTGCCCATCGATATCAAAGGAAAGAAATAAGAGACACGCTTCAATTCTTGGCGGCTTTCAGCCGCATTACTTCTTTTCCGTTCTCCCTCTTAACGCACCGCATACCGCGGGCAGTGCTCGATGACGCGGGCATACTTCTGCCCGCCGATCGACTCGAGGCCCGCCCGGGCTAAGGCGTCGCCCACCCGGCTGAGCATCCTCCTGCCGCGCCGCTCGTCCCCCTTGTACTCGACCTCGAACTCCTTGAACTCCCCGCCGCCCCGGACCGTGACCCGGTCGAGCTTCGCCCGGAGGACGATGCCGTCCTGTTCGGCCTTGAACTTCACGTGGGAGGACACCGATCGCGCGGCCACCCGGACGTCGTCGTACCGCAGCCCGAAGGCGTCGACCACCTGGCCGGGCGAGAGCGGGACATCTGACCAGTAGTTCGCTTCCCACCGGTCGGTCAGCGGACCGTGCTTGTAATCATAGCGAATCCGGTCATCAGGGAACCCCCGCAGCCCGCGGAGCGTTCTCCCCTTCCGGTACAGGCGCAGGTCAGGGGTGTCGAAATGGACGTACTGGCGTTCCACGCGCCGCGGGGCCTCGAGGACCCACCCGGTGCTGGTCAGCGCCTCGCTGATCCGGAGCATGAGCAGCGCCTCATCCTCCATGGGTGGGATGTCGAATTTCCGTTCAAACTCCGGCCGGAGCGGCGGTCTCCCCATAGCTAGGACATGATTCTCGCGAAACTTTAAATGGAGATGCCGAGCCCCTACTCCACGAACGTCGTCGTGATGACGAAGAGCAGGGCGATCCCGACGATCAGGAAGATCGTCTGGAGGACCTGCTTGACCGTGCTCCGCTCGTGGTGCAGCTCAGGGATGAGGTTCGCAAGGGCGATATACAGGAAGCCTCCGCCCGCGATGGAGATCAGGAACAGTTCCAGCCCCTCGACCAGGCCGGCGGCGAAGACCACCACCAGCGCCCCGACAACCGCCGTCAGCGCGACCAGGAGGTTGTACTGCAGGGCCTTCCGCACCGAGAATCCACCTTTCACGAGGATGCCGAAGTCGCCGATCTCCTGGGGGATCTCGTGGAAGATGATGGCGATCGTCGCTGCCACCCCCAGCTCGAACCCCAGCAGGTACGAGGCGGCGATGATCGTCCCGTCCAGGAAGTTGTGGATGGCCTCGCCGATCAGGTTCAGGACGGCGAACGGCCGCCGCAGGTGCTCAGCTTCCTGGGAATCCTCGGTGATGTGGTGATGGTGGTGGGCGTGGATCACCCGCTCGATCACGAAGAAGAGCACGATTCCGCCGGCGATGTATTGGAGCGCGACGTTTCCCCCAAGCTCCAGCGCCTCAGGGATGAGGTCGAACAAGGCGCCGCCGATGAGCGTCCCCGCGCCCAGCGCGACGAGGAGCATGAGCACCTTCGCCAGCGCGTCCTTCCGCAGGGAGAGCGTGACGACCCCGACCACGGAGATCAGGCTGACGATCACCACACTGGCCAGGATCAGCAGGATGTCGGCTGCCATCACTAAGAGAGACCGCGACCATTAATAAGCTTTTCGCTATCGTTATTAACTTTTATAAAGAAAAGGCGCAGAATTATTATATGGCACAGCGCATTCTCAGCCTCTCGGTCTCCCCGGAACTGGCAAGGGAGATGCAGCGCATCCAGAAGGAGATGGGCTTCTCCGGCCGGAGCGAGATGCTCCGGGCCGGGCTCCGCAAGATCATGGTCGAGCACAAGCAGCAAGAGGCCCTCGTCGGCCAGAAGCAGGGCATCCTCCTGCTGATGCACTCGAAAGGCGCCGAAGACGCAGTGACGTTCGCCAAGCACGAGTTCGAGGAGATCATCACCACCCAGATCCATAACAACCTCCCCGGCGGGAAGTGCCTGGAGGTTTTCGTCCTCTCCGGCGACGCAGCCACGATCAAGAAAATGCACAGCCAGCTCGAGACCAGCAAGAAGATCGACTACGTGAAGCTGGTCGTGACCTAGCCCGCTTTTAAGCCGGGAATCTGTATCTCCACAGTGGCACCATGTCGAAACGCATCATGCTGCTCTCGTACCTGATGAAGACCGGCGAGTTCTCCCGGGCAGCCGAGGCAGTCCGGGCAGTCCAGCAGCGGCGCGTCCTCGTGAACGGGATCGTTGCCGAGGACCCGAAGACCGGCATCCGCCGGACCTCGAACATCCTCCTGGTGAAGGACGGGGTCCAGCATGCGCTCCAGCTGCAGCGGCCCCTCTACCTGGCGATGGACAAGCCTCCTGGCTATGTCTGCCAGAAGACCTCGACCGGGGAGCGCACGATCTACGGCCTCCTCGACCTCTTCGACCTGGACCCGAAGACCAGGGCATCGCTCTTCTGCATCGGTCGGCTCGACCGCGATACCGAAGGCCTGCTCCTGGTCACGAACGACGGCCAGCTGGAGAAGCTGGTCACCCGGCCAGCGCACCAGGTCATGAAGACGTACGAGGCCATCGTAGAGAAGCCGGTCTCCCCGGCCGACCTTGCCCACCTCCTCGCGGGCGTCACCATCCGCGACGACGACACCGGCCGCTCCTTTCCGGTGCGCGCGGTGCGCGCCCAACTCCTCGGTCCGCGGCAGCTCGAGCTGGTGATCACCGAGGGAAAGAAGCGCCAGGTCAAGAAGATGGTCGCTGCCCTCGACAACCGCGTCCTCTCCTTGAAGCGCACGGCCATCGGCGGCCTCCGCCTCGCGGACATCGATTTCCACGGCAGTCGTATCGCCCGGATCGGACAACGGGAGCTGCGCCGCATCGCCTCGAAAGGGACCGGAGCCGCGCAACCGTTTTAAATACGTCGGCCCAAAGAAGATGCACAAGGTCCGGTGGTGTAGCGGCTAGCATAAGAGCCTGTCAGCACCCTTTTCCGCTGCGCGCAAAAGCGTGCACGGAAAAACGTGACAGATCGCTCTTGACGCGGGTTCGAGTCCCGCCCGGGCCGTCGCGTGCGCTTCTTCCACGAGGCGCGCGGCGGAAGCTTTTTTAGTCGTGCCGTCAAGCTTCTTCATGAAGCTCAGCAGTCCCGCGTTCAAGGATCACGGACCCATCCCCGCAAAGTACACCTGCGACGGCGACGACCGGTCCCCTGAATTGCACATTGACGACGTCCCGGAAGGGACCGAGAGCCTGGTCCTCATCATGGAGGATCCGGACGTGCCCACCGTGATCCGGTCGGATCGGATGTGGAACCACTGGGTGGTCTGGAACATTCCGGCGCACACCAAGAAGATTCCCGAGGGCGCGAAGATCGGCGTCGAGGGCGAAAACACCTGGGGCCGCCCTGGGTACGGGGGACCGTGCCCGCCCGCGAAGCACCGGTACTTCTTCAAGCTCTACGCCTTGGACACGAAGCTCCACCTGCAGGCGGGGTCCACCAAGAGCGACCTGCTCGCGGCCACGGAAGGCCACGTCCTCGACGAGGCCCAGCTCATGGGGACGTACGAGCGCGAGTAAGGGCCGACCATGGCGCCTTTTTAATCCAAACCCCACCATTCTTCCTATGGACCGCGACATCGAGCAGGATTTCATGATCGAGATCGAAGCCGAGGACTGCGACTACTACCAGATGCCGGAAGGCCTCCTTCTGGTGGGCCGTTGCGATCCCTTCGCTTCCCAGGGTTTCCTCGACCTGAACCCGAACGCCACCCTCCCGAAGCGCGCCCGACAGGCGCCCGGCATGTTCAAGCAGATGGCCGGTTCTTCAGTGATCCGCATCGAAGAAGCCGGCAAGGAGCGCGAGCAGACGCTCCAGACCGGCGACAAGGTCACTATCCCCGCCAACGCCGGCTACACGATCACCAACCCCAGCGTCGGCAAGTGCGTCCTCTCCTGGAAGTTCACCGGCGACGTCCAGGAGGCGTTCACCCAGCTGCGGAAACAGCTGCCCCTCGTGACGCCGCCTGCGCGCGAGAAGTCCGGCTACAAGGAGCTGTTCGCCGAGCACATGAAGCGCCGCCAGGACGCGGACGCACAGATCCACGGCAACTACTGAGCCAGTCCAGGAAGGCGGCAGCTCCTGCGCCCACCGTTTTATATAGTCCACGGCCAAAGGAGATACTGTGGGCCCGTAGCTCAGTCTGGTAGAGCATCCGTGGGAGCTCCCCGATGAGGCTTTTAATGTCATGTTAAAAGCGTGCGTAGCGCGCAAGCGCGATGACAGAAGAAACCGGGCGGTCGCGGGTTCGAATCCCGTCGGGCCCATTCCATGAAAGCGCTCTCCATCAAGCAGCCGTTTGCCGAGCTGATCCTGCAGGGCAGGAAAACGATAGAGCTGCGGACGTGGACGACGGCCTTTCGGGGAGCGTTCCTCATCCATGCGTCGCGCGCACCAGACCGGAAAGCCATGGAGCGTTTCGGCTTCTCCGCCCTCCCTTGCGGGGCCATCCTAGGAAAGGCGAGGCTCGTCGCGGTCAAGAAGTATGTTAGTGAGCAGGACCATCGGGCTGACCACTCCCGCCACCTGGCGACATCCGCATGGGGCACATATGGCTTCGTTCTCGAAGATGTGCAACGGATTGAACCACTGGATGCCAGGGGAAGGCTCGGCTTCTGGGAGGCTGGGCCGTCTCCAAAGATCACGAGGCTTTCGGCGTTCGCCGAGGGCAAGTTAGGTCATGGAGGACCAGCGGCGGTGCAAAGGGTTTCAGGAAGACCGCCCGGAGAGGAGGAGATCCTTTCACGGGCGTCCCGTGGGGTGCCGGAGAGAAAACCGTCCGGAAAAGTTAGCCAATTGTCGTAAAACGACGAAACCTTTAAATAGATGCGCGTCAATGTGGGAGTATCGCGAGAGAGGGGACTGGGCTGGGGGCACCTCGGGGCAACGTGTTCGAGCGTACTCCTGCCTGTTCCGTGCCGACAGCGGCTTGTGCCTGAAAGCTGTCGGGGCGGTGGTGTGGCTATGGTGGTGGATATCCTCAAGCATGAACTTGTGCCTCCCCACGAGATTCTCTCCAAGCAAGACGCAAAAAACCTGCTCGACAGCCTCGGCGTCACCAAGGACCAATTCCCCCTGATCCCGTCGACTGATCCAGTCGTCAAGGCCATCAACGCCCAGAAGGGCGACATCATCAAGATTACCCGGAATTCCCCGACCGCTGGCCAGAGCCTCTATTATCGTGTGGTGATGTGAATGGTGAACCTGATTGAACTGTTCGAGAGGGAACGCGGTTTCGTCACGTTCCAGATCGACTCCTTCAACCGGTTCATCGCCGAGGGCCTCCAGAACATCATCAACGAGATCAAGGAAGTCAAGCTCTCGCCTGAATTGGGCGACATCAAGCTCGTCTTCGGCAAGGTGAGCGTCGGCCGCCCCGTGGTCAAGGAAGCCGACGGTTCGACCCGGACGCTGTTCCCCAACGAGGCCCGCATCCGGAACCTCAACTACTCTGCCCCGCTCTTCGTGGAGATCGTCCCGGTCATGAACGGCGTCCAGGAGAAGCCTGAGAAGGTCCACATCGGCGCCATCCCGATCATGATCCGATCAGACCTCTGCTCCACGGCAGGCCTCGCGGACAAGGAACTGATCCAGCGCGGGGAGGACCCGGCCGACCCCGGCGGGTACTTCATCGTGAACGGGACCGAGCGCGTCATCGTCCTCATCGAGGAGATCGCCAACAACAAGCCCATCTTCGAGGCGGCCGGCGACCTGGTGAGCGTCCGCATCAACTCCGAGCGCGCCGGTTTCAAGCAGCGGCACCTCATCGAGCGCCGCGGCGACGGTGAGATCAGCATCTCCTTCGCCAACATCCGCAAGCTCCCGATCGTGACGCTGCTCAAGGCACTCGGCATGGAGACCGACCGCGACATCTCCCTCAACATCTCCTCGGACCCCCAGATCCTCAACGAGTTCTTCATCAACCTCTACCAGGAGGAAGCAGCAACGCAGAAATCGGCCGTCGAAGTCATCGGGAAGAAGCTCCGGGTAGACGAGGACTACCGCGACGAGCGGGTGGCACAGATACTCGACCGCTACCTGCTCCCGCACGTCGGCCAGGAGACCGCCGACCGGCTCAACAAGGCCCGCGTGCTCTCCCGGGTCATCAAGAAGACCATCCTCCTGTCGATGCGGAAGATCCCCGAGGACGACATCGACCACTACGCGAACAAGCGCCTCCTCACCTCGGGCGAGCTCCTCTCGCAGCTTTTCCGGTCGATCCTCCTTGGGCGCTGGGGCCTCCTCGCGAAGATGACCTACAACTACCAGAAGCTGATCAAGCGCGGCAAGACCCCGACCATCCAGGGCATCATCGAGGCCGACGCGGTCAGCAAGCAGATCCTCTCCTCCCTCGCGACCGGCAACTGGATCGGCGGCCGGTCCGGCGTCTCGCAGCGGCTCGACCGGAGCTCGTACACCAAGACCGTCTCGCACCTCCGCTCGGTGATGTCGCCCCTGACCACCACCCAGGAGCACTTCCGCGCCCGGCAGATCCACCCGACCGAGTTCGGCCGCCTCTGCCCGGCCGAGACCCCTGAAGGAAGCTCGATCGGCCTCCGGAAGCACCTCGCGCTCCTGGCCGAGATCACTCCCGGCATCTCTGCGGATGAAGAGGAGAAGATCCTGAAATCGCTCGCGTGATCCCATGAAAGACAAGGCAGATATTTACTTCAACGGCAAGCGCATCGGAGAGGCGGCCCAGCCCGACCTCTACGTCGCGAACGTCCGGAAGAAACGCCGGATGGGGCTGCTCTCCATCCAGCTGAACGCGGTCTACTACCCCGAGTTCCGGGAAGTGCGCATCTCCACCGACGCGGGCCGCGTCCGGCGCCCGCTGATCATCGTCGAGAACGGCAAGTCCCGCCTCACCGAGGCCGTCCGCGCCAAGGTCGACGCCGGCCAGGCGGACTGGTCGTTCCTGGTCGCCCACGGGATCGTGGAATACCTGGACGCCGAGGAGGAGGAGAACGCCCTGGTCGCGCTCCGCGAGGACCAGATCGGTAAGGACCACACCCACGTCGAGATCGACCCGATCTCCCTGCTCGGCCTCTCTGCTGGATTGATCCCCTATCCGGAGTACAACCGCGGTGACCGCATCAACTACGGCGCCAAGATGGTGGGCCAGTCGATCGGCGTGCCGACCGGCAACTACCTCCTGCGGACCGACACCAAGTTCAACGCCCTCGCCTATCCCCAGGTCCCGCTCGTCGAGACCAAGACCAGTAAGGTCCTGTCCGAATTCCCCGAGGGCCAGAACATCGTCATCGCGGTCGGCTGCTACGACGGCTACAACATGGAAGACGCCGTGATCCTGAACAAGTCCTCGATCCAGCGCGGCCTGGCCCGCAGCTTCTACTTCAGGACGTACGAGACCCTCAAGAAGCGCTACTGGGGAGGCCAGGAAGACGCGATCCAGATCCCCGAACCGGGGATCAAGGGATTCCGGGGAGAGGACGCCTACAAGGACCTGGACGCCGACGGCATCATCAACCCGATGTCCTTCGTGACGAGCGACTCCGTCCTGGTAGGGAAGATCTCCCCGCTCCGGTTCCTCACCACCGAGGAGTTCGCCTCGGACATCGAGAACAAGCGCGAGACTTCAGTCACGATCAAGCACGGCGAGCGCGGCCTGGTCGACACGATTTTCATCTCCGAGACGACTGACGCAGACCAGCTGTTCAAGATCCGCATCCGCGACGCCCGGCAGCCCGAGCTCGGCGACAAGTTCGCCTCCCGCCACGGGCAGAAAGGCGTGGTCGGCCTGCTCGTCAACCAGGAGGACATGCCCTTCACCGGCCGTGGCGTGGTCCCCGACATCATCTTCAATCCCCACGCGATCCCCTCGCGGATGACGATCGGCCAGCTCCTCGAGATCATCGCCGCCAAGACCGGCGCGCTCAACGGCGAGACCGTCGACGCCTCGGCCTTCGACCACATGAAGGACGAGGACATCCGGAAGCTCCTGAAGCGCCTGGGATTCCGCGACGACGGCAAAGAGGTCCTGTACGACGGCCGCACCGGGAAGGCGTTCACTGTCCGCATCTACGTGGGCATCTCCTTCTACATGAAGCTCGACCACATGGTCACCGACAAGATCCACGCCCGCTCGCGCGGTCCGGTCACGCTCCTGACGAAGCAGCCGACCGAGGGCCGGGCCAAGCGGGGCGGCCTGCGGATAGGGGAGATGGAGCAGCAGTGCCTGATCGGCCACGGCGCCGCGCTCACGCTCAAGGAGCGGTTCGACTCGGACAAGGCCTTCATGCCTGTCTGCACCAAGTGCGGCATGATCGCGACCCACGACGTCGCCAAGAACAGGACCTTCTGTTCCATCTGCAAGGAGTCGTCCATCCAGTGGGTGGAGACCTCCTACGCCTTCAAGCTGACCCTGGACGAGATCAAATCGATGGGCGTCTACCCGAACGTCCAGGTGGAGGAGCTCTGATTCCCCATGGTGTCCCGCATCAAGGAAGTGCAGTTCGGCCTGCTCTCGCCGCTCATGGTCAAGAACATGGCCAAGGTCCGTGTCGTCGTGTCAGACCTCTACGACCCTGATGGTTTCCCGGTCGAAGGCGGCGTCATGGACCCGCGGATGGGCGTCATCGACCCCGGGCTCCAGTGCCGGACGTGCGGCGGCGGCATCGGATCGTGCAGCGGCCACTTCGGCTACCTCGAGCTGGCCAAACCCATCGTCCATGTCCTGTTCACCAAGACCGTCTACCAGATCCTGCGCTTCACCTGCCGGAAGTGCAACCGCCTGATGGTCGAGAATCCGATCGAGGAGTTCTTCGACCGGCTGCTGCTCCCGCCGGCGAAGTGCCCGCACTGCAAGACCAAGCAGAAGAAGGTCACCTTCGTGAAGCCCTACACCTACTACGAGGACAAGACCGAGTTCACCCCCCTGGTGATCCGGGAGCGGTTCGAGAAGATCCCCGACAAGGACCTCAAGAAGGTCAACTTCAACGGCGGCCGGCCCGAGTGGCTGATCCTCACCCTCTTCCCCGTCCCGCCCGTGACCATGCGCCCGTCCATCACCCTCGAGGGCGGCGTGCGGTCCGAGGATGACCTCACCCACAAACTCGTCGACATCGTGCGCATCAACCAGTCCCTGAAGGAGAACATCGACATCGGCGCGCCCGAGTTCATCCTCAACGACCTCTGGGAACTGGTCCAGTACCACATCTCTACCTACTACGACAACGAGCTCACCGGCACGCCCCTCGCGCGGCACCGGTCGGGTCGGGCCCTGAAGGGCATCGTCCAGCGCCTCAAGGCCAAGGAAGGCCGGCTGCGCGGCAACCTGCTCGGCAAGCGCGTCAACTTCTCGGCCCGGACCGTGATCTCCCCGGACCCGCGCATCTCGATCAACGAGGTTGGCGTGCCCGAGGTCATCGCGAAGGAGCTGACCGTCCCGCTTCACGTCACGTCCCTCAACATCGACTACGCGAAGTCCCTGATCAAGGACGACCAGGTCAACTACGTCGTCCGCCCGGACGGCCGCCGCGTCAAGGTCACCCTCGAGAACAAGAAGGAGATCTTCGACACGATCGCCGACGGCTGGGCCATCGACCGCCAGCTCCACGACAATGACATCGTCCTCTTCAACCGGCAGCCGTCGCTTCACCGGGTCTCGATCATGGCCCACCGCACACGGATCATGCCCTACCAGACCTTCCGCCTCAACCCGTCGGTCTGCTTCCCCTACAACGCCGACTTCGACGGCGACGAGATGAACCTCCATGTCCCGCAGACCGAGGAGGCCCGCGCAGAAGCGTCGCTGCTCATGGAGGTCCAGCGCAACATCATCTCGCCCAAGTTCGGCGGCCCGGTCATCGGGATGACCCTCGACCAGGTGTCTGGTCTCTACTTGCTCACCGGGAAGGACGTGCTGCTGAACAAAGAGGAGACGGCCCAGCTGCTCGGCTCGGCCGGCCTGGATGTCGACCTGCCGGACAAGAAGCAGTTCACTGGGAAGGAGATCTTCTCCTTGCTGCTGCCAAAGAACATCGCCATGGACTACGAGACCCACGCCGGGAAAAGCCACGAACTCACCAAGGAGCAGAAGCGCGAGGCCGACCTCTGGGTCGTCATCAAGGACGGCGTCCTCGAAGCGGGCCGCATTGACAAGGCCGGCGTCGGTCCGGAGGACGGCAAGATCACCCGGAAGATTGAGGCCCTCCTCGGCGCCGAGGGCATCCGCGCCTTCATCGACCACGCGGGCCGGCTGGGCATCGCCTACATCATGAAGCGCGGCTTCACACTCGGGATCTCCGACCTCGACCTCCCGCCCAAGGTCCAGAAGACCATCGAGGAGGAGATCGTTTCCACGGAGAAGGAGGCGGACGACCTCATCGTCCAGTTCGAGAAGGGCGAGATGAAGATCCTCCCCGGACTGACGCCGACTGAATCCCTCGAGGCCCAGATCATGCGCACCCTCGCCTCCGGCGTCGGCAAGATCAGCGAGATCGTCCGCGGCAACATCGCCGGCGGCGACATCCTCAACATGGCCGCGGCCGGCTCCAAGGGGTCGGTGATCAACATGACCCAGATGGCCGCCGTGGTCGGCCAGGAAACCATCCTCGGAAAGCGGATCAAGCGCGGCTACCTCAAGCGCACGTTGTCCCACCTCCAGCCCGGCGACCTCTCGCCCATGGCCCACGGCTTCGTCGCCCGCGGCTTCAAGCAAGGGCTCACGCCATTCGAGTTCTTCTGGAACATCATGAACGGCCGGGAGGGACTCATGGACAAGTCGCTCCGCACCAGGAAGTCCGGCTACATGCAGCGCCGGCTGGTCAACGCCCTCCAGGACCTCAAGGTCCACAGCGACCTCACCATCCGCTCATCCGAGAACCAGATCGTCCAGTTCGTGGCCGGCGAGGATGGCATCGACCCCTCGAAGTCCTACTGGGGCCGGCTGAATGTCAAGGAGGCCGTATGAGCGACACCATTGCCCACGCCCCGCTGCGCTGGCCGGTGAACGGCCAGTCCCTGCCCCCGAAGATCGAGCAGGACGTGAAGGACTACCTCGCCCGCAGCCCGATGCCACCCGAGCGTGAGCGGGAGTTCCGCGAGCGGGTCCGTGAGATCTACGAGCGCATCCTTTACTCGCCCGAGGAGCCGGTCGGCGTCGTCACGGCCCAGTCGCTCTCCGAGCCGGCGACGCAGATGACCATGAGGACGTACCACTTCGCCGGTACCGCAGGAATCCAGGTCACCCTGGGGCTGCCGCGCATGCTCGAGATCTTCGACGCGCGGAAGGATCCCCGGACGCCGACGATGAAGGTCTACATCAAGAAGGAATACCAAACGCTCGACCACGTCAAGCGCATCGCTGAGAACATCAAGGACATCCGGGCGAAGGACGTGATTTCCTCGGTGCTGATCGACATGACCGACGTGCTCGTGAAGTGCCGGCTCAACCTCCCGAAGTTGCAGTCCCTGGAGGTCGACCCCGAGCGCCTCTCGAAGCTCCTCAAGATCCGCAACACCGCCGTCACCGTCGAGGGCGACGCCCTCATGGTTCGGCCCAAGAAGAAGGACATCACCGTCCTGCACAAGCTCAAGTACACCGTCCTCGAGTCCCACGTCAAGGGTATCAAGGACATCTCCCAGGTCGTCGTCAGCAAGGAGGATGGCGAGTGGGTGATCAACACCCTCGGTTCCAACCTGAAGAAGGTCTTCGAGCTGGAGGGCGTGGACTACACCCGCACCAGGAGCAACAACATCTTCGAGGTCTACGACGTCCTCGGCATCGAGGCCGGCCGCGAAGCCATCGTCCGCGAAACGGCCTTCACCATGGACGAGCAGGGCCTGGTCATCGACGTCCGCTACATCCTGCTGCTCGCCGACACCATGTGCGTCGAGGGCGGAATCAAGCCCATCGGCCGGTACGGGATCTCCGGGCAGAAAGCCTCCCCGCTGGTCCGGGCCAGCTTCGAGGAGACCAAGAAGCACATCACCGCCGCTGCCGTCAAGGGCGAGCGCGACCCCTTCGTGGGGACGGTCGAGAACATCATGGTCAACCAGGTCGCGCCCATCGGGACCGGCGCCTACGAGTTGGTCGGCCGGATCCCCGGCAAGAAGTAGCCGCCGAGGCACGTATTTAAGCTTATCAGCAAAAGATCGCCTATGGAGAAATCCATCCCGATCCCTGAAGGGGTCACTGTCGAGCAGCAGGGCACCATCCTCACGGTCACGGGCCCGAAGGGCACGCTCACGAGGACCTTCGAAGCCTCGGGTGTCACCCTTGCGGTGGCCGGCGCCGAGGTCAAGATCACGTCAGCGAGCGACCGCAGGAAGACCCGCGCGCTCACCGGGACCACGGCCGCCCACGTGCGGAACATGATCCAGGGCGTCCAGACCGGCTACGAGGCCCGGCTGAAGGCCATCTTCTCCCACTTCCCGATCAAGGTCAAGGTCGAAGGCAACCGGGTCGTCGTCCAGAACTTCCTGGGCGAGCGCGACTCCCGGACCGTCGGGATACTCGAAGGCGTCACGGTTGACGCCAAGAAAGAGGAGATCATCATCACCGGCATCGACCGGGAGCGGGTGGGCCAGACCGCAGGCCGCATCGAGCGCATCGCCAAGGTGAAGGGCTTCGATCGCCGCATCTTCCAGGACGGCATCCACCTGATCCAGAAGGCGAGGCCGGCGGAGTAGCTATGCGCATGTTGCAGGTCCGCCGGAAGGCGAAGCGGAGGAAACCGACGTTCCACCGCCAGGAATATCACCACCTCCAGCGCCTGCAGACCTCCTGGCGCCGCCCGCGCGGCAAGCACTCGAAGATGCGCGTGGGCGAGCGCGGCCGTGGTCTCATGCCCGGTCCGGGCTACCGCGCGCCGAAGGCCGTGCGCGGCCTCAACGCCCAGGGACTGCGCGAGATCCTCGTCCGCAACCCCGAGGAAGCCGCAGCCGTGGCGGCGGACGCGATCGTGATCGCGTCGAGCGTCGGCCGCCGCAAACGCCTGGCGATCCTGAAAGTCGCGGATGAGAAGAAGCTGCCGGTCGTCAACCGCCGGCAGCCGCGCGCCGTCCGCACTTCGGTCTAACTATTTAAGGCCGCGCCACCAAAGATGCTTTCAGTATGGATACCACCAAATGCCCGCTCTGCGGGACCAGCGGAAAGGAATGGAACAAGGAACCCCAGGTGTACGAGTGCCGCAGCTGCTCGACGCTCTACTCGGAGTTCGGCTTGGTCATGGAATCCCAGCAGGAGCAGCCCGACCTCTGGTCATAACTCTTTTGGAAAAGGAGTTCACAGAAAACAGAGCCGGCATCGATCGCTTCTCTCGCTCGGCTGCGGCTTCGCTCACTCCTTGATCAGCCCTCTGTCCGCGAGGTCACGCCGCAATGCTGCCTCATCCTCGAAGAGGATCGCCTGCATGCCGGCCGCTCGGGCGGCGGCGACGTTCGTCTCGCTGTCGTCCACGAGCATGCAGGCCGACGGCGCGCAGCCCGCCATCTGTGCGGCTCGCCGGAAAATCGCCAGTTCAGGTTTCCGCAAGCCGACCTCGCACGAGATGACAATCGGGTCGAACGCCGCGAACAGGCCCGAGGCGCGGTTGAGGCGGGCGGTGATGTCGATCTGGTTGCTGAGGAGCCCCACCTGGCAGCGGGCCTTCAGCGAGGTCGCGAGGTCAAGGATCCCGTCCCTGACCGTGAGGTGCTCGCGGTAGACCTCCTCCCACAGGGGGATGACCTGCCGCAGTCCGAACGTCCGCTCCGCGATCGACGCGAAGGCTGCGGTCGTCATGCGGCCGGCCTTCAACGCCGGTTCGTGCGCCTTGAAGAGTTGATGGAAGCGGTCATAGTCGACACCCAGACGCGCACAGAGCGCCGCGTAGAAGGTCTTCCCGGGCGTGGCCCAGACCACGCCGCCGAAATCGAAGAAGATGGCGCGGAGCATATCAGAACCGATGCCCGTAGCGGGCGAGGTCGATCCTGCCCTTCCTGATGGGGATCCCCTCGCCGCGGAGGAGCGCGACCTTCTTCGCGCTCTCCTGCTTTCCCGCATAGCCCCCGACCCGGCCATCCGACCGGACGACACGGTGGCAGGGGATCTCGATCGGGTGTTCGTTCCTCCGCAGGGCCTGGCCGACCGCGCGGTAAGCCGTCGTGTGGAGGGCGCGCGCCAAGTCCCGATAGGTCGCCACCTTCCCCTCCGGAATCCTCGCCGTCAGCTCCAGCACGCGGTCGTCAAATCGTTTCATGTCACGGCCTGGGTCGTTACCACCGGCTTGTCCAGGACGACCACGGTGTGCTCGGCCTGCGCGACCCGCATGCCCGACTGCTCCTTGAGCGGGGGGTAGGACTCGATCGCGTTCACGGTGTCCAGTTGCCGGAGTGCCATGCTCACCTTGATCGGGGAGAACGGAAGCCAGCGCTTCGCGAACGGGAACCCGTTCCAGCCGGCGGCAAGCTGCTGGATCTGGCGCGCCTCTGCCAGGCGGACGGGCCGCTCCAGAAGCAGGCGGTAGATCTCGATGGGCGTGGACTCCTTCACGTACCCGTTCCGTTCCGCGACGAACGGCTCAAGGGCGATCACCTGGCCCTCTTCCAGGAGGACCCGAGATCCGGTCGCGGTGTTCGGAATGGTGGGCGGGGCGTGGAACTGGTACTCGTCGACACCATGGCCGGTGAGGTTCACGATCAGGCCGAACCCGGCTGACCTGACCGTGTCCTCGATCGCCTGGCTGATGTCGCCGACCCGCGCGCCAGGCCTGATCACCTTGACCGCTTCCGCGATCGCCCGCTCCGCGGCAGCGGCGAGATCGCTCTTCTCCGAGCAATAGGTGAACGCCCCGTCAGCCACGCATCCTTCGACCTGGACGCCGATGTCGACCTTCAGGAGGTCGCCCTCTGCGATGACCGTTTGATCGTCGCGCTGCGCAACGTAGTGGGCCGCGACCTCGTTGAGCGAGGTGTTGACGGGGAACGCGAGGCCGCCGCCTTTCTCCTTGATACGGCGCTCGATGAAGTCGGCGATCTCCAGCAGCCGAGTCCCTGGAGTCAGCCGTTCCTGGACCTCGGCCCGCACTTCGGCATGGATCCGGCCAGCGGCCAGGTAGTGGTCGAGGTTTTCCATGCCGTTTCTTGAGACCTCTGATTTATAAGCGGCGTCCTGCGCGCTTCCCGGTCTGGCGACGCCGCCAAAAAAGCGGCCCCCGGAAAACAGAGCGGGGATCGCAAGCTTATTAGGAACCTCGCATAATAATACTAAACAGCAGGCCGACTGCTTAAAACCCAGGGAGGATGAATCCATGGCCGCACGACGCAGGGCGAGGAGAACAACAGCAAAGCGACGCCGCTAACGCAGCAATTGCGACTCCTTACGTGTTTCTTGTTATTCTTTTGCGCACCTGCTCGTGGACAACCCCGTTCGTGGCGAGCAGGTCCTTTTTCTTCATCGTCCACCGGTCCCCGCGGAAGTCCGTGACCTTCCCTCCAGCCTCTTCGACCAACAAAGCTCCGGCCGCGTTGTCCCACGGCTTCCCGCCTGGCGACAGGTGCGCCGCCAGCCGGCCCGCAGCGACGAACGCGAGCTCCAGGGTGGCCGCCCGCATGCGGCTGAAGTCCCTGGCGGCCGGTTTCATGGCCGCGTAGATCGCCACGATCCTGCGGATCGACGCCGC
The DNA here is from genome assembly GCA_016198585.1 of Candidatus Aenigmatarchaeota archaeon. Classification (GTDB taxonomy): domain Archaea; phylum Aenigmatarchaeota; class Aenigmatarchaeia; order QMZP01; family QMZP01; genus JACQOD01. The sequence goes on along the minus strand of JACQII010000008.1, from coordinate 8,345 downwards.
ATCGTTCCCGTTGCAGAAGGTAACCAGCAGTTTCCCGAGATCGCTCTCGCTGCTGACGCGGATCCGTTTCCCGTTCAGGAACGCGCCCCTCCCCCGCTCGGCGACGAACAGCTCGCCCGTCGCCGGGGCCAGGACCACACCCGAGACCACGTCGCCGCCGCGGAGCAGCGCGACCGAGACCCCGAAGAAAGGGTTGCGGATCGAAAAGTTGGTCGTCCCGTCGAGCGGGTCCACGATCCACGTCCGGTCCTCCCCGGCGTGCCAGCCCGACTCTTCGGACAGGACCGCGTACCTCGGGAACGCCCCCTGGAGGATCCGCAGGATCGCCCGCTCGGCCTGCAGGTCGGTCTCGGTCACCAGTTCGCCGAGGGCCTTCAGGCGGACGCGGTGCGCGCGGGAGAACTGGCGCATCGCGATCCTCCCCGCGGCCTGCGCGGCGCGGACCGCGACCTGGGTTTCCCGCAACATGGATTTATCTCTGCGACGCACCATATAAAGATGCGCTACCAGGCTGATCCCCTGCTGGACCAGAGGATCGCCGCCATCGTACGGGGGCTGGGCATGTCCCATATTTCCCTGGAGCGGGTGAGGTGCGTCCGCAGCACCGGCTCGAAGAGCAGGCGCACCCTCGCCCGCGTCCACGGCGTCCCCAAGGTGATCCAGCTCGGCCTTAACCTCCCGGCCCACTACGTGATCGAGGTCCTCTCCGAGAACTTCGACCGCCTCTCCCGGGAAGACCAGGTGAGGACCCTGATCCACGAGCTGCTGCACATTCCCCACTCCTTCGGCGGGGGGTTCCGCCACCACCGGCCGCACGTCAACCGGAAGACGGTCGAGCAGGCCTACCGCGCGTATCAGGAGTCTCCAGCAGCCTCCTGGTGATCGGCCGCCCTATTTTACCTTCGCCGACCAATGATGTCTATGGACCTCGCTGGATGGCTCCTCAGCTTCTCCTCCTGGGCCCAGGTCACGGTCGGCGACTACGGCTACTTCGGCGTCTTCCTCGTCACCCTGGTGGGGAATCTGTCCGTCTTCCTCCCGCTTCCCGGCTGGGCCATCGTCTTCGCCGCCGGCGCCGTCCTCAATCCGTGGCTGGTCGGCTTCGCCGGCGGCGTCGGGTCTGCGCTGGGCGAGCTCTCCAGCTACGCCATCGGCCGAGGAGGCGGCGCGGTCCTGCAGAAGCGCAAGGACCTGCAGAAGGTCGAAGCGTGGGTGAAGCGGCGGGGTTTCTTCCCGGTCATCATCTTCGTCGCCGCGACGCCGCTGCCGTTCGACGACCTCATCGCGATCCTCGCCGGCATCGTCCGCTACGACCTGCGCAAGTTCATCCTCGCGAACATCATCGGCAAGTTCATCCTCGCCACCATCATCGCCTTCGCGGGTCTCTACGCGATGGAATGGGTGCTGGGCGTGTTCGCTTAGCATTTATATCGTCAGAACCATCTTTTTCATGCTCGTCCGGAAGAGCGACCTCAAGCAGGCCGACGTCCATCCAGGGTTCACCATCTGGCGTTCTGAGGTGGGAAGCAAGCGCATGAGTGTCGTTCTCGGTCTCATCGAGGGAAGCCACCCCCAATCAGGGCGGGTTGCGAACATGACATGCGAAGAGATGTATTACGTCCTTGAAGGCGAGGGAACCATCTTTTCGGAGAGAGGGACGTTCCCGATAAAGAAAGGCGACATCTATCACTTTCTTCCCGGTGAGAAGTTTCGCACCGTTGGAAGAAAGCTCAAGCTGGTGATTGTCAACTCGCCTTCTTGGACCGAGGAGCAAGTCACGTATTTCAAGTAGACGGCTCTGCCGGTCGATGCCCATATATGCGTTCTCCACCAAAGAAAGAGTATGGCGTTCGGCGTCGTGCTCGCCCTCGTCGCTGCATTGAGCTGGGGGATGGGAGACTTCCTCCTCCAGCGCTCGACCAGGAAGATCGGCGACTGGGAGACACTGTTCATCGTCGCGTTGCTCGGCGTCGTGGCGCTGACGCCATTCGTCGCCGCCAACGTGGCGGCCCTGGTCATTGATCCTGCGCTGCTCGTCCTTCTGGCCGCAGGCGGGTTCATGGTCGCGGCCTCGGTCCTGGACTTCGAGGCTCTGAAGAAGGGCAAGATCGCCGTGGTCGAGCCGCTCTTCGCCCTTGAAGTGCCGATCGCCGCGCTCCTCGCCTTCGGCATTGTCAGCGAGACTCTCGCGTGGTTCCATGCGGTCCTGATCATCTTCCTGCTTGCCGGCCTCTTCCTGGTCAGCGTCCGCACCCACCACCTCCGCCGCGCGGCCTGGCTGGAGCGCGGCGTCCTGCTCGCCATCATCGGTTCGGTCTTCATGGGCGCCTCCGCCTTCCTGGTCGGCTTCTCTGCCCGGCTGATTGACCCGCTCGTGACGATGTGGTTCATCAATGCAATCACCGTGGCGGTCGCTCTGGCATACCTCTTCCGCCACCGGAGCATGGGAAGCCTGGTGGCTGACATCAACCGGAACCGGAAGCTCCTCCTCGTGGTCGGCGTCGTCGACAACCTGGCCTGGATATCCTTCTCCTTCGCGACGAGCCTGATCCCGATCGCCATCGCGATCGGCCTGTCGGAGAGTTACATCGCGCTTGCCGCGCTGCTCGGGCTGCTGGTCAACGGCGAGCGCTTGGTCCACCACCAGCAGGTCGGCATCGTCCTCGCCTTCTGCGCGACCCTGGTGCTGGCCGTGGTCACCTGACGTATCTCTGCTTCTTAGCGGGCTCTCCCGAGCAGCTCCATGAACTCTTCCCGTGAAACCTCGAGATCGCGCATGATCTTCCGGAGTAGTCCTCTGCCTATCGGCCTTCCGGGATGAATGGGCACGGTAATCACTGTTCCTTGGTTGTTCTTGAATTGTGCATGGCTACCCGATTGCCCGATTTTCGCATACCCCTTGGCCAAGAGGACCTTGATAACATCTTTTGCATCGGCCAGAGGCAGTTTCATGCAGAAATCTCGATCTTCTGGACCCCGACCAATTCGTGGGGACGAATCTCGCTTTTCTGAGTCTCAAGGCACAGCTCGATGACTTCCCGGACATTCTTGAGCACTTCTTCCAACGTAGCGCCCTGCGTGTAACAGCCTTTCAAGTCAGGGACTTCTGCGACGTACATCCCGTCCTCGTCCTTCTCAATGACGACCGTGAACTCGTATCTGGCCATACCTCTACTGAGGTTTTTCGCCTTAAAAAGGGAAGGAGTAGTCAGCGGATGTACTTTTAAAGACAAAAAGGAAAAGGTATCATGGAAGACAATGGATTCAAGGGTTTAGTAATTTTCTTGTTGGGTATAATTCTCATGTACACCACATACGCTAACGCTCTTGTCTCCACGATTGCAGACGTTCCCCTTCTCACAACATTCGAGAGACATTTCATTATTGGTTTAGTAGTTGCAATTGCTGGTCCACTTTACTATTGGTACTATAAGGGCAGAAAAGCACGATAGCTATGAACAAAGAAGAAAGGCGATGTGACATCTGCGGTCAACATTTTGGAGAAATGTCGGAGACTCAATGGAAGCTTAATCGATATCAACATGAGACAATATCGTTGAGCCATAAAGAGCGCCTTAGATTTTCTACTGCTGAAAGGCTTACCTGATGTACTTCTTGAGGGACCGCTGGCCCTTCTTCCCTGGCGTGTCGCCGACCAGGTCCTCCTCGGTCACGCCGAGGCCGCCGAGCACGCGCAGCGCGACCGGCACGACCTGGTGGTGGACGTAGTAGTCCGGGTCGTAGTCGCCTTGCTGGTCGGCGGGCTCGGCCCGCTCGGAGATGCTGCCCTCGCCGCGCAGGACAACGTAGCTGATCACGTCGCCCGGCCTGGCCGGGCGGCCGCGCGCGAGCAGCTTCTTGGCGACCGCGACGTGCGGGCCGACCTGCTCGTACTCCTCCAGCGGCTTGGTCAGTTGGGTGTGGATCACCAGTGAGGCCCTGCTGACCGTGCCGGCGCGCACGGCCTTCACCTTCTGCCGGACGATGCGCACGGCCTTGTCCAGCTTCCGGTCCTTTAGGACCGCCTCCAGAATCTGTTGTTGGGTCTCCCGGGCCAGACCGGACCAGTCGCGCCGCACCCGCTCGAACCCGCGGACCGTGATCTCGCCCTTCTTGTCGACCAGGGCGTAGCGCTTCTTCGCGGCGACGCCGCCCTTGGTCAGGACAAAGATCCCGGACGGGTAGAAGCCCTTGAAGTCCAGCTCCATCATCCCGGGAAGGTGGTCGTTCACCCGCTCCAGGAACCCGGCAGCGTCGCGCTCGGGCATCTTGAGGAACAGGGAATCGGTGTCGCCGTAAATGACCTCGTACCCTGCCCGGTCGGCCAGGGAGATGACGCCGGTGATGTACATGCGGCCCAGGGAGGTGATCGATTCCGCACAGACCTTGGAGTACCAGCGCGACCCCGGGTAGGCGTAGTAGCCGTACGACGCGTTCGCCAGGATCTTCAGGGCCTGCTGCCGGCTCTCCAGCACTTTCGACGGCGCCTTCCGCAGGGCTTCCTTGGCCTCGATCCGCTTCACCACCAGGTCGCGCAGGACCGAAGGGATGAAGCCCGGGGTCTTGGTGCAGAAGTGGTGGGCCAGGTCCGGGACCGTGTTCTCCGGACAGCAGGCGCAGTCCAGGGTCTCAGGCGAGATGTTGTGGGTGATGGTGATCGACGGATACAGCGACGCGAAGTCGAAGACCGCGATCCGCTCGTGGATGCCCTCGCGCGGCTGGTGGACGTAGCCCCCGAGGTAGCTCACCTTCCGCCGGCGCTGGATCTCGTCATACTTGGGCCGGTTGGGCGCGATGCCCCCGGCCTCATGGACGCGGCGGATGTAGAGCCACTCCACCAACTGCGAGTAGAACATCCGGCTGGCGTCGAACGGCGTCTGACCAGTCAGGCGGCAGAGTTCGAAGAGCTGCGGCAGCAGCCGCTCGGCCAGCTCGAGGGTCAGCTCCGCGTCCCGCAGGCAGTGGCTGGTGAGCGGCTTCGGGTCTCCCCGCGTCCAGGCCCGCTCGATCTCCTCCCAGGCGACCGGCTCCTTGCCCCTGCCGATCAGTTCCCGGGCGACCTGGTCGAGGGTCAGCACGTCGCTCGGCAGCGAGGACGCCAGGATCCGTTCCACGAAGGGGAAGAGGTCGAGGTGGATACGGCCTACCAGCCGGCCAGCGGTTGACCGGGCCCGCCGTTCGAAGGTGAGGGGCGCACTGTCCCGACCCAGCCCGAGGGAGAGTCCATGGACTGCGGCCCTCCCGGCAAGGGTGACGAGGTCGAACTGATCAGAGTTGTAACCCACGAGCAGGTCAGGGTCCAGGTCCCGGACGTGGGCGAGGAAACGCTCGAGCAAGGCCCGCTCGTTCGCGACCGCCTCGGTCCCGGCAGCTTTCCGGGTCGCGATCACTGTCCTGGTTCCTGCCGTGCCGGCCAGCCCGATCGCCACGACCTCCCCGGCGATCACCTCGATGTCGAACGCCAGGACCCGCAGCGGCGGGTACGCGTCCCGCGCCAGGGCGCGGCCAGGGGAGTGGTCGCGGACCGCGAACCAGCCCAGCGGCACCAGCCCGCGCTCGATCAGGTAGCGGCGGGCGAGGGGCAGGTCGTACTCGTACGCCTCCCGCACCTCGTCCCAGTCCTTGACCGCGTCGCGGAACTTGGGCACGTCCATCGGAATCCGGACCGTGACCTTGAGCAGCAGCTTCTCCTTCCCGAGCAGCGTCCTCGTCACCTCTTCGACAGCTTCGGGGACGTAGCCCTCGACCTCGACCGCCGCCAGGCGCTTCGCCAAGGCAGCAGAACGGCCGTCCTTCGGCTCGACGTAGAAGGACGGGAGGAAGCTCCTGTCCTGCAGAGTCAGCGGTTTCCCGGCCGTGTCCACGCACCACAGCCTGACCACGGGCCGGTTGTCCTCGATGACATAGTCCGCGTCAAGGAGGCAGGCGTCCATGGAGAACGCTTGGTTCCGGTCTTAAAATCCCTGCACCCTGGAGTATAACGCCGTTATGATGCCAGCGCTTCAGGTCCAGCCCAGGTCCTTGTAGTGCTTGCCGGTTGTCTCATCCTTGACTTGGGCGAAGAAGTGTCCGGTCCTCGAACTCGTTCCGAAGTGGGTGTGCGTGCCCAGGCCGATCTCGCCGATGAGTTCAGTCCCGTCTTTCAGTGTCCTCAACCAGAGGTCGTTCCCCGGGTAACGGACCGCGTCATGCCGCCGATACGGTTGCGGGAAAAGAGCGGGGTCGGTGATGTCGATCGGCGGCAGGAGGTTGGGGAGTGTGACAGGCGAGGGCCCGCTGCTCTGGGGAACGCGGGTAGGATCAGGGAGGAGCGGGACCGAAACCGCCTGGTCCACCAGCAGGTCTGGCGCGCTCCGGCCTTCCGGCGGTCCAGCAGGCGACAAGAACCCCCTGGCTGCCGGTTCCTGGTACGCAGCGCCGCTGTAAGAAGCCGGAGGCACAGGCAGTGGAAAACGCAGGCCGGTCACGCGTTCGGTATAGTGAAGCGCCTGCTCCTCCCAGGCGCTCTGCGGTCCCATCCCGGAGCCGACCATCGCGACACCCGCCTCGCGTCGGGATGCTTCCCACCTCTCCTCGGCGCGGAGCAGCCGCTCATGGGCGGTCGGTTCGGGCCGGCCATAGGCCGTGACCGTGTCCGGATCATGAAGCCACACCGAGCTTCCCGGCTGCCGGCGCATGGTCGGGCCAGGGTCATACCCGGTCCGCACAAAGGGGTCCCGCGCGGCATCGAGGCCTGCCATAAGGCGTTCAGTCACGGAAGATCCGAGCAGTTGCCTCCCGAGGCTGGGTCCCATCAGCTGGTCGATGACGCTCGGTCCAAGCAGGCTCATACAAGCTCCTTATCCCTCTCTTCGCGAACGTGGCATATAAACGGATATCTCAGGATGCGGACGCGGGGCGTTCCCCCATGGCCCGAAGGTGAAAACCGTCCGCTCACGGCTTCATCCATTCGATCTCGTAGTAAGCGAAGCGCGACCCGGGAAGCTCGACCTGCTTGAGGACGTAGTAGGTGATCGCCGTCTCCCGGTCGGTGATCGACAGCAGCAGCTCGAGTCCTAGGTCGTTCGCCCGCTTCAGCAGCGAGGCCAGCTCCAACCCGCCAATGTGCTCCTCCTCGGACAGGGCGGCCATGAGATAGCGCGGCCGGTCGCCCGTGGTCTCGCGGACCCAGTTGCCGCCCACGTTTTTCCGCCGGTAGGCCAGGAAGTCTGCGGCCGCTTCCTGGTAGTCTTCATCCTTGAGCTCGGGAATCCCGAGCAGGAAGGTCTTCCGCACGCCGTGCGCCACACGAACAGCGCGAGACCACTCCGAGACCAACAGCCGCTCCTGCTTGGGGAACACGTGCAGCACATGCTTGGAGTGCGTGTAGTCCAGCTTCCCCGGAGCGGCTCCAGGGAAGTAGATCCGGAAATGCGATCCGAACTTGAAGCCCGACTTCACCACGTAGCCCTGCAGCCGCCAATCCTCATACACCTCGTACAGTTGCGTGGCGTATGGCCGCCGCTTCTCGGCCTGGCGGATCAGGTCGCCATGCTTGAGCTTCTTGCCGGTCCGCACGTCCACGACCGGGAGGTGGAAGTGCTTCGCGAGCAGCGCAGTCTCCATGAAGTCCAGGGTGAGCAGCGAGCCGCGGTCCTGCTTGTAGATCCCGTACTGCCCGATCCACAGGCCCTGGAAGAGCTGCCGGCCGACCGCCTCATCTTCAATGACGGCGAACAGGTCATCGGGGAACCAGGTCGCGGTCGCGGCGAGCTTCTCAGGCCGCAGCCCGCGGGTCGGGTAACGCTTGAGGTTCGCCTGCTGCTTCCCCTGGACAGACCGGACCCGCTCCACGACCAGGCCGCGGTCCTTCCAGTCCCGGTAAGCATTGTAGCGCACGAACAGCCGTTTTTCCGGGAACCGGGCCGCGAGCTCGCCGAACCCTAGCCGCTGGTCGCCTTCCTGGCAGGTGGCGTTCTGGAACGCCACCAAGTACAGGGCTTCTTCGATCGTGAGCCAGAGCTTCCCCTCCCGGAGGCTGCCGACGCCGGCCTTCTGGAGTCGCTCGATGTCCTCTTGGTCCTCGACCCAGAGTTCTCCAGGACGGCAGTGGATGGTCATCATAGGGGGTTATTAGCCTCGCGCCACTTAAAAAGAGGCCGCCCCCTACCGCCGGTCAGTAGTGTCCGATCGTGGGATCGATCTCGGTCGCCCACCGCTCGATGCCGCCTGCCAGCGACCGGGCCTTGAAGCCCTTCTCTTGCAGGAAGTGCTGAGCATGCAGGCTGCGGACACCGGTGTGGCACTGGGTGATGTAGAACCTGGTCTTGTCGAGTTCGCCCACCCGTTCGGCAAGGTCGCGGATC